>JACZKK010000191.1 GCA_014860115.1 Ignavibacteriaceae bacterium
TTCGAGAGAATCTGCGCAGTGCTGCAAAAAACAAATTCTAATTATGACACAGATATTTTCTATCCATTAATAAATGAAATTGTAAAGCTCAGCAAGATCAAAATTGAAAAAGACCTTCCATCCGAAGCAAAAGAAAAATCAGAAGAGATCAAGATTCCGACGAGAGTAATTGCTGATCACATCCGGGCGCTAACTTTTGCAATTGCTGAAGGCGCAGTTCCCGGAAATGAAGGCAGAGGTTATGTACTGAGAAGAATTTTAAGAAGAGCTGCCCGCTACGGAAGAAAAATTAATCTTAACGATCCCTTTCTTTATCTTCTTGTGGATACACTTGCTCAAACAATGGGCGATGTATTCCCCGAGATAAAAGAGAAAAAAGAATATGTTAAAAAAGTAATCAAGGGTGAAGAGGAAAGTTTTAATGCAACTCTTGATCGCGGAATAGAACTGTTTGAGGAAATAATTGAACGGCTTAATAAGAAAAAGGAAAAACTTATTCCCGGTGAAGATGTTTTTAAGCTTTATGATACATTTGGTTTCCCGGTTGATCTAACCAACATAATGGCAATCGAAAAAGGTTTTTCAATTGATGAGGTAAAATTTAATGAGCTGATGAACCAACAGAAGAAGAGTTCACGTGACGCATCGAAAGATAAATTTGCTTCCGTGAGTGTTTTACTGAATGACACAAAAGGTTTTAATTTCTCAAGCGATACTTCAACTGATTTTACCGGTTACGACGAGCTAAGTACTGCCTCGAAAATTACAGGTTTCAAACGTGATGGTGAAACCGATCTAATAGTCCTTAATAAATCTCCCTTTTATGTTGAAGCTGGAGGACAAGTTGATGATACCGGTTTATTAATTATTAATGAAAATAAGTTTGACGTCGTTGACTTGCTGAAAGTTGAGAATAAAATTATTCACGTTGTTGATAATGATTTTAAAAAAGTCCTTCAACCTGGTGTCGAGCTAACTGCTGAAGTTGATTCCAGACACCGTTGGGATGTTATGAGAAATCACTCGGTTACACATTTTCTTCATGCTTCTTTAAGAAAAATTCTTGGAACACACGTTCAGCAGGCTGGTTCTTATGTTGGACCTGACCATCTCAGATTTGATTTTACACACTTCACAAAACCGAGTTCCGAAGAACTGCACGACATTGAAATCCTTGTGAACGAACAATTGAGAAGAAATCTCCCGATGTATCATCATCGAAATATTCCATTTGAGGAAGCAAAGAAGATGGGTGCATTGATGTTCTTTGGGGATAAGTACGGTGACAAAGTGAATGTCGTTCAGTTCGGAGATTTTACAATGGAATTCTGCGGCGGAACTCATGTTAAAAATTCCTCCGAGATTGGGCTTTTCAAAATAACAAGTGAAGCTTCTATCGCAAGCGGTGTAAGAAGAATTGAGGCTGTAACAGGAGCAGGTGTTCAAAAGTATATCCAATCACAGCTTGAACATATGAAGCAGTTCAGCCACAGGATTGATGAGCTACTCGATACGAAAAAGAAACTTGAGAAGGAAATTTCCGATCTCAAACTAAAAGAAAAACTTGGACAGCTTGATCATATTCTCTCTCTCCATTCCGAAGAAAAAGGAATTAAAGTTTTTAAAGGAAGAGTCCATGCCGACAATATGGATGAGCTGAAATCTTTTGGCGATGAAATGAGAAATAAAATGGGCAGCGGTGTTGGTGTTCTGATTTCACAGGTGGAAGACAAAGTAGGGATAGTTGCCGTGGTTAGTGATGATCTTATCAAAGAAAAGAAATTAAGCGCTGGAAAAATTGTCGGTGAGCTTGCAAAGCTTGTTGGCGGCGGTGGTGGTGGTCGTCCGCATCTTGCAACTGCCGGCGGCAAAGATGTTTTGGGTATTCCAGCTGCATTAAGTAAAGTGGAGAAGGTCGTTGCAAGTTTATTTTAGAACATTTACCACTAAGACACTAAGGTCACTAAGAAACACTGAGAATGAGAATTACAAAGAAATATGTTAATGATATTGCATATCGAATTGTGGGCTGCGCAATTGAGGTTCACAAGCAGATTGGTCCCGGATTATTAGAATCAGTCTATGAAATTTGCTTTGTAGAAGAACTGAATTCACAGAGATTTGAAGTTAAGAGACAAGTCGCAGTTCCAATAAATTATAAAGGGAAAGATCTTGGAACAAATTTGGTCTTAGATCTATTAATTAATGATTTGATAATCGTCGAACTGAAAGCAGTGGAATTAATGATTCCTGTATTCAAAGCACAAATTCTTTCATATTTAAAATTGACCGGAAAACCAAAAGGATTGCTTATCAATTTTCATTGTGAAAATATAAAAGATAATTTGATCCCATTGGTAACAGATGAATTTTCAAAACTTCCTGAATCTTAGTGAAGCTAAGTGCTCTTAGTGTCTCAGTGGTGAAAAAAATATGTCTAAAACAAGAATAAAATACATCTGCTCAAACTGCGGTTATGAATCACTCAGATGGCTGGGGAAATGCCCGGAATGTGAAAGTTGGAATTCATTCACAGAAGAAGTAATTGAAACCTCCAAACGCAAGCCTGTAATTTCCAAATCAAAGTATGAAGTGAACACTATTGATTCAATCTCAGCTAATGAAGAAGACAGAATTAAAACCGGAATAAACGAATTTGACCGTGTGCTTGGCGGAGGTTTGATGCCCGGTTCTGTTATTCTTCTCGGCGGTGATCCGGGAATTGGCAAATCAACACTAGCAATGCAGGCAACTGCAAACATCAAACAAAAAGTCCTTTATGCAACCGGCGAGGAATCTGAAAAACAAATTAAGCTGAGAGCCAGCAGACTCAAAATTTCATCCGCGGATTTTTTTGTTCAGGCAGAAACAAATCTTTCGGATATAATCGGAGCAATTAATCAACTCTCACCTTCTGTTGTGGTCGTCGATTCTATTCAAACAATGTACAGAAGTGAGCTTGAAAACTCACCCGGCACAATTACACAAATCAGAGAATGTACAGCCTTGCTAATGGAAGAAGCGAAGAAGAAACATTACTCCGTAATAATAATCGGCCACGTTACTAAAGAAGGAATGATTGCCGGTCCCAAATTACTCGAACATATGGTTGATACAGTTATTCAGTTTGAAGGTGAGTCAAATTACTCTTTCAGGATCCTGCGCGCGCAAAAGAACAGGTTTGGAAGCACAAATGAAATTGGTGTTTTTGAAATGCACGAAGATGGTTTGCGTGAAGTAAAAAATCCAAGCGAATTATTTTTAAGTGAAAGAGAAAAGCAGACTCCCGGTTCTGTTGTTACATCAAGTATTGAAGGAACCAGACCGATATTACTTGAAGTTCAGGCACTTGTTACTCCTTCAAATTACGGTTATCCTCAAAGAGTAAGTAATGGTTTTGATCAGCGAAGGTTATCAATACTTCTTGCTGTTCTTGAAAAAAGAGCAAATGTTCGTGTGTCTGCTACAAATGTATTTGTTAACATTGCCGGAGGAATCCGAATTACTGAACCAGCAGCTGATCTTGCTGTCTGTTCTGCAATCGCATCAAGCTTGTCTGATAAAGTGATTGATAACCAAACGATAATTATCGGTGAAGTTGGTTTGGGTGGTGAGATCAGAAGCGTTGGACACATCGACAAACGAATTCAGGAAGCTGAAAAGCTTGGATTCAAAACCGCACTCATTCCTGCAGGAAATTCAAAGGGAGTTAAATATTCTGAAAAGATAAAAATTCAGTCTGTTGAAAATTTACATCAAGCTATCAATTTAATTCTCAAATAAAAATAAATGTGTTTCGGCAACACCTTCCTCTGTTTACTTCGGTTAGACTGTATAAACTGATACTGGCATAAATCCAGTTCAATTATAAAAATTTTTTTGCCCTTCCATCAGCAGGTTTTACCGACAAATAAAATTAGATACCTGAATGTCTGTATACGAACTATACTTCGGAAGAAATTATTCCAGAGGTTTTAAAGTATGAAGAATTTATTTACTACACTTTTATTTATTTTAATTCAAGCATATCAGTTATTTCCAAACGTTGAGCAAAATTCAAATCTTAAAATCAATGCGGTCAGAACTGAAGAGCAAATAGTAATTGACGGCAAGCTTGACGAAAAAATCTGGCAAAGACCTGGTTTTACAAATCTAATCCAGCAAGACCCTGACCAGGGGACAAAACCTTCTCAACACACTGAATACTGGCTTGCGTTCGACGACGAAGCGTTGTATTTCGCGGGAAAATTTTTTGATAGTCAACCGGATTCAATTTTAGCAAGATTAGTCCGGCGTGATTTTATCTGGGGTGATCCTTCGGATGGATGCGTTCTTTATCTTGATTCTTACCGCGATAAAAGAAGCGGATATTTCTTTTATGTTTCTGCTGCTGGAACACTTGCCGATGGTTTAATAGAAAATGATGTGAAACAGCCGAATGACATTTCCTGGGATGCTGTTTGGGAAGGAAGTGCTAGCTTGAATGATGATGGTTGGTCGGCAGAAATGAAAATTCCATACTCACAATTACGATTTCAGGAAGGCGATAATCAGGTTTGGGGAATAAACGTTGAGAGATTTATCAGCAGAAGATTCGAAACTGATATGCTCGTTTACACCCCGCGAAATGAAAGTGGTTTTACTTCAAGATTTCCTGACTTGACTGGTATTGAAGGAATTACTCCTCCTGCAAGAATTGAATATTTACCTTATGTTGTTGGTAAAGCCGAATACATTAAAACTGCATCTGATGATCCATTCAATTCCGGAAGTGAATATTCACCCGGCTTGGGTCTTGATGTGAGAGCAGGACTTGGCAACAGCCTCACACTTAACGGAACAGTCAATCCTGATTTTGGACAGGTTGAAGTTGATCCCGCGATAGTAAACCTCACAGATGTTGAATATACATTCCAGGAAAAAAGACCTTTCTTTACAGAAGGTGCAAGCATTTACAGATTTGGTTACGGTGGAACAAACAATACTGTCTCTTTCAATTGGCCAACAACAAATATTTTTTACAGCAGACGAATCGGAAGAGCGCCACAAGGTGGTTTGCCTCCGTACGATTATGCGGATATCCCAAACGGTACACATATACTTGGAGCAGCAAAAATCTCGGGACAGGTCTATGATGGATGGAAGCTTGGGACAATTCAATCCGTAACTAAAAAAGAATTTGCTGATATAAGTGTTGATGGAATGAATTCAAGTGTTGAAGTAGAGCCGTCAACTTACTATGGGGTGCTACGGTTACAGAGAGATTTTAATAACGGAGATCAGGGTTTTGGAATTCTTTCGACATTAACTAATCGCTTTTTTGATGATCCGGCACTTCGGGATCAGATAAACAAAAATGCTTTTGTAGTTGGTGGTGATGGCTGGACATTTTTAGATTCTGATAATACTTATGTTTTAACGGGCTGGGCAGCACTTTCAAGCATTACAGGTACAACTGAAAGACTTCTGGCTCTTCAAAGGAGTCCAACTCATTATTTTCAGAGACCAGATGCTACCCATGTTTCAGTTGACAGCTCGGCAACTTCCATGACCGGATACGGCGGACGATTCATGCTTAATAAAAACCGTGGAAGATGGACATTCAATACAGCAGTAGGTTTTTTAAGTCCAAAGTTTGAACTGAATGACCTTGGTTTTGGTTCATACAGCGATTACATGAATGCACATTTTCATACAAGCTATATCTGGAATGTTCCAACAGATTTTTATCAGTACTTCGGTTTCAATGCATCTACTTTTGTCAGCTATGATTTTGGATGGAACAAAATCGCTCAAGGTTACAGAGCAGGAGCTTATTATGCTTCACGCGATTACTACACAGCCAGCCTGTCATATTTGTACAACCCTTCAACAATGAATTCAAGAAGAACACGGGGAGGTCCTTTAACAGTAAACCCGGAAAGACATTCCATCAACTTTGATGCAGGTACTGATAACAGGGTTTGGTGGGTGTTGCAGGTTGGTGGAAATTTTAATACGGGTGAAGATGGAACTTCTCGCGGTATTTATACTAACCTGGAATTTAAAGTCCTCCCTACTCTAACTGTTTCATTTGGACCGGAGTTTTATAAGGATATTATTGAAACTCAGTGGGTCAGAAATTTTGTCGACCCCGCAGCAACGGAAACTTACGGAAGAAGATATGTTTTCTCTCATCTGGATCAAAACACTTTTTCTGCAAACATCCGGGCTGACTGGATTTTGAGTCCTATACTAAGTTTCCAGGTTTATATTCAGCCGCTCATTGCTTCAGGAAATTACAATGATTTTAAATTTCTCGAACAACCGGGCTCATATGATTATACGATTTATGGTGAGAATGGATCAACTATCGAGCAAGGTACTAATTCAAACGGTGATGTAACGTCGTACACACTTGATCCTGATGGTGATGGACCGGCCGAAGCAAAAACTATCGGCAACCCGAATTTCAATTATGTTTCGCTCCGCGGAAATGCAGTGCTCAGATGGGAATATATGGCAGGTTCAACTCTTTATCTGGTTTGGACACAAAGCAGAGAAGATGTAACACCAACCGGTGAGTTTGAGTTTGGAAATTCAATGAACAATTTAATGAGTGTCCAGCCGGATAATATATTTATGGTTAAGATAACATATTGGCTGTAGTGTGATACTGAAAAATTAGTTTATTCTATCTGAAGCAAGAGTAAATAAATTTTCGACTCTTCATTAAATCGTCTAATTAAACTATCTCACGTGATATTTATCAACACACATTATAAATTTATCAACTGTAGTTTAAGCGGTTAATTTTCTATATTTTAAACTATTAAATCAACCATTTCGAGTCTTAATGAGCATCAGATTATTTAGTTTACTTTTACTTTTCCTTGTTTTCTTCCCGACTGTATTCTTCTATCCACAGGATAAAAAGATAGTAATATTTGCTGAAGCTGATTCTTTGCCGAGCGAATCAAAAATTTACATTACAGGTGGTAATGATGAACTCGGTAATTGGTACAATATGCAGAAAATGAAGAAGCGATCCTTTAACACCTGGAGTTATAAAACTTTTGCAAACACCGGTGATACACTTTTTTTCAAATTCACAAGAGGTGACTGGAGCACTGAAGCAGTGGATTCTAATGGAATGGAGTTTCCAAACTTTGTGCATGTGGTTAAAGGGGACACAACATTAAAATTCAGGATTCCAAAGTGGAGAGACCAGGTTCAGCAAAAAATTATTCTGAGCGAAGAAAGAATTAAAAATAAAGGTGGTTTTGTTGAGCTATTTGAAGGTTGGAAGTACCAAATTGGCGATGATTCTTCCTGGGTCGATCCAAATTACGACGACACTGATTGGAAATCCATTAATCCTAAATTGAACAAGAATGATTTCGAGAAGTTAGAGTGGACTGGAAATATCTGGTTCCGAAATGAAATCCAGGTTGATTCTTCATTATGGAATATTGTTTTCGGCTTAAATTTTTACTGCACCGGTGCAGCAGAAATTTATTTAAATGGCAGACTTCTTTATAAATATGGAGTTGTCGGCACCTCTAAAGAAGCAGAAGAAATTTTTCTTGATAGAAATCCACGACATATTTTATTTGATAAAAAGGAAACACAGGTTCTTGCTGTAAGATATTCTAATCACTCCGCCGAAAAATTAGCAAATCGAAATATCGAGGTTGGCTTTACGGCTGTGCTTGGAGACATGGAGGTTTTCACTTACAACCGAATCAACACAGTAAGAGAACTTTCAGTAAGTCAGATGGCTTTCGGTGCATTCATTCTTGCTTTTGCAATAATGCATTTGCTGTTATTTGTATTCTACCCGAAAGTTAAAGAGAATTTATTTTATTCTATCTCGATGCTATCTTTTGCTGTTGTCATTTACACTTCCGTACAAAATAATTTCAACAATTCCATTTTAACGAGTATAAATTTATTAACGATAAACTCTGTGGCAGTTCAACTTTCACTACTTTTTGGTTTATTGACGGTTTATGCAAGTTCGTATGATAAAATGCCGAAACAGTACGTTTATTTTGTAATAGCCGTAGTATTCTTTGCAATTCAAACTATTTTCTTTCCACTGATAGGCGGAGATGTTGTCGATGCGATATTCTTTATCTACGCTGGAATCATAACAGTGGAAATAGTAAGATCAGTTATACGATCAATTAAAAATAAACAGGAATGGAGCTGGGGCTGGCTTATTGGTGTTGGCTTTATTGTGGCAATTTTACTAATCGGATACCAGGTGCTCATTCTTACAGAAGTAATAACTCAACCACTTTTCGGAATTTATCTTGTTTATGTTTATGGATTAGTTTTTCTCGCTATTACTGTTTCAATCAATCTTGCAAAGAGAATGGCAGATACTCATTTAAATCTTGAAAAACAATTAGTTCAGGTAAAAGATCTTTCACAGAAAACTATCGAGCAAGAGAGAAGAGCAAAAGAAGAAGAGTTAGCAAGAAAACTTCTTGAAGCTGATAATCAACGAAAGACAAAAGAGCTTGAAGAAGCCCGGAAGCTTCAGTTATCAATGCTGCCGAATTATGTTCCCGAAGTTCCGGGATTTGAAATTGCTGTTTATATGAAAACTGCTTCAGAGGTTGGCGGTGATTATTATGATTTCAAGTATGATAATAATGGAAGACTTATTGTTGCCGTTGGAGATGCAACAGGTCACGGAATGAAAGCTGGAACAATGGTTGCAACAATTAAAGGTTTGTTCACCGCTGAAAATTCGCAGACAGATGTTGTAACTTTTTTGAATAAGAGCAATTCAATCATCAGAGATATGCGGCTCGGTAATATTTATATGGCAATGCTTGTTGCAAAGATTGAAAACGAAAAAGTTACAATCTCATCAGCGGGAATGCCTCCGGCACTTATCCACAGAAATAAAAGCAAACAGGTTGAAGAAATAAAACTTCAGGCGATCCCGCTCGGTGGTCCTGCTGATTTCACTTATCCTAAAAAAGAAACTGTTCTTGAATCAGGCGATATTCTACTTCTTATGTCAGACGGCTTTCCTGAATTGTTCAATGAGAAAAAGGAAATTCTTGATTATCACATAGCAAAAGAAATATTCGCCTCAATTGAACATTCATCAGCCTCGGAAGTAATAAAACATCTCTTAGCTGAAGTTGAGAGATGGAAAGGAAATGCAAAACAGGAGGATGATATTACATTCGTTGTCATTCGGAAGAAATAGCTAAAACCTTTTAATCCGGCTAATTTTGAAGAATATTCCTTTGTGTTTTCTAACTTTTGTTAGTGTTCAGTAAATCAACTATACTGCTTTACTATCAATTCCGGCAGCTATTGAGATATTGCAGAGTTTTTATATTTTTAGACGTGGCTTTTGCCATATTGTTATTTCATTATTAATTGAGGTCTCTTGTGAGCAAAAAACTTTTTGTGGGAAGTCTCCCATGGGCAGTCAACGACGAAAGTTTAAAACAAGCTTTCGCTCCATACGGTAAAGTTGTTTCTGCCACAGTTGTAACAGATCGCCGGTCCGGACGTTCGAAAGGTTTTGGTTTCGTGGAAATGGAAAATGATTCCGAAGCCAAAGCAGCTATCGATGCACTTAATGGTTCTGAGCTAAACGGCAGGAACATTGTTGTGAACGAAGCAAAACCAAAGGAAAAAGAATAGGAATAAAACCTTTACGGCTTAATTTGTTTATTGAAGCGCTCTTCTTTCGGGCGCTTTTTTATTTTAAATAGTTGAATCGCCCCAAAATAGATTGACAGAAAAGGGATCAAACTATAGAAACAAACTAATTTTGTGTGAAGTAAACACATAATTACTTGGCGTTTAGCAACTATGTTTAACAATATGGGAACTTGACTCTTTGAATTAATCTGCTAAATTATCAGTAGCAAAAAGGAAAAGTTCTGATGAGAATAAAAATTAAATCTGAATTTCTTCCAGCCCTACTAATTAACTGCGAACCTTTAGGGAGAAAACAACGAAGTCTTATCCACATTATTGTGTGGATTGATACCTTCCATATAATATTTTCAGATTTAATTGAGTGAGCTATAAAGATGAAAAATTATTTACTTACCATTACACTTCTAATAGTCACCAGTCTTAAACTTTCAGCACAATGGTCAACTGATCCAAATAATAATCTCATTATTGCTAGTGGATGGGATCCGCATATTGTAAGCGATAGTGCCGGAGGATGTTATGTAACATACAACTATGAAAGTTTTTATCCACAAAAGCTCGCTGTGGAAAGATTAGATATGTATGGTTTCAAACCCTGGGGAAATAAAAAGCAAATCCCTGGTGAATTACCAGAACAATGGCAGGCAGAAATAATTGAAGATGGTCAAGGTGGAGTGATAGTAAGCTATCAAGATAACCAGGTAATTGGTACTTTTTACACAACAAGAGTAAGAGTACAGAAAGTTGACAGCAGTGGTAATTTTTTGTGGGGACAAACAGGTGTAAGAGTAAATTTGACAGAATCAAATCACGGTGCACAGGAATTGGTATCGGACGGAGACGGTGGTTGTGTAATTGTCTGGCAAAATATCGATGCATCTTACTGGATGAACCGAATAAACAGTTTTGGACAAAGAGAATGGGGTGATACGGGAATCGCAATTGGTAACGGCAATAGTAAATGGATAATCCGAGCGAGTGATGGAAATTATTACGTACAAACGGGGCTTACAGTCCACAGAATTGGAAGAGAAGGCCAGATATTAAACCAATATTCCGTTTCTCTCGGTTATCCAGTACCTGACCCTGAAGGAGGAATAGTATTAAGCGGTAGAGTATGGACTGGTATGATTCCTAAACTAGTAGCCCAAAGGAAAGATTCACTTGGCAGCAATCGCTGGCAGGAACCTTATGTTGAGATTGCTGATAGTTTGGATATTAATGCACATTTAGATATTAAGTATAATAATGGTTTTATCTATTACAGTTGGTCAGGTATGAAGATTGGGATTAATAAAGTTGCGCAGTTTCAGGCGCTTAAACTTGATGGGACAATACTTTATTCCGATGGAAGTATTCAAGTAGGTGAACCACCTTTAGGTGGTGCTTATATTGTTCCACTTGAAAAAAACAGAACTGCATTAATTTACCATGAAACTAATTATTTACCTGATTCGTTACTGGCACAATCTTATGATACGCTTGGAAACAAATTGTGGGATACTACTGGAGTTCTTATCGCACAACCTTCTATTGAGTACCAATCCTTTACCACTGATGGAAGAGGAGGATTTATTATAGGAGGTGTAATTGAAAATTTCACAGTTGTTGCACAGCAGGTCAATAAGTACGGATATTTGGGAGAGATTATCACGGATTTATATGCTGAAGAAATAAAAATTGTTCCAGCAGATATTTATTTATTTCAGAATTTTCCTAATCCTTTCAATTCTGCTACAATTATAAAATACAAAATCCCTTCCGAGGGTAACATAAAAATTGCACTTTATAATATCCTCGGAGAAGAACTAAAGACTCTTTCTGATGAATTTCAAAGTGCTGGTATCTATTCAATTAACTTTAACTCAGAAGATCTTCCTTCGGGTGTGTACATATATGTCTTGAAAACAAATAATAGAGTATTAACTAAAAAATTATCAATCATTAAGTGAAAGGGAGTCACTATGAAAAATTTGTTTAAATATTATTAAGTGTTTTAATTCTATCTATTGGTATAGAAATTAAACCAGCGCCTTTCGATACAGGTATGATAGAATTACAACAGCCGGATCAAACAAAATTTATTGGGAGAATGTGGGGTGATGAGTTTATTTGGTGGGCAGAGACCGAAGATGGATACCGTTTTATTGAATCAGGGGACGGATGGTATTATTATGCAACATTAAATCAGAGCGGAGAATATACACCGACAAATTATAAAGTTGGCATCGACACACCACCAGCATCCTCTTATCAGCTTGAAAGAACTCAGGCAAGATTAGATGAAATTAAAGAACAGATAGAACAGTTCAACGAACAGATTGAATTAAACAGACAATGGTTTGCACAGAAACAAGCTCAGGCATCAGGGCAGCCTGTTACTTTAAAGATTGGCATTATACTGATTGAGTTTACAGATACAACTCATTACAAAACTGATTCACTTGGAAATCGACCAGACGGGTATTTTTCATCAGATTTTGATAGCATGATGTTTTCATACAATTACTGGATTGGTAGTGGATTAGAAAGTCCTCATCCAGAAAAAGAGGACATCTTTGGCAGCTTCAGAGATTACTGGTATCAGATGTCAAAAGAAAAATTCATAATAGAAGGTAAAGTTGTTAATCCAGACACAACTGGAGACGGCGTACCTGAGTGGATAATGGCAGATACTACCAGAACTTATTATGCTGATCCAACAATTTTCAGTTGGGGTCATGATACTTTAGCTAACGAAGCTATATATAAGGCTAAGCAATACGGTTATATAAGCGATACTGCAGGTCCAAAATATTACGATAAATTAGTAGTAATATATGCACAGTTTGCCAGAACCGCTGCAGCATTAATGGTTCACGCAGAAAGTATAGGAGGTAAATTTATTATCCTTGGTGAACGAAGCGGTCCTAATTTATTCGGGGGTTTAGCTAATGAAAAATCTTTTACCCACATTGGAATATATGCACACGAACTAGCTCATACATTTGGACTTTATGATGAATATCCAAATGATTACGAAGATGGAGAAACAAATTTATTTAATTTTTGCCTAATGGCATATGGAATATATAATGGACCAGATAGAAAAGCTGCCTGCCCGGCAACTCTTTCTCCGTATTACCGTATTAACTATGAGTGGTTACCTCAACCAAAAATCATTGAAAATGATACAGTAAACTTCTTAGTTGAATATGATTATGATTACCCCAAGATTTATAGAATTAATCCCATTGATGCACCGGGGAATATGCATTATTTATTTGAAGTTCGTCACAGAGATGGATTTGATTTATATATTCCTGCACCACCGGAAACATTTCCAAATGATCAGGCTGGCACATTAATAATTTGGCAAGATAGTATAGAAAGTACTTGGCCCCCTGGTAGCAGCAATATATATACTGATAGGATAAGGATTAAGCCTGCTGATTTTCATTATGGTTATGGTCCGTATCCGCAGACACAATTGAATGATTTTTTCCCTTCAGAAGAATATCAAAACTATCAATTCTTAAATGATACGACGAAACCAGCCGCATCCTTGGGTGATCATATGAGTGGTGAGCTCTTAACATGGTTTACTAGGCCAGCACACTTTGAATTGAAAGGAATACAAAAACTTCAGGATAATAATATAGAAATCGATGAGATTAAACTAAACCACGCAATTATAAAAAATAAGATATCGGGCAATTGGCAAACAATTAGTGTAGGAGCAATTCTAAATAATTATGCAGCAACTTCAGTATATCCTTCACTCATTAATGCAACAATATATGAATATATACCTTTGCAGGGATATATATTGAGAGATACGCTAAAAAATGGTCCCGGCTATTGGGCGAAATTTGGACCATCTCAATCAATCGCTCACGCAGGATTGATCCTAGATTCATTAAACATTCCGGTTAAAAGTGGTTGGAATTTAATCGGATCAATTTCTGACAAAGTACCAAAACTAAATTTTTCACTGAACCACCGGGAATAATTATTTCTATGTATTATTATGATGGAGGATATCATTATCTCACAAATAGTGATTCATTAAAACCCGGCAGAGGATACTGGCTAAATTCAACTAGCGATGGAAATGTAACTCTTTTAAGAAATTTTGAATGTCCGGAAAGTGAAGAGTTTAACCTGGCAGAGATATATAAATTTATAATTACCGATGCAGATGGAAAAACTCAGGATTTATATGTTGCTAATGCTGATATTGATACTTCAATAACAGGATTCGACAGAAGTTTGCCCCCTTCTTTTCCGGAAATAGATTTTGATGCAAGATTTAATTTTGGTGAATTTATTAAAGCAGTATCGATCGATAGTGGAGAAGTTGATTTGGAAATAGATGTGCAGACAAACGCTTATCCAATCACTCTGAGCTGGGAAATAAATCCAGCAAACGGAATTGAATATTCCTTTATCAGTGATAGTGGATTTAATAAAGTAGCTATGATAAATAACATTCACAATAAACTTACGATTAGCGAAAACTCCAAAGGCAAGATAAAGCTATTTGGGAAAGTAAATAATTCATCAAATACTCAAATGCCTCAAAAATTTGAATTATTCCAGAATTATCCGAATCCATTTAACCCGAGCACAACTATAAAATTTTCAGTTCCAAAAGAATCACAAATCAATTTAAGTGTTTTCAATATACTCGGTGAACAAGTAAAAGAATTAAAAAATGAATTGATGAAACCGGGCAATTACGAAGTAAATTTTGATGCTTCTATGCTCGCTTCAGGTATTTATTTCTACAGAATACAAGCAAATGCGTTTGTCCAGACGAAAAAAATGATCCTTGTGAAATAAATATCAATGGTGAACAAAATGAATAAACAAAAATTTTATCTGATGATTTGTATTATTTTAATTTTATATGTAAAAGTTTTTGCACAGGCAGCAGTTGATATTCCATTAAGTGCAACAGATGGCAACACCACTTACGCATTAGCTGTTGGTTTAGATTTAACAGCAACGAACTGTATTGATCCTCAGCTTGGTGAATACGATATTAATTGGCCACCACTTGATTTTGCCATTACATTTGACCTCACTCCGTTTGGCTGTCCGTCGGGTACTAATAGTTTTAGAGATTATCGCGCTTCGGGTAATCCACCCGCATTCCCATTTACTGGTTCGATTGTACATTGGCTTTGGTGGAGTGTAAGTATACCTGGTACGCCTATAGATATAACTTATAATATCCCTATTGGTGCAGAAATGTATCTGAGAGATCAAATTAATGGTTCATTATTAAATCTCGGTCCATTTACGGGTCAAGGAATAGCAATAATCCCTGGTAGTTATACATCTATATTTACGAGAGCATATTTAATAATGGAGTATGCTAATATTAGTCCAGGTGCAGCTACTCAATCATCAGTTTTAATAAACAACGGCTGGAATTTACTCTCTGTTCCTTTGGCTGCAAGCGATATGACGGGAACCACTCTATTCCCAACTGCTATTTCACCATTCTATTCTTACAATGCTGGTTACAACCAGGTTACAACTTTAGAAAATGGTAAAGGCTACTGGGCAAAGTTTGACAGCAATCAGAGTATAACCATCACAGGCAATTATGTAACCGGAAATGAAGTATCAGTTGTTCAAGGTTGGAATTTGATAGGGCCATTTGCAAATGAGGTAATCGTATCTGAGATAACAACAGTTCCACCAAATATTCTTTCATCGCCGTTCTATGGTTATGAAGGAGGATATATTATCCCAACCACACTACTGCCCGGAAAGGGATACTGGATAAAGGCAAATCAAAATGGTGTTATACAATTAAATACTGGTCTGAGAGAATAGTTAAAGTGGGGACAAGTCGCGACTTGTCCCTACAAATAAAAGAACTACAGATGATAATTAAAACGCAAACGTATTCAGACTAATCACAAAATTATTACTTCCCCTGTAATTCAATTTCCACGCAAACTCAAGCTGCAAAGGAATTATTCCCTGCCCTAAACCAAATCCAATTTCGTAAAATGGCTTGTTGAAAGTTTTGATTTCAACCGGTAGAAGTGCGGCCGATTCCTCTCCAATTTCTGTAATTGCTGAGTTGAAGAAAACATTAAGAGTTATCTCCCAATCCTTAAATCCCGGTACTTTCAGCAGCTTGAATATTTCATCACGGAAATTGTACTCGAGGTTCAGCGTGGCGACTCTTTCGCCAAATATTTCATTCACTTTCAGAGTCCTGAACGTAAATGATTTTGAAAGCAGATTGATATTTCCCGGCAGAGCATACATATCCTGGTACGGCAGTGCACCAACATTGTACATTCCGAAAAGATCCAGATTGATGAATGAAGAACGAAAAGTTGGTATGTAGTTGTTTATATATAATCTGTAAGTTGTAAAATTCAGATCGCTGCTTAACCAGTCTTTATTTGAATGAGTTACATCGCTTTCAAAAGTTGTGTAATAATCTCCTGAGAATGCTCTTCTCCGGAAATAACCATCCTCAATGTAATCTCTGAAATCAAGTTTGAATCCCGCCGTCACAGCATTTATTGTTGCTTCATAGATATTAGGATTGATTGGATACTCTCTGTCTTTTTTGAAGAATGAAAAATCCGTGTTGTTCTGTGCGCTTTTGTCTTTTCTGTTTAGAAATCCAGCACTCAATGCAAGCACAGGAAACACTTCGCTCTCAACTTTAAAATCAAATCCTGCAGAATAGTAGTAATCTCTGAATTCTTCTTTATTTAATAATGCAAGAAGCGATGCGGTCAGATCAGCGTATTCATCCGATGAACCAAAAAGAATTTTAATTGTGTTGTAAGCATTAAGAGTTAGTGAAGTTGTTCTGTAATCGCCGAGAAGGTATTCAAATGAAAAATCTGTTTTGAATCTTTTATCTGAAAAACCGTAAGCAAGATCAATATCTGAGTTCAGCCGCTGATCAAAATAATCTTCAAAATATAATCCCAGCCGCGGAGTGAAGCCTTCCACTCGGTTGAATCTCCAAAAGTTCAAAGTTCCGTTTATTGAAAAGTTTTCTGAAAAATATGTCCGAGTACTTACCCACGAAAACTGATCCCAGAAAGAAAAAGGCAGCCTTTGAAGACTATCAATTCTTTCATAAGCAGTTGTTTCTTCAGTAGTATTGGGTATTGTTTGAGTTGTTGTCCAGTAAAGCGAATCTTTTTTATCAGCATCAGGAAGAACTGTGACAATGGCTTTGGTAAAAATATCATCGTTCAACTCAGGATTGATTTTGTAGTCATAGAGAATTGTATTCAACTCGAAACCAAAATCAACCAGTCCGAGCACATTTCCTTTCGCAAAAATTCTGTAATCAACCGGCATATAAATATCATCGTAGCTTGTAAATTGTTGGAAGATGCTGATCGTATCAAAAATTCCCCCAACATTTGCTGAGCGATTAAGTTCAAGCTCAACCTGGATAAGTTCGTAGGTGCTGTCGTTAATAAAAATGCTTCCCTGGAATCCCGGATCGTCTGGATTTTCAACCCTGAAAAAAAGCTTATAAACTTTCCGGTCGTTCTTCATAACCATTCCGTCGATGTAGTAGTAATAATAATCGAGTGCATCATCGGCAATTGGTCCGGGTAATCGTCCGCCAAAAAATCTTATATCATCTTCATAAAAATTTTGAATTAGTCTGCCACCGGTAAGTATGTTTATTGTCGGCGGAAAGTTCGCGCTCTGTTTTCGTGCGAGTATCGTCTCTTTAAATTGATCAGGTTTTTTGAAATAACCTTTACTCTGATTTTCAAGTATGCCCGTGATTTTCAGTTCGGCGGAATCCGATTCCGTTCCAACTCCCGCAGAAACAGTTCTTCCTCTTGCACTTATCTCATCCGTGGTTCTGATTAGTCCTTTAGTGTAAGCTTCGAATTCATAAGTATTAAGTTTTAAGTTTCTCTCCTTCTTTTTCTCTATTGCTTTACGGATTATTTCAAGCGCAGGATTTTCTCCCGGAAGTATCACAATTTCGGGGAGAAGAATTTCTGTTTTTTTCAGAAGGAAGTTCACATTACTAATATTTTTATTAAGATTGACTTTGATAGTATCGGAATAGTAGCCAATGTACGAAGCCACTAACAGATAATCCCCTGCTGAAATTTTTATTTCATAATCACCTTTCAGGTTTGCGGCAGTGCCTAATGTTGTATTCAGCACACGAACGTTGGAATATGGAAGTGCTTCATTGGTTTGAGAATCGGTGATTTTGCCTGAGACTGTAAATGTCTGAGCAAAAATGTTAATTGGAATCAGGAATAGGATAATAATAAGGTGTTTAATATTCATACAGAAAAAGATTGTTATGGTTTTCAAAAGTAACAAAAAGTCGTTTTAGTATTAAGAGAAATTTTAGTGTTATAATTGTTGAGTTAAAACTTTATCTTTTTAAAGAAAAATAAAAAATTATTAGAATATGAAGTACAGAATTTTAATAACAGCACTGCTTTTACTTGGTTCCATCGCCATTTTCTCACAAGAGCAAACTACAACCGAAACTGACCCGGTAAACATAACCGCACAGGGAGTTATAAATAAATATATCTACGCTATCGGTGGAATAGATAAGTTTAAAAGCGTTATGGACAGAACAACGGTCATGACCGGAACAGCTATGAGTCAGCCGATTGAAATAGTTGTAATGCAGAAATATCCCGATAAACTATTCCAGGAGCTGAGAGCCGGAGAAGTAAAACAGCTTCTTTATTACAGCAACGGAAATGGAATGATGATAATCGGTACAGAAAAAACGGAGATTGAAAAAAAAGAACTCGAGCGGCTAATGATGGATGCAACTATGCAGTTACTGATCAGTCCCGATAGTTTTGGTGTTAAAACAGAATACCTCGGGATTGAAAAAGTTGACAGCATTGATTGCTATGCGATTAAGTTAACTTTGCCGTCAGGTATCCGATGGTTTCAATATTACAGCATGCAAAATGATTTGAAGTTCAAAGAGACAAAAGAAATTCAAACCAAGCAGGGACTGTTCGAACAGGAAACTTATTTTTCTGATTATCGTGAGGTAAGTAGTTTAAAATTCCCCTTCACAATTAAACAATATTTTGGCTTGCAGGAAATTGAACTGACGGTTACCAGCATTGAAATTAATACAGGACTGGATGATAGTATTTTTGAGCTGCCGGAATAAATGAGCAATAGAAAATACTCCTCAGTGGTTTTTGATCTTGGGATGGTTCTGATACCTTTCGATTACACAATTGCCGTAAACAAGTTAAACAAGATTGAACAAAATCTTGGCAATAGGTTCATTGAATTTTATAATTCCAATTATCATCTGCATCGGGAATTTGAAAAAGGTGTGATGACTGAAACTGAATTCATAAACAAGATGCTGACAATTGTGGATCATAAAATTGACCGTGAGACTTTCTGTAAAATTTATTCTGAAATATTTACTTTGAATGAAGATGTCGTCTCTTTATTACCGGTACTTAAAAAGGAATACAAATTATTTCTGCTTTCCAATACTAATTCAATTCACCAGAAGTACGGCTGGCAGAAGTATGAATTCCTTAAATATTTTGATAAGCTTATTTTGTCTCACGAGGTTCAATCATTGAAACCGGAAGAAAAAATTTATCGTGATGTTGAGAAAGCATCAGGCTTTTCTTCTGAAGAACATTTTTATATTGATGATATAAAAGAATATGTTGATACAGCAATAAAACTTGGGTGGGATGCCGTTCAGTTTGTTGACTATAAAAAATTAGAACACGATCTTAAGAGTAGAAACATATTTTAGTTTTTGGTTGATTGGTTCGTAGTTTTAGTTAGTTAATCTATAGTTCTCGTTGAGTGATTTTTAGTTTCAAATTGAATTCCAAAAATTCAAGACCAATTAACTAAAACAAGTAACTAAAAAACTAAAATCAATAACAAAGAAACTAATAACTATATGTGTTTAATAGTTTTCGCAAATAATGTTCTTGAAGATTACAAGCTCATCTTTGCAGCTAACAGGGATGAATTTTACAACCGTCCCAGTGAACAAGCTGAATTTTGGAAAGAGCATCCTGATTTACTTGCAGGAAAAGACCTGCAGGCTGGCGGAACGTGGATGGGAATTACCAAACAAGGAAAGTTTGCAGCGATTACAAACTTCAGAGATTTGAAGAACCACAGAAACGATGCACCTTCCCGCGGAAATCTTACTCTTGATTTTTTAGTGAGTGATGTTACTCCCGAAGAATATTACAATAAATTGAAATCTACTTTAGCTGATTACAACGGATTTAATCTTATTCTCGGAGATGTTGATGAACTTTTCTACTTTTCCAATAAAACTCAAGTATTGCAGAAGCTTGAACCCGGTATTCACGGAATCAGCAATGCAATATTGGATACACCATGGCCAAAAGTTGAGAAAAGTAAGCGCCAGCTTAAAAATTTAATTGAGCAGCATAATATTCATCCCTGGGAAGTGTTAAACTTGCTTGATGACACTTCACCTGCTAAAGATGAGGAGCTGCCTGATACGGGTGTTGGAATGGAACTAGAAAGAAGACTATCCTCTATCTTCATTAAATCAGAAAAATATGGGACAAGATCTTCAACGATCGTTACTGTGGATATAGATAATAAAGTTCGTTTTGTTGAGAAGACTTACTTCGCAAATACGGGTAGATTTTCAAATCGGGATTTTAGTTTTATTATCAATAAAAATAATTAAGAAAAATGGAAGACAAAGTAATTCACGAAAAAGAAAATGAAAGGTTTGTTATTTACCTTGATGGTAAAGAAGTTTATGTGGAATACACACTGGAAGACGAAGAAATAAATTTATATCACACCTACACCCATCCTACTTTGCGAGGGAAAGGATTAGCGGCTCATGTTGTAAGAGCCGCTTTGGGATTTGCAAAAGAAAATAATCTTAAAGTGATTCCCACCTGTTCTTATGTCCAGTCATTCATTGCGAAGAATGATACGTATAGAGAATTGTTAAAATAATTTGCATTGCTTTTAGATTACAGTAATACAAAACCCCATCGATAAGACGGGGTATATGTAATTGTAAATCCTACTTGAGCAGGATTAGTTTCTTTGTATCCTTAAAGTTTCCTGAAGTAACTGTGTAGAAATAAATTCCACTTGGTAATTCTGAAGCATTGAAAGTTACTGTATAGTTTCCTGCTTCTTTATTTTCATTTACTAAAGAAGCTACTTCTGTCCCCATTATGTCATACACTTTTAAAGTTACAAGACCTGATGACTTAATTGAGTATGAAATTGTTGTGGTTGGATTAAATGGGTTTGGGTAGTTCTGCTCTAATCCATATTCATTCAGTACATATCCTGAACTAATCTTGTTGAACTCACTGAAATTAACTGAAACTGACGAAGAGTAATCAGATAAATGATTGGTGTAGTCGCTTACTCTCAATTTATATTCTGCAGTGTTTGCTTCAGCATAAAGACCACTGATAGTATAATCGATGTATTGATTTTCATCGCCATCTCTATAACCAATAATTGACCAATTACTCCACGAACCACCGCTTATACTGTGTCTTCTCCAAACCTGATAAGCACTAGTTTTAATAAACACATCCGGTTCATTGTTGAATGACCAAGTCAGTTTTGGATAAGTTGCCCCGCCTTCCGAGTGAATTTGAACTGCAAGATTTTGTGGTGCTAATGGAATGGTGTCATATTGACGGTAATGTAAATAAGCATCTTCACCAGGTCTCCAAAGTACAAAAAAGTCATTTGATACACTTGTCAAACCATTTTGTCCTCCAAACCAGCTATCATCAAGTGTGAAGGTATCACTCCAATTATGGCCATCATAACTTCTATGATAGATGGCTTCGTTAGGTGATTCACCTGATACTATAAAATCGTAAACTAAATGTAGTTTACCGTCATGAGTTTTGCAAACACTAAAAGTCTCATTACCTGCAGAACCCCCATTATGAATGTCTCCTCCAGACCAGTTGTTTGAATTAAGACTTCTATATTTATATTTTAAATCTAATTTCGATGTCGACGAATTCCATTGATCATGTATCATATATAAGTAATCACCGCTTGCAATTAATTTTGCATCATCTGCTACATTATTGCCAGATACAACCGCTTGTGGCGTCTGCCATTGACCTTCAGTTTTATCTCTTGTAAAAACATTACCACGAGAGTTAAACCACTCCTGGTCAATAAAGCTAACGTGAATACGGCCAGATGATAAGGCTATTGATGGCCATCCTCCGTAAGGTGCAGATTGGTGGTTTGTTACATCTTGACCATCTACCCACTCAAAATCTTGATTTAACTTATATATAATATGTTTTATAATGTGGATCGCTGTCTTTCGTAGCATAAACAAGATGAACACTACCGTAAGAATCAGTTACTGCATCAATATTACTACAAGGATTTGAGCCAATTGACAGGTCATAAGGTATATCTGACCAACTGCTTCCTTTATCTGTTGAATATTTTCCAGTAATAGTTCCTTCTATAAAATAGAGAGCATATATTACTTCATTTGAACCTGTAATTGCAGGGAAGAACCCTTCATCAGTTATTGTTATGGGATTACCTTGCACTTCACCTTGAGAATTTAATTTGTAATATACAATAGTATTACCCTGATGCCGAAAGATAAGAATATGGTGTCCGTTTGAATTAGTGAACATATCCATAGTATAAAAGTATGGCTCATTCATAGTTGTTGTAACTTCATTATTCCAGCTTTGAGCAAATAAAAATGAGCAGCATAAAATTACCAGTAAAAATAGTTTTTTCATTTTTTTAATTCCTTTTTTATTTCTGAATAATTGATTTGATTATATGATGATAGCTGCCTGTTGTCATCTCAATGAAATAAACACCGCTTGGCAGAATTATATCATTTGCGTCTTTGCCATTCCATTGTATGATGTATTCGCCTGAAGTTAATTCTTTTTCTATCAATGTCTTTATTTCTTTCCCTAAGATGTTATAAACTCTTAAAGTTACTCCAGCTTGTTCTGCTATGCTGAATTTAATCGTAGTAGTTGGATTGAATGGATTCGGATAATTCTGTTCAAGAGAATATATCAAAGGACTGAATAAATCAACTTCTATTTTTTTTGAATATTCAAAGCTGCCATCATAATCAATTTGCTTTAACCTGTATGCATATTTCCCTCTTGTAAGATTGCAATCTTTGTAAGAATAGTTTTGCTGCTGAGTCGTTGTTCCATTACCATCTACAAAACCAACCAATAACCATTGACCATTGACTGATGACCTTTCTATTTCAAATCCTTTATTATTTAACTCGTTGGCTGTGTCCCAGTTTAACAAAACACTATTGCCGCTTGCTATTGCAGTAAATGAAATTAATTCTACCGGCACAATAGACGAAGGACGATATATGCTGGTAAATAATCTAAGTCCGTTGTTCTCTTGTTGCCTGCTTATTAAGATTTCTTCATTAGAATCTCCAGTCAGATCGTACATTGAAGCACCATAATATACGTTATAAAAGCCTGTCATTTCATTTTTTTTAACATAATAGACCTCATAGGAATGTTTATTTGGTCTTCCCGCAAACTTCAGTATCAGGAAATGCTGGTCAACGCATATTCCGAGCTCTTCAACTCCATCCTTATCAACATCAACTGCAAAGGCATTATAAGCGTCGAATGAAAATACTCCTAGAAGCCAGATTTTGGTTACAACTTTATAATTGTTATTCCCATCAGATTCATAGCAGGTATATAAAGTTTTGGGATCGGGATAAAAAGCATCACCGCCAACCCAGAATTCCGGCTTGCCGTTGTTGTCTATATCACTTGTTGTAAAGTGTACGTAAGCGTTATAGGTATCAAGAGTATCATTCCAAATATTTAGGTAGCCAGATCCAGGCTGGTATTCCAATATATGCACTAATCCATGAATACTACCTAGTACAATATCAGGATACGTATCCCTGTCTATATCCTCAGTAGAAAAACCAGCACCATAAATATCTGGTTCTGGAAAAGCATAAACAGAATCAAATCTGTTAAAGGCAGGATTATACTCATTAATTGCTGTATATGCATCTAGTGAATAATAAAGCAGGTCAGTCACTTCATCATTATCATAATCACCAAGAGTGGGGTCATTCATTTGATTCCGGGCAGTGAAATCAAACTCCTCTATAATAGCAAATGAGTCTGGGGCCTGTTTTTTATAAATGACTTTTTCGTTCGTTAACCTTTCACTCGTAAATAACTGAGGCTGACCGTCGCCGTTTATGTCATATATATCCTCGACCCTCATAATCGGATAGGGATAAGTATATACAACCTTAAATATGCTGTCAGCAGGCTCAAGCTCGAAAATTTTTAATGATAAGCTGTCCCAGCTTGTTTGGTAATACTTCTCACGTCCATATAATTCAGGCAGTTGGTTCTGGTTTATATCTGCTGCTTTTATTGACATTGGCATCGGTGCAGGTGCTACAGGCACTTCCTGCCAGAAACTGTACATCTGGTAATAAAGGGTTGTGTCAATTGTTGTAAGGTCTATAACTGTGGAGTCGTAAGTTGGAGAAAACTTCAGGTCATCAGTAACCGGTGAACAGTAATCGGAAATGTTTTTGTAAAGCACTTTACCATTAGCGTATTCAAGTTTAAGTATGTGGGGTTTAACTTCTGTCACATTTAGGTCACTACGATTTTTTAATTGCTGCAGTTTTTCTTCCCGGCTTTGCTGTGCCAGCGAAATACCAACCAGAATAAATAACAAACAAACTAATAAATTTATCTTCATCTTATTACCCGATAGTTAAAAGGGAAAGAAATTTTACTGTTAAATTTTAATATCTTCTTCTTGCAAAGTTATGTAAAACCGGTGGGATATGTATCCTTGGTGTGTTGTCCCTGTATGAAAATTCGCAAACTTTCATACCGGAATAAAAGAACTAATTTATTTAAAAGCCCCATAAATCTACCTCACTTAAAAATAAGTAAGAAGAATTGTGCCTAAAAAATTATTTAGAAATTAAAAACTAAATGGCTTGCTTGCTGATTGTAAAACAAAAAGTGACGCACTGTTTGTCATCCGGTTTAGATTAATAACGGGTTGAGTGTGATAAAAAATAACAAATGCAAAATGTTAAAGTATGAGTTGTCTTTAAATAAATTCGATCCCCTAAAACAGAGGACCGAATAAATTGTTACAACTTAAAATATCTACTATTTCAACTTTGCAGTAAGAATTATCGTTGGGCCTGTTAAAGCTCTCGATACTGGACAGCCTGCTTTTGCCTGTTCAGCATAATTAACAAATTTTGCATTATCGATTCCTTCAACATCACCGACAGTATCAAGCTCAATTTTTGTGATCGTGAAACCGGCATCGGTTTTTTCAAGATGAACTTTTGCGTCGGTTTTAATGGAATTAACTTTAAATCCGTCCTTCGATAAACCATTTGCAAGAGCCATCGAAAAACATCCTGAGTGTGCTGCACCAATCAATTCTTCAGGATTTGTTGTTGAACCGGTCTCGAAACGTGAACTGAAATCGTATGAAGTGTTATTTAATACTTTGGTTTCAGTACTTATTACCCCTTTTCCACCTTTTAAATCGCCTTTCCATTCGGCATTTGCTTTTCTAATTGGCATATTGTCTCCTTTGATTTTTTATGATAAGATAATTGAAATTGAATGTGCTAAATTAACATTATTAGCTTAAAAATCGTTCATTTATTTCATTTTCAAAACTGATTTTTAGCAAAATCTTTTTAATTGCATAAATTGCCAGAGAATAATTTAAAAGAATGAGCAAAATTTCTTCGGAGTCTTAAAATGCAGAACAAAATTAATTGTGTTGTGAAAAGAAGCGGGGCAATTGTTCCTTTCAAACAGGAAAGAATTGTTAATGCGATTTACCGTGCAGCGGTCGCTGTCGGCGGCAGAGACAAGGATACAGCTGAAGAGCTTGCTGAACAGGTTGTTCAGATTCTGAATGAAAAATTCGACGAAAATAATTATCCTCACATTGAGGATGTTCAGGATGCTGTGGAAAAAGTTTTAATTGAAAACGGTCATGCAAAAGTTGCCAAAGAATTTATTCTTTACAGGGAAGAAGCTGCAAGACGAAGGGATGAAGAAGGAAGAATAAATTCAAAGCTGAATGAAAATATTCCCTGGGCGAAAGTCTGGCGGAATCTCGATTGGGCTGTTGAGCATAAACTTAACACGGTTGAGCTGCTGAATGAGAGAGTTGCAAAGGGTGAGTTTGCACAAATTGTTCACGAATCTGAAAACCTTTATGAGGATGATGTTGAACTTGCGGCAAAACTGATCATCGAACGGTTGAAAGATCTTCGGATGGTAATGATAAGCGGTCCTTCGTCTTCAGGAAAAACCAGCACTACAATTAAGCTTGAACAAAAGCTGATAAAAAAAGGTTTCAAGTTCAAAGCGTTGATTGTTGACCACTACTTTTTTGATCTTGAATTCCACCCGAAAGATGAATTCGGCGATTATGATTTTGAAACTCCGCAGGCACTCGATCTTCCTTTGATAAATGAACATCTTGTCAGACTGAGCAAAGGCGAAAATGTATTTATTCCTTCCTATGATTTTAAAACCGGAACGCGAACGCTTGATGTTACTTCGATGAAACTTGAAAAAGATGAAATACTTCTGCTGGACAGCCTGCACGGACTTTATCCTGATTTCAGTAAAGACATTTCTTCTGAAGTAAAGTTTAAATTATATCTTGAACCGCTATTGCAGATGAAAGGTCCTGATAACAAATACATCCGCTGGACAGATATCCGATTGATAAGAAGAATGCTTCGGGATTTTGCACACCGAGCTTACAATCCGACACAAACGCTCGAACACTGGCACTATGTCCGCTCAAGTGAAATGAGAAATATTATTCCTTACAGCAACACTGCGGATTTTATTATCAGCAGCGCAATGCCTTACGAACTTTGCTTCTACGCTCACAAGCTCGGAAAAGATTTTATCGAATGGGAGAAAAAGTATAAAGATGATCCATTGAAAACAGATTCTTTTGAAAGAGCTTCTCGATTAGCTGATTTATTAAAACATATCACTCCGGTTGCAGATGACTCCCCTGTTCCTCACGATTCGGTGTTGAGGGAGTTTATCGGCAGAAGCAGTATTGTGCATTAGAAAGTTGTTGTTAAGTCCTGCAAGAGGTCGTAATTTTGTAGAGTAAAAAACTATTTAGAACTATCCGGGGAATATTTATGAAAACCTCATTCTCATTTCTAAGCTTCATTATCGTTTTCTTATTTCATTCATCAATTTCTTCTCAGGATCATAAAAACAACGGGACTTTTGTCGAACCAAAAGATGGTTACTACCAGAATGAAATTCTTAAAGGCCTAAAAGAATTCAACGAGCCTGAAAAAGAAAAAAAGAAAGAATTCAAGCTTGACTTTACAGGAATGGATCTGCCAAAATCCAAAGATGAATTTACTAGCTATTGGTACAATGATCCTGTATCCCAGGGAAGAACAGGAACCTGCTGGTGTTTTTCAACAACATCATTTTTTGAATCTGAGATTTACAGACTTCACCAAAAAAAAGTTAAACTTTCAGAGAAGTACACTGTATACTGGGAATATGTTGAAAAGGCAAAACGATATATAAATGAAAGGGGTAATTCAGCTTTTGAAGAAGGTTCGGAAGCAAATGCTGTCCCAAGAATCTGGAAGATGTATGGAATTGTTCCTGGTGAAGCTTATATCGGATTAATGCCGGGACAAAGTTTTGACGATCATAAAACGATGCATATAGAAATGAAAGCATATCTTCAAAATGTAAAAGCTACTAATGCCTGGGATGAAGAAGCTGCAATCACAGTTATCAAATCGATTATGAACCATTATATGGGCGAACCGCCGACCGAATTTTACTTTGACGGAAAAAAATATACACCCAAAGAGTTCTTGAACAACTACATTAAAATCATTCCGGATGATTATGTTGATATTCTTTCCTATATGCAGAAACCTTATTATGAACAAGTTGAATACGAAGTTGAAGATAACTGGTGGCACAGTGATGTTTATTACAACGTACCGTTAAATGTTTATATGGATGCATTGAAGTATGCAATCAGGAATGGTTACACGATGTCAATAGGCGGCGATGTCTCTGAAGCAGGTTATGATTCGTGGAATAAAGTAGGAGTAATTCCAACGTTCGATATTCCTTCAGAATATATTGATGAGAGTGCAAGACAATTTCGTTTCAGTAATAAAACAACTACTGATGATCACGGAATTCATCTCGTTGGCTATATGGAAAAAGATGGCAAGGATTGGTACTTGATCAAGGATTCCGGTGCCGGTTCACGAAACACTGGAGACAAAGGCTTTTATTTTTATCACGAAGATTATGTTAAACTGAAGATTATGGATTTTATGGTTCACAAAGATGCTGTTGAGAACATTTTGAAAAAATTTAAAGAGCAGAACGAGTAGCTGTGAGTAATGCTGAACCTGACTGTAGGTAGACAGGCTCGTTTCAGCATCTTAAATTATTATTGAGATTTCAGTTCACATTAAGATCCCGAAACAAGTTCGGGATGACTGTAAAAGACACTACTCCTGCAGCTGCATTCCGTAGTTTATCCATTCTTCTTTAGCAGGACCGTAAACACCGGGAACTTTCAATCCAGCTAATCTCATTACAACTGTCAGTTGTCCACGATGATGTATTTGATGAGTAACTAAAGCGCCTAATGTTTTTCCTCTCGACCACCTATCCCCCTGTCCTGTTATCTCATCTTCAATTGAAAGAGTATCGTCATTCCATTTTTTTTTTATCTCTTTTATCAATCCATCTGAAGCAAGTTTGTATTCATTAACAATTTCTTTTGCTGTTGATGGAAATGGTGAATCCTGATCTACTTTTCTAAAAGTTAAATCCATCCGATGAGCTAAATCAGATATAGCTCCCACAATATGCCAGGCAAGTCTGCCGGGTGTTCTTATATTTTCTCCGAAATTTTTTGTAAGTGAAGCATCAGTAAGATTGTTTAGAACTTTTATCGTTGACTCGGATTCGTATTTCCAGTCTTCTATGAATTCGGATATTTTGTAATACATTATTAACCCCTTTCTTTAATAAGTCACACTTCAATTCCGCTCAATGTGGCTTAGGTGATTGCACCTAAAAAGAATTACGTTAAAAATTTCACGAAGTGAAGCGCGAAAGAGAAATACTGTTTGAGCGAACGAAGTAAGCGAGTTTATTTCTCGTAGCGAAACGCAGTGAAATTTTAGCAATTATTTTTCAGTGCATGTTTCTTTTGCTACTTTTCTTATGCTAAGAAAAGTAGGAACAACAGACAAAATAAATCAGATTTTTATTATTGACGATACAATATTCTTAAGATCCTGAAATCAATTCAGGATAAACTATTTAGTATCTCTTTCAACTTTCCAAGATTTTCCTGCCAATCCCTTCGCTTTGTTCTTTCCTTTTCAACAACTTCTGCTGGTGCACCACTAACAAACTTTTCGTTAGATAATTTCTTTTCTATTCCTGCGAGAGAACCTTCAAGACGAGTAATTTCCTTTTGCAAACGCTGTCTTTCGACATCAAGATCAATCAATCCTTCAAGCGGAACGTAAATCTCAGCAGATTTTATGATCGCAGAAGCGCTTGCTTTCGGCTTTGTAATATTCTCTCCTGCTTTCAGGTCTTCAACTTTTGCAAGCTTTTTTATATAATCAATCTGTCTTTCTTTAACTTCGCTTGATTTCAGCAAAACAGTTATCTTTTTTGAAGGAGGAATGTTCATCTCCCCGCGGATGTTTCTCAACGCAGTTACAATGCCTTCCACTATTTCCATTTCTTTATCTGCCTGAGGATTTATCAACTCCTTCTTCACTTTTGGAAATTCAGAAGTTGAAATGCTCTCTCCTTCCTTCCGTTCTTGTATCAGTTGGTAGATTTCTTCTGTTACAAACGGCATAAACGGATGAACCATCTTCAGCATATTTTCAAAAATTGAAAGCGCTCTTGTCAGCACAGCAGATTTAATTTCTTCATCTTCACCATAAAGTCGGTTCTTAATCATCTCAACATACCAGTCGCAGAAGTCATTCCACACAAAGGAATAAATGATCTTTGTTGCGTTGTTTATTTCAAAACTGTCCATCGCATTGTTGAACTCAGCTAGCGTTTCATTGAAACGTGAGATTATCCATTCATCTGCAAAATCTATGTAAGAATCTTTTAGCTTGTCATCAACTTTTATGTTTTCAGCGTTCATCAACAAAAATCTTCCGGCATTCCAGATTTTGTTAGCAAAGTTTCTTCCAAAATCACATTTGTCAGCAGAGAAAAGTACATCCTGTCCAAGAGGTGCGAGGTAAAGCACAGTAAACCGCAAAGCATCGGCACCATATTCTTTAATTACATCAAGAGGATCGGGTGAATTGCCGAGTGACTTGCTCATCTTTCTTCCCTGCAGATCGCGAATAACACTCGTAAAGTAAACGTGACTAAAAGGAATGTCCTTCATAAAATGCATTCCTGACATTATCATTCTCGCCACCCAAAAGAAAATAATATCGGGCGCAGTTACAAGAATTGAAGTCGGGTAATAATATTTTCTTTCTTCTTCAGTTCTGAAAATTGCGTGAGCCCAAATCCAGCTTGAAGCCCACGTGTCGAGCACATCTTCATCCTGCTTAAGATTCTTTGAACCGCAATGCGGACACTTTTCAGGCGGATCAACAGACACAATTGGTTCTTTACATTCAATTTTGCAATGATCATCACCGATGCAATACCAAACCGGAATTCTATGTCCCCACCAAAGTTGCCGCGATATGCACCAGTCGCTTATGTTTTCCATCCAGTGGAAATAAGTTTTTTCCCAATGTGCAGGATAGAATTTTACTTTTCCTTCTCTTACAACATCAAGTGCCGGCTTAGCAAGTTCCGTCATCTTCATAAACCACTGCTCGGAAAGATACGGCTCAATCGGTACAGCACCTCTTTCTGAATAACCGACTTTGTTCTGATAATCCTCAATTTTTTCCATCAATCCGTTTTTCTCAAACCATTCGACTACTTTCTTTCTTGCTTCGAAGCGATCAATTCCCTGCAGCCAGTCGGGAACATTTTTGTTTGTTGTTGCATCAGGATTGAAGATGTTCACAATTTCCAGTTTGTGTCTCTGACCCATATCGTAATCGTTTACATCGTGTGCGGGAGTAACTTTAACTGCGCCCGTTCCGAATTCCATATCAACATATTCATCCGCAAAAATTGGAATCTCTCTTCCGACAATCGGCAGCTTAACTTTTTTGCCGATGAGATCTTTGTATCGTTCATCATTCGGATTAACTGCAACACCTGTATCGCCGAGCATTGTTTCTGGTCGTGTTGTTGCAACAACAATATACTTGTCCGTTCCAACAACCGGATAACGAAAATTCCAGAGTTTTCCGTTAACTGTTCTGTAAAGAACTTCTTCATCTGAAATAGCAGACTTGTTTGCAGGATCCCAGTTTACCATCCTGTAGCCGCGATAAATTTTTCCTTCCTTGTAAAGATCAACGAATGCTTTTATCACTTCGCGGTAGTAGTCGTCATCCATCGTAAAGCGTTCACGACGCCAGTCGCAGCTTACGCCGAGCTTCTTTAACTGCTGAATGATTATTCCGCCATACTGTTCTGTCCATTTCCAGCAATGCTTTAAAAATTCTTCGCGGCCGATTTTATATTTATCAATTTTCTTCTCTTCAAGGAACTTTGTTACTTTTGTTTCCGTAGCGATTGATGCGTGGTCTGTTCCCGGAACCCAGCAGGAGTTGAAGCCCTGCATTCTTTTCAGACGGATGTAAACATCCTGGATTGTGTTGTTGAGGATGTGTCCCATCGTAAGCATTCCGGTAACATTCGGCGGAGGAATTGCAATGGTGAACGGCGGTTTGTCGTTCGGCTCTGAGTGAAAGAGTCCGTTATCGAGCCAGTATTTATACCATTTATCCTCTGTCTTTGAAGGATCGTATGCTTTAGGTATTTCGCGTTTTGTTTCTGTCATTAATTTTCTGGTAACTCATTTTTTGAGGGGTAAATATAAGGAATTTAGATGAGTGGAGAGGAAACCAATGGGACACAGATTCAACTGATTAAACGGATAAAAACAGATCAGTCTAAATCTGTCCGATCCGTTAAATCCGTGTTCTATTGTGATTTAGTCTTCAATTAAATAAAGGTAATTTGGAATTTTAACCTGAATGCCATGGTAGAATCCTTCAAGATCGCTCCATTGGTCACCGACAGTACCAACAATTTCGTAGCCTTGCTTAGTCAGCCAGACACGCTTGTTGCTCTTAAAGTCTTTCGCCTTCATTTTTGTTTCATCGCCTATTTGTGTAATCAATGTATCAAATTTGGTGTAGCTCTGATTTTTAAGGTTCTGATATGTGGCGGCATACTCAGGAAAGTTTCTGCCGGTGAGAAAAATGATTTTGACTTCTTTTGACAGCAGATAATCATACAACTTTTTTACTTGTTTGATTGCAGGAGCTTTCAATTCGGCATTCCACTTTTTATTTAACTCATATACATAACCGAATCCCATTTCCTTCGCTAATCCATAGTTGTCAAGTGCGGTTTCATCCACATCAAAAATAACAACCGAGTTCGCTTTAAACTCAACTTTGTCGAATTTCTCTTTTGCATCTTCAATTACTTCGTTCAGCTCGGCATCAAACTTTCCTGATTCATAATACTGCTGCACTGCTTCCCTTGCGATGGAAAGATTGACTGGCTTCTCATTTTGTTCGCAAGCGAAAAAAAGAGAAAGGGAAAGTGTAAGAATTAGTTTAAAGTATATTTTCATAATTATTGTTTTTGTGTCACACTTCGACACTTCGACAAGCTCAGCGCAGGCTTACTCAGTGTGACAGTTTTAGCGATTCTTCGCTTCGCTCAGAATGACAATATTCCATCATTTGCCAAAGAAAAATATTAATGGTCGTTCGAGACGCTTTGCCCATTCAGTTTCATTGTGTTCAGCTCCACGTGCGTAAAAATAATCAATGTCCGTTCCGATTAAACAACCCATTTGTGTTAACTTACAAAACATTTTTTGTCCTCTGACTAATCCATCTTCGCCATGATCAATATAAATCTTTATGTGTTTCTTTGGACCTTCGTACTCATCAATCATTTTAAAGACTTTATCCTCATTATAATAAAAAGAACTCGACATACAACCAGCCATTGAAAAAACGTCCGGATGTTTCCACACAATCAGGAATGACACAAGACCGCCCATTGACGAACCCATAACAGCAGTATTTTTATTGTCAGGAAGTGTTCTGTACTTTGAATCGACAAATGGTTTCAGCTCTTCGATAATAAATTTTCTGTAATTCTCACCTTTTTCCGAATCACTGTATTCTTCAAGACGATCGCTGGTGTTATCTATTCCTACGACAATAATCTCCCTGATTTTATACTCAGCAATTAATCTTGTTACTGTTTCGTCAACCTGCCAATCTTTTCCTGCAAAAGAAGTTTTGGGATCAATCAGATTTTGTCCATCGTGCATATAAAGAACCGGATATTTTTTTGCTGGATTATCTTCATAACCAGCGGGAAGCCATACGAAAAAATCACGCTTGTTGTTTAGTATTGCCGAGTAAACATCGCGGTGAAAATCAACATTACCAATAACGTGTATTGTCCCTGTTTTCTTTCTTTTTCGGAATTTTCTTTTTCTTTTAAAGAGTGCCATTTGATTTACGGTTAAGTAATTCTCTATAAATAAGGCTTAAAAATAACTATCACTGCCCTATTATTGAAGGAGTTTATGTCTGGAAAATCTATCTTTATAAATAAGAAATGTGTTTTGAAGCAAATTAAATTTATGGATTATTAGTGCAAATTTGTGGATTTTAGAGGTGTCGTTATAAAAACATTTTCACAACCGGAAGATTTATGGCAGTTATCAGACCATTCAGAGCTCTCAGACCCACAAAAGAGAAAGCACAACTAGTTGCAAGCGTTCCATACGATGTTGTTAATCGAGAAGAAGCTGCGAAGTATTCAGAGGGAAATCCGTTAAGTTATTTACACATTACAAGATCAGAAATTGATCTGCCTGATGTTAAAGATGTTTACTCAAAAGAAGTTTACCTGAAAGCAAAAGAAAATCTCAATAGAATTATAAAAGAAGCTCCGCTGAAGATGGATGATAAGCCTGCATTTTATCTTTACAGGTTAATAATGGATGGAAGATCCCAAACGGGAATCTGTGCAACTTTTTCTGTTGATGATTATGATAACGATGTAATTCTCAAACACGAAAAGACAAGAAAAGTTAAAGAAGATGACCGAACAAATCACATAATCACAACAGAAGCACAAACAGGTATTGTCTTTTTAACTTACCGCGGAGTGAAAGGTGTAAATGACATTGTCGACAAAACGATGAAGGAAACAAAACCGGAATATGATTTCATTGCGCCTGATGGAATACAGCACACGGTTTGGATAATGCCGGTAAACTACAATCAATTTATTAGCAATGAGTTTGTAAAGATTAATAACCTCTATATTGCTGATGGACATCACAGAGCAAAGAGTGCAAGTCGTGCACGAGAAGAAAAGAAGAAAGCTAATCCGAGTCATAAGGGAGATGAGGAATACAATTATTTTGTTGCCGTCCTTTTCCCCGCCGAACAATTAAAGATTCTACCTTACAACAGAGTTGTGTTTGATTTGAATAAGCTGAGCAAAGAAGATTTTCTTAATGCAATTAGCGAAAAATTTGATGTGAAGACTACATCCATCAAACAACCACAAACTAAAAACCAATTCTGTATGTATTTAGATAAGGAGTGGTATCATTTAAAAGCGAGAGATTCTGTGATGGCAAGCTTATCATTTGAAAAATCTGTTGGTGAAAAACTTGACGTGAGTATTCTTCAGAATTTTTTGCTTAATCTAGTACTTGGAATTGATGACCCGCGGACGAATACACGAATTGATTTTATTGGCGGAATCAGAGGTACATTGGAGCTTGAAAAATTAGTCGATTCAGGCAAGGCTGCGGTTGCATTTTCACTTTATCCTGTTGGACTGGACGACCTGATGAATATTTCAGATGCGGGAGAGGTAATGCCGCCGAAATCAACCTGGTTTGAACCAAAACTTAGAGATGGTCTATTAACACATTTAATTTAAATAATTCGTGAATTAGTGGCGAATTACACTTTAACCACTAAGACACTAAGAGCACAAAGAATCACTAAGAAAATAATAGGGAGAAAAAATGGAAAAAAGAATTTATAACTTCAGTGCTGGTCCGGCAATATTACCGGAAGAAGTTTTATTGGAAGCACAAAAAGATTTATTTGCACTTCCCGGTGTGGGAATGTCAATATTAGAGATCAGTCATCGTTCAAAAACTTACGATGCTATTCATGCAGAAGCAAAAGAAGGATTGAAAAAGCTACTGGATATTCCGGATGATTATCAGATTCTGTTTTTACAGGGAGGTGCAAGCTTACAGTTTTCAATGGTTCCGCTGAATCTTATGCCTCCGAAGAATAAAGCAGATTACATCTCAACCGGAAGCTGGTCAAAGAAAGCAATTAAAGAAGCGAAAAGAGTTGGAACCGTCAATGTAGCTGCTACGACAGAAGAGGGTGAAGGAGATAAAAAGTTCTTTAAAAGAATTCCAAAGCAAAGCGAACTCAAGCTCGATGCTGATGCTGCATATGTTCACTTCACATCTAACAATACAATCTTTGGTACACAGTTTCATACCGAACCAGAGGTAGGAAATGTTCCATTAATTTGTGACGCATCTTCAGATATTCTTCATAAAAAAATTGATGTGAGAAAGTACGGAATGATCTACGCTGGTGCGCAAAAGAACATGGGTCCGGCTGGTATTACTTTAGTAATAATCAGAAAAGATCTTTTAGAAAGAAGCCAGGATTCTCTTCATACAATGCTCAATTATAAAACTCACGCTGAGAATGATTCGCTGTACAATACGCCGACGACATTCGCTATCTACATTATAATGCTTGTAACAAGATGGCTGTTAAAGAATGGCGGCCTGAACAAGATGTACGAAATCAACAAGCACAAAGCTGACCTGCTGTACAAATGTATTGATGAAAGTAACGGATTTTATAAAGGTCACGCTGAAAAAGACAGCCGCTCTTTGATGAACATTACATTCAATCTTGCAACACCTGAATTAGAGAAAAAACTTATCGATGAAGCTACAAAGGCAGGATTTAACGGCTTGAAAGGTCACAGATCAGTTGGTGGATTGCGTGCATCAATTTATAATGCTTTCCCGACCAAAGGTGTAGAAGACCTTGTAGCATTTATGAAAGATTTTCAAAGGAAAAACGGATAATTAATTATTAGTTGTCATTGCGAGTCCCGACAATGTCGGGACGAAGCAATCTGTATAATAAAGGATTGCTTCGTCGCTTCGCTCCTCGTAATGACAAAGAGGTATTAAATGAATAAAATAGTTTTTTTTGGCTTAGTTTTATTGCTGACATTCTCCTGCAGTAAAAAGGAAGAGGAAAAATTCGAAGCCTTCAGTCCCGAAGCGTTTGCATATGATATTGGCGATAGCTGGGAAATAAATGCAACTGTTAATGTAAAGGGATTTGAAAAAAAAGAAGTTGATGATGAACTATCAACTTCAATCGGTTTTAGCGTTGATGTAATCGATCCTGATGGAGCAGAGAGGATAGATGTTTTTTTTGATTCGAAGGAAGTAACAAGTAAAGAGCTAATTGATGTGCAGCTTGAAGCACAATTCGAACTTGACTATAATTCTCCGGAAGGTCTATACAAAATTATTTTTCACATAACAGATAAATATTCAGGGAAAGTTGTTACTGCTGAAGCTGAATTTGAATTGAAGAAGTAAAAAAAATCAGTCTGTCAGCTCTTCAGGAGGTATTATTATTCTGCCAGCAAAACCGGCATCAACTTCGTGATAGTACATGATATCATCTTCATCACTTCTCCAGCAGAGGAATACTTCTTTACCATCAATTATAGCCGGGAAGTCTATCAAACCAATTGAGAAATTCCAATCTTTGAAGTAACATCCAATCTCATCAAGTTCCTGCATAAATTCTTCGATATCATCTGCAAGCTTTTGAATGCGAGGATCATTTTCTACATTATGTCCGATTTCATCTGCAATCAACCGCATTTCTCTACTCGTATCAAGAATATCTTTCACAATTTTTCTTACCAAAGGTAAAGTTTTTTTTGCTTCGTTCGGTGTGAAATATTTTATGTCTGTGGTCATCTAATTATTTATAATTTTAAGAACAATATTAAAACAATCCACATTTAAAAAAAGTTTAATATTTGAGTATTCGTTCAAAATAATTTTTTAAGCAATGTTTAATTGATTCTACTCAAATTGAAGAACTCATTATCAACATTGACAAATTCTCTCCGGGAATACTTGACATTTGGCAATTTTCTCAAAATACGGCACGTTTTTGAGCCAATATCAAACAACGAATTTTTTTAGCCTTAGCATAATTGTTGCTGTTATTCGTCAAATTCGCAATTATATTTTTTGAATAACTACTCAAAGTACAACGAAAGGATTTAGAAATGAAAAATTTTCTGCAGGTTTTTATTGTAATGCTGACCCTCCAAAGTATTGGCTTCACTCAGGTTCCAGTAATTCAAACTATTATCAACCAAACAAATCTGGATTCTTTAACCAAATTTGTTAGAGAATTATCGGGTGAAGATCAAACAATCATAAATGGTACACCCTACACTATAGTTTCAAGACGCTGGAATCACGCTGGTAATGATATGGCTGCAAATTATATTCAACAAAAACTTGAGAGCTACGGCTTACCAACTTATAACCAGCCGTTTGGTACTGGCGGTGGTAGAAATGTTTACGCTGTTCAAGTGGGCACTCAATATCCAAACAAAAAATACATTATCTGCGCTCACTATGATGATTTTACATACAGCGGAACTGTTGTCCCTGGTGCAGATGATAATGCAAGTGGAACCGCCGCTGTAATTGAAGCAGCACGAATATTTAAAAACTATGATTCCAAATACACAATAATCTATGCTCTCTGGGATGAAGAGGAACGAGGTTTATATGGAAGTGATTACTATGCACAGCAGGCTTACAATGCCGGTGATTCCATTATGGGAGTGATAAATATGGATATGATAGCTTACGATTCAAACAGTGATAGTAAAGCTGAGATTCATACAAGACCAATAGCGAATTCGATTGCATTAAAAGATAAAATGTTGGAAACAAATACTCTTTACAATACAGGTTTAACTCTTTCTACAATAAACCCGGGCGCGACGTACAGTGATCATGCTTCTTTCTGGAATAGAAATTATGGGGCAATTCTTTTGATTGAATTAGATGGTGATTTTAATGCTTATTATCACACCGCAAATGACAGGATTCAATATTTTAATATGCCTTACTTCTTGAAAATGAGCAAGTTATCATTAGGTGTAACTGCAGCGTTAGCCGAGTTAACTGACATAGTTCCCGTTGAACTGCTTGCTTTTAATGCTTCTGTTAATGGCTCCGAGGTTCAACTGATATGGTCAACTGCATCCGAGTTAAATAATATGGGGTTTGAAATTGAGCGTTCAATTGATAACCAAGATAATTTTGTTACCATTGGATTTGTTGACGGGAAAGGTAGTTCATCAGAAATTAATTATTATTCCTTCACGGACCATCCACAGGTAAGCGGTGTTAATCAATTATACTATCGCCTGAAGCAAGTTGATTTTGATGGATCATTCAGCTACAGCGATGTTGTTAATGTAAGTTATGATGTTCCTGCTGAATTTGTCTTAAGTCAAAATTATCCGAACCCGTTTAATCCTTCAACGAAGATAAACTACTTCGTGCCTCAGGAAAGTTTTGTAAGCGTAAAAGTTTATGATTTCCTTGGCAGAGAAGTTATGACACTGGTCAATGAAACCAGAGCTGTAGGCAGTTATGAAATAGTGTTTGATGCTTCCTCGCTGCCGAGTGGAACATATTTCTACACTTTAATTGGTGAAAATTATTCATTTACAAAGAAGATGATTCTGATTAAGTAATTTTAGGTGGCCTAGATTTTACAAGGACTTGTAGTATTTTAACTGCAAGTCCTTTGTATTTTAAGACAAATAATAAAACACTACTAATAGGATCTAATTATGAAAAAAATTATACTGGTATTTATGTTGATGTTAGGTACGCAATCATTTTTGTTTCCGCAGTCACCCACAATACAGACAATCATTAATCAAACAAATTTAGACTCACTAATGCACTTCGTTGAAGAATTATCGGGTGAAGTTTCCACTATTATTGGCGGTTCACCATACACCATTGTCTCAAGAAACAAGAATAATGCGAGCAACAATATGGCTGCGAATTATATCAAACAGAAACTCGACAGCTATGGCTTAGTTACATATGATCAGAACTTCAGTAGTACGGGAAGAAATGTTTACGGTGTTCAGCTAGGCACTGTTTATCCGAATAAAGAATATATTATCTGCGCTCACTATGATGATATGCCCAGCGGAACGACTGCACCCGGGGCCGATGATAATGCCAGTGGAACGGCTGCAGTAATTGAAGCCGCAAGAATTTTTACTCAATACAATTCCAAGTACACAATCATCTATGCGCTTTGGGATGAAGAAGAACAAGGATTAGTTGGCAGTGCATACTATGCTCAACAGGCTGCTATTGCCGGAGATTCAATAATGGGTGTTATAAATATGGATATGATTGCATGGGACAGCGATAATGATAGTGTTGGAGAAATTCACATCAGAAATTTTGGGAACTCCGTTGCTCTTAAAGATTTAATGTTGCAAGTTAATACAACTTATTCGATCGGTGTGATACCAAGTGTAATTAATCCCGGCACAACGGCAAGTGATCAGGCTTCATTCTGGAATAATGGTTACGGTGCTCTTTTATTAATTGAAGAATATTACGGGGGTGATTTTAACGGTTACTACCATACTATAAACGACAGAATAATACATTTCAACCAACCTTACTTCCATAAAATGAGTCGATTAACTTTAGGTACGGTTGCAACTTTAGCCGATTTAACCGACATAGTTCCTGTTGAACTATTGGCTTTTACAGCTTCAGTGAAGAATTCAGATGTTGAACTGCTATGGTCAACTGCTTCTGAGTTAAACAATTTGGGTTTTGAAATTGAGCGTTCAATTGATGGTCAGGATAATTTTAATACTGTTGGATTCGTTGACGGGAAAGGTAGTTCAGCGGAGATTAACTATTATTCCTTTACAGACAATCCACAGGTAAGCGGTGTTAACCAATTGTACTATCGCCTGAAACAAGTTGATTTTGATGGAACATTCAGTTACAGTGATGTCGTTAATGTAAGCTATGATGTTCCTGCTGAATTTGTTTTAAGTCAGAATTATCCGAACCCGTTCAATCCTTCAACCAGAATAAGCTACTTCGTGCCTCAGGAAAGTTTTGTAAGCATAAAAGTTTATGATTTCCTTGGCAGAGAAGTGATAACGCTGGTTAACGAAACGAAATCAACCGGCAGTTATGAAATAATATTTGATGCATCGAACCTTCCGAGCGGAACATATTTCTATACTTTAATTGCTGAAAATTATTCATCTACAAAGAAGATGATTCTGATTAAGTAATTTTGGGTGACCTGGATTTTACAAGGACTTGTGGTATTTTTCTGCAAGTCCTTCTTGTTTTAATAAAGATAATTAAACATTACTAATAGGATCAATTATGAAAAAATTTATACTAACATTGCTGCTGATTTGCACAGCACAATCCTTTCTACATTCACAATCCCCCACTGTTCAGACAATTATTAACCAAACAAATTTAGATTCGCTCGTTTACTTCGTTAAAGAATTGTCCGGTGAGGTGGCAACCATTATTAACGGTTCTCCTTATACAATTGTATCGAGGCATAAGAACAATGCAAGCAATGATAAAGCCGCCGATTATATCAAGCAAAAACTTGGCAGCTACGGCCTTACAACATATGATCAGTGGTTTAGTGGAACAGGCCGAAATGTTTACGGGGTTCAACTGGGGACAGAATTCCCGAATCAACAATATATGATTTGTGCACATTATGACGACATGCCTTTAGGAACAACGGCACCGGGCGCAGATGATAATGGTAGTGGAACTGCCGCTGTTATTGAGGCCGCGAGAATATTTTCAAATTACTCATTCCCTTTCACAATCATATATGCTTTGTGGGATGAGGAAGAGCAAGGACTGGTTGGTAGTGTATACTACGCTTTACAAGCCGCTAATGCAGGAGACTCTATTCTTGGCGTATTAAACATGGATATGATTGCGTGGGATTCTAATAACGATAGTGTAGCAGAACTTCACGTAAGACCTGTTTCTAACTCAATGATTTTAAAAGATAAAATGGTTGAAGTTAATTCAGCGTATAACATTGGCGTTAACTTAAGTATTATCAATCCCGGACTTACTGCCAGTGATCATTCATCTTTCTGGAATAAAAACTACAGCGCTATTCTTCTTATTGAACAATACTATGGTGATTTCAATGCTTATTACCACACGGTTAACGATAAGTTGTTGTATTTCAATTTACCATATTTTCATAAGCTGAGTAAATTGACAATTGGTACGCTTGCAACACTTGCTCTCAACCTTGATCTAAGAATTGATCATACACCAATTGCTTCAAGAGATAATGCTGATGATATTCTCACAAATGCCAGCATAGTAACAGGACTCGATATTGGTTCCGGCACAAATGCACCAAGATTATATTATAGGAAAAACACAGGCTCTGGCTGGTCTGAATTTTATTCGGTTGACGGTACGCCTGTTTACGACAGCGGGACATATGATTTTGTAATTCCAGATCAATCACTCGGAACAATAGTTCAATACTATCTTGCAGCACAGGATGAGAATTCGGCAATATCTGTAACCCTGCCAATGGGCGGTGGTGGTTTCTCACCTCCTGGAAGCACGCCGCCAACCCAGTTCTTCCAGTTCTATGTCGCACCGATGAATATTGCATTTTCAGATAGCACATTCAATGTTAGCAACTGGACTTCAGCAGGTGGCTGGGCTACTACTGCATCAAAATACACTTCAGCACCATACTCATTTACCGATTCACCGAGTGGTAATTATCCTGTTAATACCAATGCAACTCTCACTCTTAATGACAACATTGATTTGAGTGGTTTCATCGGAGCTACTTTAGAATTCCAGGCACAATGGGATATTGAAGCAGATTGGGACTATGGACAATTGCTAATCTCCACAAACAATGGAAGCACCTGGACACCAATGGCAGGAATGTACACCAATCCGGGAGTTGGTTCATTCCAACCACCGGGACAGCCACTTTATGATGGAACTCAGCTAACGTGGGTAAAGGAATCAATTGATTTAAGCAGCTATCTTGGGCAGCAGATTAAACTAAGATTCATGCTCAAGGCCGATGGATATATTCAAGCTGATGGATGGTATGTCGATGATATAAATATTGTCGCGTTTGAATTTGTACCTACCGGGACAGATCCTATTACGGAAGTTGTCAAAGATTATTCTCTCGAACAGAATTACCCAAATCCTTTTAACCCTACCACAGAAATTGAATTTTTAATTTCTGAAGCAGGGCAAACAACACTGAAAGTATTTGATGTATTAGGAAATGAAGTGTCAATCCTTGTTAACGAACAGAAAGCCGCAGGAAAATACAAGTTGACTTTTGATGCTTCGGGTTTACCAAGTGGAGTTTATTTTTACACTTTGCAATCAGGAAGTTTTGTAAGTACGAAAAAGATGATATTATTGAAGTAAAAGCCCATCCCCAGCCCTTCCCCAAAGGGGAAGGGTGAGAAGTATTTCAAAGGCGATTGAATTAAATCGCCTTTTTTTATTCAAAAACTTTTTTCAGAGAAACTGCACCCCTAAGATCGCCAATCTTATAACCAACCGCTTTATCACCGATGTACTCTTGTGCAATGAGCTGCTTTACTTCGGGCATTATATCGGTTTCACTTCCATGACAATTAAGACATTCAGCCTGAACTAAGATCGGTTTCATATAGCGCAAATATTTGAACTCACCTTCCTGTACGATTTCTGCATGCTCTGTTGTATTGTTTAATTCCTTGTTCTGATTAAGCAATTCAAATTTGTTCAACACTTGCTTTTCAAAATCATCAGGTAAATTATTTTCATTCCTGTTTTTGAATGAAATCCTTTTGATAAACACACCCTTTTGTACTCCAAAATTATTTGTTAGAACTTGCGCTGTATCAGAACATACAGATACTGCCTTCAGAACACCATTAGTTTGTATCTGGCTGATGAGAACTCCTTTTAAATTTTTCATAAACTCCATTGCGGTTGTTCTCATACCAATTACCTGGTCTTCGCTTACCTCCACTTTGTTTTCAGAACAGCTGAGAAGTGATAAAGAAAAAAACAATGCTAATGCACTAATAAAGTATTTCATAATTCTACCTTCTTGTTATTGCAAACATAAAAAGTGTTTTGGTTTAACTCAATCCATTGAGAATAAAAATATATTTATCAGAATATCATTAACTTTGATTTGAACAAAAATCACTATTTCAGTGACAGACTCTTCAGCCCAACTCACATATAAAAAAATATTTTACTTCTGGCTGCCTCTTGCTGCAACCTGGATAATGATGTCAGTCGAAGGTCCTTTTCTTGCAGCACTTATTGCCCGCTCTTCAGAACCAAAATTTAATCTCGCTGCTTACGGTGTTGCTTACTCTCTGGCTTTAATTATTGAGGCCCCGATAATTATGATGATGAGCGCATCCATTGCTTTAGTAAAAGACAGCCAATCATTTTACAAGCTAAGAAACTTCACTTATGCAGCTAACAGTCTGATCACACTTGTTATGCTTATAGTAATCACTCCCCCCGTTTTTTATTTTATTACTGAAGATCTGATCGGACTTCCAGTCGAGGTATCTGCACTAACACACATTGCAACAATTATTCTGCTTCCCTGGCCAGCGGCAATTGGTTACCGTCGCTTTTACCAGGGAATATTAATAAATAACAATTTGACACGGCGAGTGGCTTATGGGACAGTAATTCGCCTCCTATCAATGTCAATTTGTGCTCTTATACTTTTTTTAACTGACTTTGTTGAGGGAGTTGTTGTTGGTGCCGCCTCACTTTCTTTTGCAGTTATTATGGAAGCTGTTGCAATCAGATTTATGGTGGGGGAAACTGTAAAGAAAATTAAATCGGAGGAATCTCCCTCCGGGCAAGTTCTTACTTACAGAGAAATTAATAAATTTTATTACCCTCTTGCATTAACTTCATTTATCGGATTGGGTGTGCAGCCACTGGTCACTTTTTTTGTCGGGCAGAGCCGGATGGCTATTGAGTCTCTTGCCGTTCTTCCGGTAGTTACATCCTTTGTGTTTGTTTTCAGAGCGCTGGGATTATCATATCAGGAGGTTATAATTGCGCTTATAGGAGAGAAGAAAGAAAAATTTAAACCATTGTTGAATTTTGCAATTGTACTGGCAGCGATTCTTGTTGCCGTGCTGGCATTATTTGCATTTACACCTCTTTCAGATTTTTGGTTTATTACGGCATCAGGTTTAAGTGAACCGCTTGCGGAATTTGCTCATCTACCATTGATGATATTGTTTTTCTTTCCGGCACTAACTGTTTTAATCAGCATTCAGAGAGGAGTATTAGTAGCTGCAAAAAACACGAAACCTATAACTATTGGAACGATAACTGAATTTATTGCAATAGTGCTTGCACTTGTCATTTTTATAAATCATTTGAACTTTGTGGGGGCAGTTGCAGCAACAATCGCTTTTGTGGCTGGGAGAATTGCCTCAAATATCTATTTGATGCATTCAACTGTTCGCTCGTTGAAAAATTAATGATTTCTTTTGCTTAAATCACTTGCTATTGGATTGATTTTGCTTCCATTATTGCTGAATTTTATTTAACAAAATTTCAACTTATATAATGTCAACTAAGATCATTGCTTTCATATTACTCCTTCAGATTCCAAATGTCAGTGCACAAGTGCAGCAGTGGATAAACTTTAATACTTCCAACTCACCTTTGCCGACTAACTCAATTCATTCAATAACAATAGAGAATGATTCTATCAGATGGATAGGTACGTGGGGCGGCGGTCTCGTAAAGTTTGATGGAATAAATTGGACGATTTATGATGTTCACAACTCTCCTCTTCCACACAATATTATTTACGAAGTTGTAATTGACAGACAAAACAGGAAATGGATTGCGACTCAAGGAGGAGGAGTTGCAGTTTTTGATGATACATCCTGGGTTGTTTATAACACTTCAAATTCCGGCATTCTTCATAATACTATTTACGCTATTGCCATTGACAGTAATGATAACAAATGGATTGGAACCTGGGGAAACGGTGCTGTTAAGTTTGATGGAATAAACTGGATAAATTTCAGCACTCATAATTCAATTATTCCTAATGTTAAAGTATGTGAAATTTTTATTGGTGATCAAGGAATTAAATGGATAGGTTCTGCTGCAGGACTGCTTAGCTTCAACGATTCTCTCTGGACGCTCTATGATCAAACAAACTCCCCTCTCGGAAGATGGGCAGTTTATTCGATAGCTCCGGATAAATATGATAATCTTTGGGTTGGATTTAAATTCGATGGAGTTGTAAAATTTGATGGTGAATCGTGGAAATATTTCAGTTATGAAAATTCTGATCTCCCATCCAATACAGTATACTCGGTTGCGGTTGACAGCTCAAACAATTTATGGGTTGCTACGAATGGTTCCGGCATTGCTAAGTTTGATGGTAATGAATGGACAACTTTCAACAAATCAAACTCTGAACTTACTGATGATTACACGTTTTGGATCACTGTTGATATGTATGATAATAAATGGATTGGAACCTTAAAAGGGGGTCTCTCGATCTTTAATGAAAATGGTGTTCGTTTAAAGTAAACATCCACTATCCGGGAATATAGATTCCGGTTCTTCTCCGGCAGTTGCCGGATCAACCGGAATGACCAGCCAAACTAAACCTACATTCCCATTATCACAGTCGGGACTAGTTTAAAATAAAAATTCCGTGCAACTGAAGTAGCTGCACGGAATTGTAAACGTCACAATCTCAGTCAGTTATCAAACATTAAAGTCCGAAACCAAGAGAGAATGCATGGTTATCACCTAAGCCATCGTATTGAACAGCACGATAAGCATAGTCTAGCCTTAACAGAGCGCCGCCAATATCGTAACTCAAACCAAAGCCAGCATTGAACCCATATGTGTTATAATCGCTGCTTGTGCTGAATTCGGTTTCCATGTTTGTAGCGGCAAAGTAACCTACTCTTAAAAAGAAGAGATTATTATAGCCATATTCCAGACCACCTTTAAACTCATCGCCGTAGAAATTGTTGTTTGAAAATACGCCGCCAAATTGAAGCATATTCTGCTCATTAATATTGTACTGGTAACTTACTCCCAGTTCTAAAATTGATGGCAGTTCAAATGGCGCAGCATCTATTTTATACAATTCTCCAGAACGTGTGAAGTCTGGAGTCTGAGCCTCAACTAGCAAACCGGGTCCATCAAATTTCATCTCCGGACCGAAGTTTTTCATTACGAAGGCTATGCTTAAGCCAGTGATATCGGCAAAATCTGAATAAGAAACACCGACGTTGAATGCAACACCTGTTGCACTAACTCTGTCAATTTCCTCAGATATCAGATTAGCTGTTAATCCAACTGCTATTCTATCACTTAACATTCTTGCATAAGTTAAACCCATTGTCAGGAATGTTGGAGAAAACAGAGCGCCCGTTCCATCAGGATTTTGAACTGTGGTAACTGGAATATCTCCAATAGACAATGACTTGATACTAAATGCAAGTGAACCGAATGATTCTATATCAGTGGATATAGCACCATACTCAACACCAATGTCTGCAATATGTTCCATGTGAGAAATCAGAACATTGGTTGAATAATCTCCTACTCTTGCAATATTAGCCGGATTCCAGAAGAGCGCTTCTAATCCATAGGAATTGGCCAATGTTGATCCGCCTAAAGCGATACCACGGGCTCCAACAGGGACTAGTAATTCAGAAGCTCCGCTGGATCCATTTCTATTGCCGCCACCGGCATAAAGATCGCTTGCAGCAAGAAGAAGAGCTATTATTATGAAACCTACACTTATTAATATTTTTTTCATTTTTTTTCTCCTTACTTTTAATTTTAGAATCTATCCAGTATCTGCTGTTCCTGAATTACTGCGGCCTTTAATATCTTCGTTCTGCCCAGTTCTGGCATATCAACGTAAATAATATAGAGACCACTGGCTACAGGAAGCCCGGAATCTGTTGTTAGATCCCATCGCTGAAACTGACCAGGAGTTGATTTTTCAATTGTTCTCACCAGTTGACCTGCAAGATTGAATATTCTGATTGTAGCCAAATCAGGTAAGTGATTTATGGTTACAAATCTTTCATACTTATTTATTTCCTGCGGGTTAACTCCATAATATGGATTCGGGAAAACATTTATTTTGTTTACGTCATCTGCTGCTAAGTTATCAGAATACGTTGAACCTGTTGTTTTAAATCTATAAGTATCCAAACCAACCTGAAATGGATTAGCATAATAAATTGATACGACATCACCCGGAACGAGTCGTGTTGAATACCATACAACGATCCACGTTGCTTCATCCCTCATAGGATGTCCGGTTCCAATAATGACATTAGGATCGTAATCAGTATTAATAATAATCGAATACATTCTGTTGTTTGGATTCCACGCCCAGAAAGGATTTGCATCCATAAACTGTTCGCGGTCTCTGAAGATAAGATTAACCTGCTTATCTGTATCCTTATTCCAAACTTCAAATGGAATCCTAATTAGGAATGGATCAGTAGATCCAGGATTTGGATTTAATGGGTGGTCAGCGAGACCAGCGGCACCAGTACGAGTCGAGAATATGGTCGCCATCTGTCCGCCACTCGCAACGGTAATTAGTGTATCAGTTCCACCGACAACCGTTGTATCAAGTATTCCGGTATATCTTATTTCATAATCCTGCTGTAACGAATTCAAATCAGTTGTACCGAAACCGAAGCCATCTATTGACCAGCTTGTTGGTAAGCCAAACAGTGTATAATCATTAAATACTGTAACTGTTTTTGATGTTGAGCTACCAACAGTAATCCTTGAGCCGGCTGTTGTTTCTATTTCATAATCCAGTGGTGTAATCGGTGCATCATAACTTCCGTCCAGAATAACTTCAACTCCATCCATAACCTGACCGGAGTTAGAACCAAATCCTGTCGGGAGGTCGGATCTCCTTGGAAACAGAGAAACACCGCTAACGACTGGTTGATTTTCCAGCTTTACTACACCAGCAGCATCAAGGTCCTTTACATTCCAGTACAATGCTAGTCTTGATGCATATCCAATCTCATCAACTGTTGTAGTGCCAAAAGCATCTGATGCTTCCGCCGGATCCGGATAGCCATCATCGAATACAATCCAATCAACTGACATCGGAGCAGTAAACGGGGCTACGCTTATAATCCAGTTTTCACCACCTTCGTGGAATATACCATTCTGAGTATATTCATGATTTACTAAACCCATATTAATAATCGTGCTATCTGCACCATAGTTTTCAATTACAGGTGTAACTGTTCCACCGCCGGCTTCAAATGGTGCGGCAGAAAGAATATTAATTCCACCCGGGAATTTTAATCTTATGCCATCTCCCCAACCTCCAGCATGATGAATCAAATCTAAGTGAAATTGAAGATCAACTCCACCACCTGATGGTCCAAAAACACCGGCAATATCGATAGTTGTACCATTAAGTGAATCAGGATCGTTTGGACCGAATCTTCTCATCATAGTAGCTGCAGGAACCCAATCACCATTCTCATCTCTTATTTCTTGGCGTGAGGTAAAGAACAATTCATATTCATGACCGGTAGTTGCACTTGGATCTACAACGGTTACGAGCGGCGCTCCATCAGCAAGACCACTGTAATGATCAACTTCAACCTCAGAACCCGTTTCTTCTCCATATTGAACACCTGGATCCGTAGATTGCGGAACTACCGTCAATACTATAAATGGATTCTCAAGATTATTTGGAACCTGTACAGGATCCGGTTCACCTGATTGGTTATATATAGCGTAAGACGTTACTGCGAAATAATATCTTGAGCCATTATTCAATGGCAGATTAGTCAAGTAATTCTTATCAATAGTGATTGACCTTTCAACACCATAGTCTCCGCCGAATTGCACAACTACTATTTCTTCTTCGCCGGATACAGGGTCAACTGTTCTATCTCTAACAGCCTTTATACCATCCACAAGATCGAAAGTAGCTATACGAACAGCTTCTTCTTTTGTGGCAGTTGGATCAGGTAATTGATAGACATTATATCCCTGGAATGTGAAGTCTTCTTTGTTAAGTGATTCTGTCTCGTCAACACGTGCGAGATCAAAACCCCAGTTCAGGACTACCTGCTGATCAAGACCAGTAGCACTTACGTTTGGAGTTCTTGGTGGAGAAGGAAGCACGAAGAACTTATCATAAGCATCCTGAGCAACTTTATCGTAAGCTTTCAACAAAGAAACAGAATTAATGTTGTTAGAACCTATAGCTGCAAGTTCTGCAACTACAACTTCCTGTGTATCACCTGCTGCCATAGTAAATGGACCAGAGGCCATACCTGCTCTTCGGTCACCTGCTGAATGTTGCTGTCCGTCTAACCATCCAGTACCGGTTACAGGATCACCATACAAAGCAAATCTGGTGGTTCCGCCAGTATAAGGATCTGGAAATATATCGCCTGTGGTTCCAACTCTTCCCTGCATAAAGTTATACCATTCCAAGCTTCCCTGGTATTGACCCTGCGTAGGATCTCTATAAATTGCATCGGGATTTATGTAGAAATAATGGGCAGTCATTCCCAGGTTTTTCTTTCCGATAACGTACTGACCATTAAAAATTGCTGTATCGGTGGGTTCACCGTCTACTATTGGTCCCTGGAAGAAGTCAAACCCAGCGGCTGCGGGTCTGTCACCATAAATTGCATCAGTGGGATTTGCATTGTAAACAAATGTCATGCTAAGAACTGTATCGCAGCCAGCAAAGTCATCTGTTGCATCTCCAAGATCAGGGTCATTCCACATCGTGACATACATATCTTCAATGTCAGCATTACTCTTGTTAATGAGCTTGAATTTTCTGAACAACATACTGCCTAATGGTCCGGCAGAATTGTATCCCCAAATTGTTACTTGTTCTTCGATGCCCATTGGATTGGCACCTGCCAAAAACAGGGATTGATTTGGGTCAGTATCATTACATACAAACCAGATTGTCTGGTCAGCACCAGGTACTCCCGGGATATCAACGGCAGGATTATAAACTCCATCACCATCAACATCTTCAAAGGGTGCGCCGTCAGCCGCAGGCCAATCCATCCAGTCTCTATCATAAGCTTCACGAATTTCAGATTCGCTTCCTTCGCCATCGTCAATTTCAGCCTGAACACTTCCTGTTAGATAATCGGGTCTTACTCTGAAATTTCTAACGTTGTCGAGGTTAGGATCTTCTCCAATTAATTGCTCAGCAGGTACTCCGCTATTTAAAATTTTACCTGGAACAGTACTTTGACGATAAGAAGAACCGCCGACACGAATTTGCCCGCCGACTACTCCGCCCCATACGAGGCCTGCCTGGAATATAGCAGTTTTACCGCTTCTTCTAGGATATTCAAATCCCGAATTACCGTTGGGATTAATATCAGACTCACCATCATTCTTAAAGTAAGTCGATATTCTGTTTATATTGAATTTCTTGTATACAGGAGAGCCTGTAATTTTAGTTAGAGTATTACTTTTCTTATCGCCGCCTTCAGCTCTTACATCCATAAAAGTAAAAGCTACGAGCAATAAAAATATACTCAGATATTTGATTGATTTGAGATTCATATTTCTAAACTCCTTCTTAATAAATAATACATATTAAGTTAGTATGACAATTTTAAGCCAAGTATAATCGATCTTGGCGGTCCATAAAAGTACGGATTGAGATCTCCGAGTATTCCGCCACCTGCGGCATTACGCCATTGTTCTGCATAATCAATATTTATTGCTCTATATACGTCTTCATATTGAGCTCCGTATGTTTCTAATAATTGCGCTCTCAGTGCAGGATCGGATATGAATCCATCATCCGTAGCTGAGCCGGTTCTTAAGAATACGTTTTCAACATTTGCTGCATCGAACAAATTCGTAACTCTTATATAAATATTAGCTGCAAGCCGATCGTATATGGTAATCGTTTTATCAAGGCTAAGATCTACCTGGAAAGTAGAAGGAGTGCTGGAGGAATTCAATGGTTCAACAGGAGTTCGGTTACGAGCGTCTCCTTCAAGGTCAGCTCCTCCTGTACCCTTTGTGTACGGATGTCCGCTGGTAAATACTGCGAGCATAGATATACCAAAGTCATTGAGAACCCCAGGTCCATCATTAGGTCCCCACCTATAATCTAAATTAATATTACCTCTTAGGGAATTATTGAAAACAAGAGGTGATACATATTGAGGAACAAAAGCCCTGTTTTCAAGCGGAGCTCCTACGATACCTCTGTTTGAATTCGGGAACGAACCGGTTCCGCGGGCATCCTGAAAAGCGAAGGAGGCATTACCTGCTATTCTTTGGAATCTGCGCATATTGAAAGTAAGCTCTATACCTTTTGTTGTTGCGAAGTCGCCATTTGCAAGTGTACTATAAGACTGAAATGAAGAATTCGGATCAGTGTCCTGAGAAATGAACACAACCTGATCCTTAACATCCTTATAATACATTGTTACGTCAAAAGATAAGAATTCAGCAATCAGCTGGGTGAAACCAATTTCATACTGAGTTGTTCTTGAAGGGTCTATGCCTTTACCAACCGGGCTTGGGATAAAGAAACCACCCTTTATTTCATAGCTGGTTCTGTAATATCCCTGGTAAATATCAAGAAGTCTTGACTGCTGAACAAACTGACCATATTGTGCATGAAATACTGTATTATCAGTAACAGGGAATGAAATACCAAGTCGTGGGCTTAGATATTGAGTTGTTGGGGATTTTTCCCAACCTTCTTCAATAAACTCACCGCTTGTAGGATCTATTCCGGCATCTGGTAGCGCAGGGTCTACTAATTGATAATTGTCTACATCAAAATAATCAAATCGTAAACCTGC
>JACZKK010000022.1 GCA_014860115.1 Ignavibacteriaceae bacterium
TCACAGAATGTTGCTTTATATGATGAAGCTAATAATATTACTAATTGGACGTCAACAAGCGGATGGAATATTACTACAGCTAAATATGTTTCTCCACCGACTTCCTTCACAGATTCACCTGGCGGAGGTTATTCAAATAATGTTACTTCGTCGTTGAAATACAATAGTCAAATAGATCTGACAGATGTTCTCGGTGCTACACTCGAATTCGATACTCAATGGGACATTGAAAATGATTGGGATTATGGACAGGTTCAAATTACCACTAATAATGGCTCAACCTGGACTGCGCTTCAGGGAATGTACACAAATCCGGGTGTTGGAAGCTTTCAGCCAAACGGTGAACCTCTTTATGATGGCACACAATTAAGCTGGGTTCACGAGACTATTGATATTTCAAACTATGTAAACCAAAATATCACAATAAGATTTTATTTCAGATCGGATGGATATGTTACTGCCGATGGATGGTATGTTGATAATATTAAAATAACGACTTATGAAGCAACAGCAACTTTTCAGTTAACAGTAAATATAGCTGATGGTTGGAATATGGTATCGATCCCAGGATTACATCCTATTGATCAGAATGTGAACACATGGTGGGCATTTAGAGATATGAGTGCCAATGTTTTCAGCTATGCAGGAGGATATCAGCCAGTCACAACAGTAACACCTTCAACTGGTTATTGGATGAAACACACTGGAGCCAGAACATATAACGTGGGAGACGAATGGCCTGCGGGTGGATTCCAGAATGTACCTCACAACCCTATTGCGGGTTTAACAGGCTGGAACCTTTTTGGTGGTTATGAACTAGCAGTAACAGCAACTAATGTAACAACAAATCCTCCGGGATTGCAAAGTGGACCAATTTACAAGTATTTAAACGGATATTCTGTAGCAGCATCATTGGATCCTGGATATGGTTATTGGATAAAGTTGACAGGCGATGGACAGATAATTCTGCCAGAATTTTTAGCAAAGGAAACTGAGTTAGTAGATTACTTCCCGGAAGATTGGGGAAAGATAGTACTGACAGATGCAACAGGAATAAATTATACATTGTATGCAGTAAAAGGAGAAACAGACCTAAGTAAGTATGAATTACCACCAGCACCACCAGAAGGAAGGTTTGACATAAGATACTCAAGTGGAAGGATCGCAGAAGATCTGAACAGCTCATTGAAGACGATAGAGATGCAGGGAGTAACATATCCATTGACAGTAAGAGTAGAAGGAATCGATATAAGGCTGATGGATGCAAGCGGAAAGATGATCAGCACAAACCTGAAGTCAGGCGAAGATGTTGTCATCAGCGATGCGACTGTACAGAAACTGATGATATCTACTCAACTGATTCCTGCAGAATATGCATTAGAGCAGAACTACCCGAATCCATTTAATCCAAGCACAGTAATCGAGTTTTCATTACCAGAAGATGCAGGTAATGTGAAACTTTCGATTTACAATACATTAGGAGAGAAAGTAGCTGAATTAGTGAACACATCATTGACAGCAGGAAGGTATCAGTATCAATGGAATGCACAAAACGTAGCAACCGGAATGTATATCTATGAATTGAGGACAGACAAATTTGTTTCAATTAAGAAGATGGTACTGGTTAAATAATCCATCTTTTAATTATTATTGAATAGATCCTAATTTTAAATTTTATGGAGGTACAAGAAAAATATTAATTCATCTTGCTGTATTGAACGCTTTGCACTTATCTTAAATCCTGTGCAAGATTTGAAGTGTCAATTCAGATAAGCGGAAGTTGATTGAGCATTTAAGTTTTTAAGAGGTGGTACATAGTTCGTAAAATAATAAACTATTATTCAATCTTATTTAGGAGGGCGTATGTTTAAATTTTCTTTCGTGGCTGCTCTAATTCTTATTTTAGCAGCAACTATAGTTCATCCTCAGGATTATCCGGCTTTGATGGACAAAGGTAAACCTGTTATGAATAAAGCTTTTGGGGTTGTTCTTTATGAGCAGTTAGCTAACATTGGCACAAACAGCATCACATCTCAGAATTTTGAAACAATCTTAGATGCATATGATAACCAATTGGCTGATGATTTCATTGTTCCGGTAGTTGATGATTCATGGACAATTGAATCAATAGAAGTGCTGGGCATTTATTTTAATGGAACCGGTCCTGCTAATTCAGTCAATATCTGGTTTTATAATGATAGTCTTGGATTGCCTGCAAGTATTGCAGCAAGCAGAATGGACGTAGTGCCTTCGGCTGGACTTGCAACTGGATCTTTCATACTTTCGTTGACATCACCGGTAACATTATCAGCTGGTACATACTGGTTGTCAGTTCAATGTAATATGGATTCCGCCGTCGGAGGGCAATGGGGTTGGACTGAACAATTACAGAATAACCAGGAATCAGTTTGGCAGAATCCTGGAGGTGGTTGGGCAGCTACTTGCTCTTCATGGGGTTATAGAGTAACCAATTGTTCTGTTGGAACGGCACCTTATTATGATTTATCTTTCCGCCTGAATGGTTATGCAGGTGATCCTTGCCCGGTTACAGTAGCGTCAAATCCAAGTCCTTCTGACCTTCAAGTTAATGTGCAAATTTCAGGTATAAGTCTGGGATGGACAAATGGAACCGGAACAGAGAATGTTGAAGTTTGGTTTGGTCCCGATGAAAGGCTTCTAAAAGTTTATGATGGATCAGCAATAACATCGTGGCCGCTGGGAACTCTAAACTATGATACAGAATATGGCTGGTTTATAGTTTGCAAAGATGATACTTGTGGAATTCAAGGACCCACCTGGACATTCACAACAATTAAGGATACAAATCTTGTAATTGATACAATGGATGTTTATCCACAGAATTTAAATAATTGGACAGGTAGCTGTAATACATCAAACAAAACCCAGGTAAGCTTGGTAAACGGTATTAGTACTGAGCTTGGATGGATGGTATTTGACATCAGTGCTCTTCCTAATAATGTCACAATTAATTCAGTAATATTTAATGGATATTTGTATGATAATAGCTGGCCATATTGGTCAATAACACCAATGGGTAATGTCAATCCTGTAACAGCAACTGCTTCTGCAATATTTAATCAGGTAAGTACTCACTCTGGTCAAGGTATTGCTTACAGCTACAATTTAGAATCAGGAACATTAAGTAATAACTGGATTACACGAACATTGGGATCTACTGTGACACTGGACTTACAAAGTGCATTAATTAAAAACTGGTTTGCGATTGGTATTTTAGATTTTGATTTTAGCTCAAACTACTACGTTAAATTTCATGGTTGGGCCGAAGCGAACAGACCTTATCTGAAAGTTATTTATTCCTTCCTTGGAGAAACAACATTCCAGCTTTCTTTAGATGTGGATAATGGATGGAATATGATTTCAATACCAGGTCATCTTCCTGGGACTCAACATGTAGATAGCTGGTGGCCTCTGAGAGATCCTGCAGCTAATGTCTGGAGATATGTGAGCGGTTTAGGATATTTTTCTACGAGTACGTTAATACCAGGAAAAGGTTACTGGATGAAAAATTTTGGATCGAATACATATAACACAGGAGATGAATGGCCGGCAGACGGAATTAAAATTGTTCGTCACGATCCAATCAATGCAATTTCGGGTTGGAATATTTTCGGAGGATATGAAGAAATAGTTCCGGCAAATGGATTAACAACAATTCCATCAGGCTTAATTACAGGACCTGTTTATGGTTATTCAGGTGGATATTTTACACCAGCTAATTTAGAACCCGGTCGCGGGTATTGGGTAAAACTAGCCGGCGACGGACAAATACTTATACCTGATGAGGTAGCAAAAATAAATAGCGAAGTTGTTGAGTGGTTCAAGGACGATTGGGGAAGAATAATAATGTCCGATGCAACAGGGAAAAATTTCACCTTATATGCTGTGAGGGGAGAAGTCGATTTAGACATTTATGAATTACCGCCAGCACCACCAGCGGGAATGTTTGATATCCGGTACAACAGTGGAAGGATAGCAGAAGACATAAACAGTTCAGTGAAGACGATAGATATGGTAGGAATAACATTTCCATTAACAGTAAGAGTAGAAGGAATGGATATCAGATTGATGGATGAAACAGGCAAGTCGATAAATGTAAATCTGAAAGCAGGAGAAGATATAGTAATCAGTGATGCATCAGTTATGAAATTGATGGTATCGGGAGAACTAATTCCTGCACAGTATGCACTTGAACAGAACTATCCAAATCCATTCAACCCGAGCACAGTGATTGAGTTCTCATTACCGGAAGATGTAAGTAATGTGAAATTATCGATTTACAATGCATTGGGAGAGAAGGTAGCGGAGTTAGTGAATAGTTCGATGACTGCTGGCAAATACCAGTATCAATGGAATGCACAGAACGTAGCTACCGGAATGTATATCTATGAATTGAGGACTGAGAATTTCGTTTCAGTAAAGAAGATGGTTCTGGTCAAATAAAAAAATATTATATGAGTCAAACCCCTGTCAATCCTAATTGATAGGGGTCTTTATATGCTATTTGTAAATCGACGATTGTTGACTTTAATCAGAATTAATAGTTAATTGAATCAACAAAAAATTCTTTACTAAGAGAGGGTAATAAGTGGGAATTGAAGTAGAGAAAGATTACAAGCGTAAGCATGTATTCACTAACCACTATTACTCTCACAAAGTAAACTATTGTAATAAATAATTTCTCACTATTCAATCGGGAGGTCTAATGAAATCTTTTAAAACATTTTCTTTTTGTTTTCTGCTGGTTTTTACTGCTTCAATATTCGGGCAGTACAAGCCGCAAACAAGTTTTGAAAATCTTATGATATCTGCTGAAAAAGATTTTCAGCAAGTTCTGGAGGCAAGAAATTTAGCAGAAACGTACGACTTGCCTCATACCATCTATCTACCTGAAGGAGTTTTTATTGAAGCGAAGGGAATAGAAAACAATCAGGTTGTTTATTCAATTGTTAATGATCTACTGCAACCATTTAAGAATGGTGAAGTTGCATTCTGGGAAGAAATAGATGCACGGTTTGATTTATCAGAGGCGAGAGTTCACTGGTCAAACAAGCCAACACAAAATCCAACTCTTGGATACAATTTTGTAGAGCAGGAAAATATGGCGGTAAGTTTTGTTATGGGTCCCGAATCAACAACTGATGCAGTTATGAGTTTCAATTATAATGATGGCTCATTAATTAATGCAGCATATATACCTGGCGGCAATCCAAATCTAAGTACACCAATTGAAGCGCTCCTTACTCCTAACGCTACAATACTTGTCTCTGATCAGCTAACAGATAACATTGTTGAGTTTGATACACTCGGAGCATTTGTCAGAATTCTTTTTGGAGGAAATACAGCGGTGTTAGATAACTGTCGGGGTATAGAACTTCGTCCGGGCGACACTTCGGTGGTCGCTGCTATTGCCGGTGGTGCAAATCAGGATGCATTCGCAGAATTTAGTCTGACTACAGGAAATTATATCGGCAATTTTATAGCTCCGAACGCTACACAAATGGATGGACCCTGGGATATAATTTTCAGAGAAACAGATTGCTTGGTTACAGGACAGGCAAGTAATGATGTTACCAGATATGATTTAAATGGAAATTATTTGGGTGTATTCGTTCCGACAATTGCTTTTCCAGAGCAAATAAATAAGACACTTACTAGTAATATCATTGTAGGAAATTTTAGTTCTCCGAGTGGCTTATATATATATGATGCAAATGGAAATCAGCTTAATTATTTCAGTACAATTGCCGGCTTACGTGGCTGCTTCCAGCTTGGCAATGGAAATTACTTGGTAACAAATGGTAACGGAGCTTTTGTTTTAGACCGGAATACAGGTGCATTAGTTTCGACACCCATCGCTGGTGTTTCTGGCAGATCACTTCGTGAATATGAATTATCCTCAACTTCAACCACCTTCCAGCTCTCAGTCAATGTTGCTGATGGATGGAATATGGTTTCAATTCCTGGATTGCATCCTGTAGATCAGAACGTAAACACCTGGTGGGCATTCAGAGATCCCGGTGCAAACGTATTCAAGTATGCTGGTGGATATCAACCAGTAACAGATGCAGCACCTGGAATCGGATACTGGATGAAACACTCTGGTGCTTTAACATATAACACTGGTGAAGAATGGCCAGCAGGTGGAATCAACATAGTTCCTCACGATCCGTTAACAGCAGCCTCAGGATGGAATCTGTTTGGTGGATATGAATTGAGTGTAACAGCAGCAAATGTAACCACAAATCCTCCTGGATTACAGAATGGTCCGATCTACAAATATTCAGGTGGATATTCAGTAGCCACAACACTTGATCCGGGATATGGATATTGGATCAAGCTGGATGCAGCAGGCCAGATAATCATACCTGAGACAATGGCAAAAGGTGAAGCAGTAGAATACTTCCCGGAAGAATGGGGAAGAATAGTACTTACAGATGCAACGGGAATAAATTATACGTTGTATGCAGTAAAGGGTGAAGTGAATCTTGACAATTATGAATTACCGCCAGCACCACCAACAGGAATGTTTGATATCAGGTACAGCAGTGGAAGGATAGCCGAAGACATAAACGGTTCAGTGAAGACGATAGATATGAGTGGAGTAACCTATCCATTGACAGTAAGAGTAGAAGGAATGGATATCAGGTT
>JACZKK010000023.1 GCA_014860115.1 Ignavibacteriaceae bacterium
CAAGTGCATACTGTGCAGGAATTAGTTCTCCTGATACCATCAGCTTCATAACTGATGCATCACTGATTACTATATCTTCTCCTGCTTTCAGATTTACATTTATCGACTTGCCTGTTTCATCCATCAATCTGATATCCATTCCTTCTACTCTTACTGTTAATGGATATGTTATTCCATTCATATCAATCGTTTTCACTGAACTGTTTATGTCTTCTGCTATCCTTCCACTGCTGAACCTGATATCAAACATTCCTGTTGGTGGTGCAGGTGGTAATTCATACTGAGTTAAGTCTGTTTCACCTTTTACTGCATACAACGTATAATTTATTCCTGTTGCATCTGTAAGAATGATTCTTCCCCAATCATCCGGGAAGTATTCTACTGCTTCATCTTTTGCCAATTCTTCAGGTAATATGATCTGCCCTGAGCCTGTAAGTTTTATCCAATATCCAAGACCGGGTTCTAAAGTATTAGTGACAAAGTATCCATTAACATATTTGTAAACAGCTCCGGTTAACAATCCAGGTGGATTTGTTGTTATTCCTGACGTTGCTATACTGATCTCATATCCACCTATCAGATTCCAGCCCGCCACTGCTATCAATGGACCGTGTTCAACCACCTGTATTCCTCCCGCAGGCCATTCATCACCCGTATTATAAGTTCTTGCTCCTATGTGCTTCATCCAATAACCTACTGTTGGAGTCAATTCAGTAACAGGTAGGTACCCAGCAGAATATTTATATACATCTGCACTCATATCTCTATACTGCCACCATGTATTCACCCTCTGATCAAATGGATTTTTTCCAGGGATTGAAACCATATTCCACCCGTTAGCAATATTCACCGTTAACGGGAAAGTGGGTACTGGCTTGATATAAATTTCACCATCAAAAGTTCCTCTGATTATATTCTGCGAATTAGAATCGTATAGATATGCGCCACTAAGATGAAGAGGAAAAGTCCCTGTATCATTCCCTGCAATAAAATTCATTGTAACAATAGTCCCTGAATCTCCTAGAAAAGGCAATTGACTTAATGAAAAAGTAAAAAGACGAAGTTTATTCGAAGTTAGAAGAGCATCGAACAATGTATGATCTTGCTTCCTGTCAGTAAGCGCAGAACTATTTCCCAGGTAAGTAAGACTTGTCGGAAAATCAATGTCCACCTGAAAATTAAAAAATTGCTCATAATTATTTACATCGATTTTTAATGTTACAGTATCGCCTGCATAAACTTCTGCATTTTGGATAAGCATGTAATTCGGGGCAAATGAAAGTGCTGTTGCGTTAAGATAAAAAGGATCTTCATCCTGATCATTACTTCTGATAGTGTATGATTCTGAATATTGTCCCTTATTTATATTGTGGAACTTAAGATTAAATACTTGATTTTCACCAGGAGGAATTCTTTGAGGCAAAGATGTTTTATTCCAGAAATATGTTTGGGGTGAATTAAATTCTGTGACAATTAATGTATCATTACCTGTATTACTCAATGAATAATTATAAGATATTGTATCCAGAACAGATATCTCACCAAAATCGATTGTTGTCAAACCTGATATATCAGGAGCGATAATTTTAATATCGCCGGGAAAATATCCCGTGAGGATATTTACTCCGATCGCATTAGAAATTGTAACATTGGATAATCCAACATTGTAAGTTCCATTAGTTCCGTTCAAATTAAATTTTATTTTTACTAATTCTCCATTGTTACCTGAAAAGGGTGAATTTGTTGGTGAGAATGCGACGATACGCAATGTTTGCTGATTGACCTGGTTGGCAATTATAAAATGATCTGTCTTTCGATATAACCAGATGGAATCCTGAATGTAGGTGAGTACAGAGGGAAGTATAATATCGAATTGAAATGCAACAAACGGGTCCGTGTTATTTATTGTGTAACTAATATAAATCGGATATCCTGATCTTCCCGAATCAGGAAGCATATGAAGTTCATTTACAGCAAATACCGCGTTAGTTTGAGAAACTTGGGATGAAGGAGCTTCTATATTATCAGTTCCTTCAGGTATCAGTATTTTGTTCTGAGCTTGCACATTTATAAGAAATAAAATTATAGTAAGAGCAGTATAAGTTTTTATCTGATTATTCATAACAACCTCGAAGCTTTTTTTTCACATGAAGTATAAATATATATTGAATTGATATTAGATTTTTCCAGATATAAATGCTTTACTTTCAACTCAGCTACCATCGCAGCCTATGAATTGAATCTTCTTACTTAAAAATTTTAATTCTAATCACAAGGAGGTATGTTTAACCAACCATCTACTGCCGATTTGAGCCAATATGAATAACCGGGGTACAAAGTACTTGCAACTAAGTATCCACCAGTGTATCCATAAACAGATCCTACTTGTATTCCTGGTGGTGTGGTGGTTAAGAGACTTACTTCAACAGGGCATTCATAAATACTAATCAAATTCCAACCAGCTTTTATTGGAATCGGATCTGCAGCTATAATCTGTATTCCACCAACCGGCCATTCGTCTCCTGTGTTGTAAGTTCTTACTCCTGTGTGTTTCATCCAGTAACCCGTTCCCGATTCCGTAATCGTTATTGACTGATAACCATTGAAATATTTGAATACATCAGTACTTTGATCCCGGAATGCCCACCAATTGTCCACTCCCATTCCATTCGAATTTAATCCCGGTACTGATACCATATTCCAGCCATCATTAATATCAACCGAGACCTGAAAGGTTGCGGGTGGTGGTGGAAAATAGTTTATTGCAGCCAATGCGTTGAGAATTCCCCATCCATACAAATTATCAGGACTATTACTTTTTGAAGCAGTATTCCGCATTGCATCTCTCACTTGCATTGGTGTGAGGCTTGGATTAGCACAAAGGATAAGCGCGGCAACTCCAGCAGATAACGGACAACTGAATGATGTTCCACTTGCAGTTGTATAATTATGATCGTTAGATGGAGATGCTACTATATTACCTGAACCTAAAGCCATAATATCAGGTTTAATTCTTCCATCGACAGTTGGACCTACACTACTAAAAGAAACTCTTGTCCCCGAAATATTAACCGCTCCGGCTGCAATTACACTGTCACCATCTGATGGTGCACCGAGTGTATTGTGTGAAGAGTTATATCCTTCGTTACCGGCAGAGTTGACTACAACAATACCGATATATGCTGCATAATCAGCACCATTTGTAATTACGGTTGTATTGCCATCCATATCTTCCCAGGTATAGCTCTGGTAAGGAGGATCATAACCAATATATCCAAGCGATGTTGAGGTAACATCTACTCCAATACTATCAGCCCATTCCATAGCAGCGATCCAGTTGTCTTCTTCAATGGGAGTTTCGCTATCTGTATTTTCAGTTTTCGCAAGTATATAAGTAGAATTAAAAGCTGGCCCTATTAACTGACCAGGTGCATAACCACCAATGTTAGAAAGTGTCATTGTTCCGTGCGAACCCTCTCCCATATCGTTCTGATCACCAACATTCGGATCATTATTTACAAAATCCCAGGCAGCAATTATGTTCATTGAAAGAAATGCATCATGACTAAGTCTGTTGAATCCTGCATCCATAACACAGATAGTAACTCCCTGTCCTGTAAATCCTGAATCATGAACTGCAGGTACATTTATTTGCTGAAGCTGAGCAAATGAAGCGCCGTAATTATAGCTGTTCGCACCAAATGGCTGATCTGGCTCAAGTGGATTTTGAACGGTATAATTCGGATCATTTTCCGGCTGGTAACCTTTTTTCAACTTGTAAACAATATCAAGCCTTTTAACAAACGGCAGTAAGACAATTTGTTCAAGTTCAGTTTTATTTACCAAACCACTTACTGCATTCAGCCATTTCGATGGCCATTTTACTTTTAATCCTTGTGATTTAACCTGAGAAATATAATCTGAGTTGACCGGTATATCTTTCATATTCAAAGGTGAAGAATTGCTAAAAACTTTTTCTCTTCTTTTAATTGATTTCTCACTTACAACAGATTTAGGATTGCTGAAATAAAAATTTGTATTCTCTCCTTTGTCAGTAAAATAAATCCAGACTAAAATTTCATCATTTGCTGCAACGTTGATCAATTTTGTTTCGAGAGTTTTCGAAATTTTATTATCAGTTGTTTGGGCAATTGGTATCAAAACAAAGCACATTAAATACATTGCGATATAAAACTTAATCATCCTTTTCCTCCGTTATTGATTTCACAATTAATTTTAATTTCCAAAATTTATATATAAAACTTACAGATTATTATTGAGTGAACTAAACATCAATTCTAATATTTTCTTAAATTAAAAACCCCTAACAGACGATGTTGATAGGGGTTTTATCTAAATATATATCTCGATTTTATTTAACCAGTACCATCTTCTTGACTGATACAAATTTATCAGTCCTCAACTCGTAGATATACATGCCGGTTGCAACATTGCTTGCATTCCATTGATACTGGTAGACACCTGCTGATAATGATGTGTTCACCAATTCTGCAACCTTTTCACCCAATGCATTGTAGATAGAGAGCTTAGCATTGCTCACATCTTCAGGTAGTGAGAACTCTATTGTTGTGCTCGGGTTGAATGGATTCGGATAATTCTGGTAAAGCATATAATCAACTGGCACCGTCGTACTTCCCAAAACTATCTCTACCTGTATCTTCGTTAGTTTTTGTCTATTAACATCCACCAGGATAATATTTTCAACAGTAACTTTTTCCGGATTCTTAAGAGCGAACGGCATATCTGCCATTAAATGTTCACCTGGTTCTAAATGTTCCATGCCAAGTGGGTCATATAAAAGCGTTCTTAATAATTGTTTTGAATTTACATAGTGGAAATATCCCTGACCAAGATCAGTACCAATTACCAAACTGCCTGGCTCATTACTAATATTTCCAAACTCGATTTGGGCTGCCCTGATTCCCACTTCAGAGTTGATGGATACTGAAATACCTTCTTTATTAATATAAAATGTCACCATTGCTTCTTGATCGTCATTAAGTTTTGGCAGCATTTCGTAAGTGCATGGACCTAGTGGCGTGCCATCAGGGAATATCCCCGTTAGTATGATGTTCTGAATCAATGAAAGTTCCTGAACATTTACAATTCCATCCGGTGTCGGCAGTGGATTTCCAGGTAGCCAGGGAGCAATATCAGCTCTAAATAATTCTGTCACATTAAGTGAATCCAGGTTCACAATATGATCGACTATCATTATCAGATCAAGAATATCAATGCAACCATCGCTGTTTACATCACCACGCCATGTAATTCTGTTCCTTCCAATTATTGTGAGTAGATCACGAGAAGGAGTAATAGTAATTGGTAATCCTTCAAAAGTACTCGCCTCAGCGTGGGTTATTTTTATTGTAGATTTTATACTATCCTGCAAAGCCGGCAGATCAGCAACTCGGTAATTTATTCTGAAGAGTTCATTGTGATCTCCAGGCAATAATCCCACTCCCTGATTTAAATTATACAGCAAAACAAATACTTCATCTACAGATGCTCCGTTAGGCGTTATCGGTCCTCTCTCTATATTATAAACTAACACCCAGCTTGAATCACTTACATCACTACCTTTCTGCATGTTTTGAAATGTAAGTATAACATTGTCATTTACTTCTTTGTTTACCTGTAATCTGAATTGAAGTGCGTGAAGAGTATCAGTCAGATTTTTTAATTGCATCACATCCATATAGGAGTTGTCTTCTAATCTATAAATTGAATCACTCTCAAATAATAATCCAGCTTCTGAAACTACGGTTGCAGACAAATCAATGGTCAGAGATGGAACACTGATTGAACTAAAAACTAATGTACCTGTGTATGTATTTGGTAAAGCTGGAGCCACGAATGTTAATGTGAATATAAAATTTCCACCGGCGGGAATCGTAACAGTATCAGGTACTATATTCCAATTAGACCCTACGGAAATATTTGCCTCAACAAGTAATGGAGCAATACCATTATTGGTTACAGTAATAGGTAAGTTGATAGTTGAACCAGTAATGACATTTATAAGATTTACTACATTTATATTTGCCTCAATAGCATCTATACCCGTTCCCTGTAGTGAATATGTTGTCGGTGAGCCTGATGCATTATGTGTAAATGTCAGATCACCTGTCACCAGTCCTGTCGATGTCGGTGTAAACGTTACATCAACTATCTGGTTCCCACCAGCTACAATTATTATCGGGAATGTATTTGGTAAAAATGTAAACTGTACGTCTGATGATGTTATGTTTGCTATTACAAGATCACTTGTTCCTGTGTTACTTACTGTTACCTGAAGAGTTCCAGTTGATCCGATCGCTACATTACCGAAGTCCAGACTTACTGGTGAAATTCCAAATCCTGCTGCTACTCCTGTTCCCTGTAATGAATATGTTGTCGGTGAGCCCGATGCATTATGTGTGAATGTCAGATCACCTGTCACCAGTCCTGTCGATGTTGGTGTAAACGTTACATC
>JACZKK010000192.1 GCA_014860115.1 Ignavibacteriaceae bacterium
GTTCTGTGAAAAAATATTTGGTCCCACACGCGATTGGGAATGTTTCTGCGGTAAGTATAAAAGAATCAGATATAAAGGTATTATCTGCGACAGATGCGGTGTTGAAGTAACTCAGAAAAGTGTGCGTCGCGAAAGAATGGGGCACATCGGTCTTGCGGTTCCTGTTGTTCATATATGGTTTTTCAGATCACAGCCATCAAAGATTGGAAATATTATAGGTTTGAGTCTTAAGGAACTTGAAAAGGTTATTTACTATGAATCTTACATTGTTCTGAATCCTGGTCCAACTGGATTGAAAAAAGGTGACCTGATTTCTGAAGACCAATACTTTGAAGTTATGAGCTCTTTACCTTCAGAAAATCAGAGATTTGAAGACACACATCCTGATAAGTTTGTAGCGAAAATTGGCGGCGATGCTGTTAAAACTATTCTCAGGAATACAAATGTTGAAAAGCTGTCAGAAGAACTCCGTGAGCAGGTTAAAGTCGAAACTTCGCAGCAGAAAAAAGCTGATCTTCTAAAAAGACTAAGAGTTATTGAAGCATTCAAAGCAGAGAACATAAAAGTTGAAAACAAACCTGAGTGGATGGTGCTTAGTTATATCCCGGTTATTCCACCGGAACTCAGGCCACTTGTTCCACTTGAAGGCGGTAGATTTGCTACCAGCGATCTGAATGATTTATATAGAAGAGTAATCATTCGTAATAATCGTTTAAAGAGATTGATGGACATTAAGGCTCCGGAAGTAATCCTTCGAAATGAAAAAAGAATGCTTCAGGAAGCAGTTGATGCTCTGTTTGATAATTCACGAAGAGGGAGTGCAGTTAGAAGTGATAGTAATCGTCCATTAAAATCTTTGAGTGATATGCTCAAAGGAAAGCAAGGAAGATTCCGTCAGAACTTGTTAGGAAAGAGAGTTGATTATTCTGCTCGTTCAGTTATCGTTGTTGGTCCCGAACTTAAGCTCCACCAGTGCGGTCTTCCTAAAGATATCGCGGTTGAATTATTTAAACCATTTCTGATCAGAAAGCTTATTGAACGAGGACATAATAAAACTGTAAAGAGTGCAAGAAAAGTTGTGGACAGAAAAGATCCGATGATCTGGGATATTCTTGAAAAAATAATCCAGGCACATCCTGTTCTGCTTAATAGAGCTCCAACGTTACACAGATTAGGTATTCAGGCTTTTCAGCCGATACTTATTGATGAAAAAGCTATTCAGCTTCATCCAATGGTTTGTACTGCATTTAATGCAGACTTTGATGGTGACCAAATGGCAGTTCACGTTCCTCTTTCTTACGAAGCACAGCTTGAAGCTTCATTATTAATGCTCAGCAGTCATAACATATTATCTCCTCAGAATGGAAGCCCGATTGTTGTTCCTACTCAGGATATAGTTCTCGGCTGTTATTATCTTACGAAGCAGAAAGAAGGTGATAAGGGCGAGGGAATGATCTTTTACTCTCCCGAAGAAGTGATAATCGCTTATGATAGTAAGAAGGTCGGTTTGCATGCAAAGATTAAAGTTAAGATAGATGGTAATTTTATTGAGACAACTACAGGAAGAATTATCTTCAATCAAGTCCTTCCGAAGGAAATGGGTTACATTAATCAGTTGCTCATTAAGAAAATATTTGGTGGAATCATCGGCAAGATGTATATCCAGCTTGGTAACAAGGTAACTGCAAAATTCCTCGATGATCTTAAAGATCTTGGATTCAAATTTGCGAGTGAAGGTGGGTTGTCAGTGAGTTACGCAGACATGGTTGTTCCTGAAGAAAAAGAAAATCTTATTGCTAAGGCAAATAAAAAAGTTGATGGTATTCTTAACGAGCACGAACAGGGTGTTATTACTGATGCTGAAAGATATAATAAAATAATAGACGTTTGGACTCATACTACTAATGACGTATCGCGTGCACTTATGGAAAAAATTAAACGAGCAGAAGGCGGATTTAATTCACTTCATATGATGGTTGACTCAGGTGCAAGAGGTTCACAGGAACAGGTAAGACAGTTAGCAGGAATGAGAGGTTTGATGATGAAACCTCAGAAAACATTATCTGGTCAAGCTGGTGAAATTATTGAGAACCCAATTGTTGCAAATTTTAAAGAAGGATTAACAGTTCTCGAGTATTTTATTTCTACACACGGTGCAAGAAAAGGATTGGCAGATACTGCACTCAAAACTGCAGATGCAGGTTATTTGACTAGAAGATTAGTTGACGTTTCTCAGGATGTTATTATCACTGAAATAGATTGCGGAACTATTCTTGGTATAGAGGTTAAAGCTCTTAAAGATGTTGAACAGGAAAGAGAACCATTAGGTGAACGTATTACCGGAAGAGTTGTTCAGGAAGATGTTTATCATCCAATAACAGAAGAACTGATTATTGAAGCAGGTGAGATTATCACTGAGGACATAGCTGAAAAAATTGAAGATGCTAATATTGATGCTGTTTATATCAGAACGGTGTTAACCTGCGAATCGAAGAAGGGTGTTTGTGCTAAATGTTACGGTAGAAATTTAACTACCAGCAAGCTTGTTGAGATAGGTGAAGCGGTTGGTATCGTTGCCGCACAATCGATTGGTGAACCAGGTACGCAGCTCACACTTAGAACATTCCATCTTGGTGGTACTTCTTCAAGAATTGCAACTCAATCACAGGTTGAAACTAATATCGAGGGTGCAGTAAAGTTTGAAAAAGTAGTATTCGTTGAAAAAATGAATCAGGATCCCTTTGGCGGACCTGATAGAATAGTAAAAGTTGTAACCGGAAGAAGAGGTGCTGTAGGTATATATGATGAAAATAATCGTCAATTAAAAAAATATGATGTACCTTACGGTGCTGAACTAACTGTTGATGATGGGCAAAAAGTAAACAAGAATTCACCTCTTTATCATCACGATCCTTACAATGCATTAATCATTGCTGATATTCCAGGTAAAGTTGGTTTTGTGGATCTTGTTGATGGCTCAACATTAAAGCAGGTTACCGATGAACAAACTGGACA
>JACZKK010000193.1 GCA_014860115.1 Ignavibacteriaceae bacterium
GTACGAGTCAAAACCTTACTCACTTCGATCAGAACGCAGGCCAAAGCGTGTGCCAATCATGCCGAAAACATTCGGAAAATACCATTCCATTGCCGAAACAAGTCGGAATCGAAATAAATAAAAAACACGATAGTGAAAGAAACGATAATGTTCGAATCTTGTGGCCGCAGGAATCTCTTTCAGATTTTTTTAATTGAAATTATTTTTAACTAAAAGAAGTTCTTCCCCTTCAAAGTACTCCATAATTATGAAAGTTGAGCCTGTTTCAATTCCTTTTTCTCCATCTGTATGAAATACAGTACCGAACTCAAAGGCTTCAATAATGCCCGGATGCTCAAGTCTCTGCAGCGTAAAAAATTCCTTTATAAAAATTTCCTGCTCGTGATTATCTTTAACAGGTGGAAGAATTTTTATCCCATATTCTTTTTCGGGAAATTCAATATCCCGGCAAAGATAAACTGAGCTTCTTCCTTCACCGAGCTTTTTTATTATTTCGTAGCGAGTGTTTATCATTTTTTTAATCTTGGATTTAAAACTTTACCGAGCATTCTTCCTGAGGAGTTAAAAGTATATAAAGTTAATATTAAACCTAATCCCGGAAACGCAATCAGCCACCATGCTTTAGTAATATATTCCTGTCCGGAACTTATCATTGAACCCCAGGAAGGAAATGAACTGCCGGTTCCAAGACCTAGATAACTCAAAGCAGCTTCGGCAAGCACGATATTGCTAAATAAAAATACCATGTTCACCAATACCGGTGCTATAATTACAGGTAATATTTCTCTTGATAGTAATTGAATCTTACTCATGCCGATAAGTTCAGCTGTTGAAAAGAAATCCTTTTGTTTAATCGATAGAACTTCACTCTTCACGATTTTAAACAAGCTCATCCAGCCGGAAATTCCTAAAACAATTATAACCGAAAAAATTGAACTACCGAACAAAGCTAAAATTAAAACAACAAGATAAATTACCGGGAATGCTAAAAAGATTTCTGCGAAACGATTAAGTAGTACATCCGGAAAACCACCACGATAACCTGCAATGAATCCTAAAATAATGCCTATTATAAATGATAGAACAACCGCTCCTAGACCGACAGTAATTGAGATGCGAGTTCCATGAATTAATCGGGCAAACAAATCTCTTCCAAACTCATCGGTGCCAAGTAAATATAATTTTGTTTCGATAACAGGAATTCCGGTTTTACTATTCAACGATTCTCTTTCAATTTCATAAGCTTCATTTTTTTGATAGTAGGTAACTTTATCTGATAACCTGAAACTATCTGCAAGAATAATGTTATCGTTAAATGATGGTTTGATTACTTTTTCAGCTTCCTTTCGAAAAATTTCTGCATCTGATAATTTAATGTCCATATCCGATTTTAATTCAAACTGTTTTACAGAACTGAAAGGTGGAAGTAATTTTGTTACAGATAGATTTTTCGAGAATTCAGGATTCTCATTTGAGATAATTGGCGCAAACAGAAAAACAAATCCAAGCACTATTAAAAATCCAAAAGAAAAATTCAGCTTGCCCGTGATAAAATGAAATCTTTTTCTAAAAAATAGTATCAGTGGAATGATTAAAAGAAAAAGTAGTGTAGACAAAGAAGCATCAGCAAAGCTGAAGCTTAGAACTGTAAAAGCAGAAGAAGTATCATTAAAAATCAGACTGATGTAACTGAAAATTAATGACAGATAATCTATAATCAATTCAAAACGTATTATTAATAATAATAGCCAAAGAAAAATTATCCAGTGAATTATTTTTAATCCGGATTTCAATTGAGAATTCCCTTAACCAATCTTTTATCAATTTTAAGTTTAACAATATCAGCTAAAAAGTTTGCCAGAATCATTACAGCACCCGCAGTAAATACACAACCAATCACTAAAGGATAATCGCGTGAAAAGATAGAATCAACTGTCAATCTCCCCATCCCGGGAAGACTAAATATTACTTCCGTAATTAACGCTCCGCCTAAAAGAATTCCAAGCTCAACGCCGGCAACAGATATTAATGGTCTTAATGCATTCGAGATTAGATGCTTTCTAAAAATAGTTTTTTCATTCATCCCAGATGCTCTAAGATTAACTATAAATGTTTGTTGAAGTACTTCGTCCATGCTTTCTTTAATGTATTTATAAAATAAAGCAACACCTGCAGCAGTTAGAGTTATCAAAGGCAAAACAAGATGATGAATTTTGTCTAAAACCTGAGAGAAGAAAGACAAATTATCGTAATCCAGTGACTTCATACCTGAGATTGGAAATAAATTTAGATTCACTGAAAAGATATAGATTAAAGCTACACCAAGGACAAACGCAGGAATAGAGTAAATAAATAGTGAGGAGTTAGTTACAAATTTGTTCAACCACTTTTTTTGTTTTTTTATTACCCAAAGAGCAAGCCAGATACTCAAACCTATCTGAAGAATAAAGCTTATTGATGCAAACACAAGTGTGAATGAAAAATATTCCCAGATCACTTCGAAAACCGGAAGCCTGTAATTGTAGGATACACCCAAATCTCCTCTAAAAACATTTGCAACAAACGAAAGATATTGATCCGTCACTGGTTGATTAAGTGAAAACTTTTCTGCGATTCTTTCCGAAAGTTCACTGCCGAGTTTTGCAGATATGTATTTGTCGGTTGGATCTCCGGGTGAAAGTCTTATAATTATAAATAGAAAGCTTACAAGAAGAAAGAGTGTCAGCAGTGAAGATAAAATACGGGTAAATAGTGCCTTTACAATTTCCGATTTCATATTGCCATGCTAATTAATAGTCCATTCCCAGCAATGGACCAGCACTCCGTGAGGAGTTATTTTCAGATTTTTTATTCGAGTGTTGTAGACAATAACGTTAGGAGTCCAATAAAGAAAAGTAACCGGCTCATCTTTGTGAATAATTTCCTGGAACTCTTTTAATAATTTATTTTTTCTTTCATTGCTAATTCTAGTTTCCAATTGATTAAGAATTTTATCTACCTCAGAATTACTGTAACTTGGAAAATTAACGACAGCAACATTCGGATCAGTGTACCAATAAGGCTTTAAGTCAAGCGGAATCGGAACTCCAAAACCAGCTATCCACGAATCAAACTTTCTTTCATAAAGATTGTTGATGAATGCACCGAGTTCCATTTTTTCTGTTGTCACTTCTATCCCGATTGACTTCAGATTATTTTTAATAACAACAGATGCATACTCACGCAAAGGATTTCCAACCGGGTAATATATTTTAAATTTGAATTCCTCATTGCCCTTTTCAAGAATTCCATTTCTGTCTTCATCCTTCCAACCCTCAAGAATTAACAGTTTCTTTGCTTCATCTGGATGGAAATCATACGGCAAAACATTATGATTAAAAGCTGATTTAAAAATAGGAGAAACAGGAGATGCAGCAAGTTCTCCCTGCCCTAATAAATATTCATCAAGTATTTCTTTTCTGTTGATTGCCATCGAAAGTGCTTTTCGTACATTACTGCTTCCAAATAGTTTGTGCGGCTTTGATGGTTCATTTGGATCAACATTGTTCCAGCCGACGTAATCATATTCTCTTCCTATTAAATTAACTACTTCAAGGTTTTGCTCTGCTTTAAGCTCATTCATATCTTCCACTTTAACTAATTCGAGTAGATCAATATCTCCTTTTTTTATCTGTAGAATTCTTGAAGTGTAGTCTGGAACAATTTTAAACACAAGTTCAGCCGTCTGGCCAGAATTAAAAAGAAATGAATTGCTGTCTGCTTCTAAAATTATTGTTTGATTTTTGTCCCACTTTTTTAACTTAAACGCTCCGCTGGAAACAGGATTAAAATTACTTTCGTGGCTAGCTAATTGATCTCTGCTAATATTTTTAAATATGTGTTCCGGTATCACCGGCACAACAATCTTAACCAAGTCAGGAACGGAGCTTTCAGGGAAATGCATTTCAAATTCAAAAGGCGAAATGATTATAAAGGTCCTTTCTATATCAATATGTCCATCTAATTCAGTGAAAAGCTGATCGAATATTCCATATAATCTACTTTGAACCTCCGGGTCTGAAAATACATCGTATGAAAAAACGACATCGTAAGCAGTAAGTTTCTCACCATCCGACCAGAGAATGTCATCCCTCAGAAAAAATCTTACTGATAAAGAATCCTCAGCCCATTGCCAGCTTTTTGCAATCATCGGATATGGCTCAAGTTCACCTTTTTTGTCACTCCATCTGAAATCTAAAAAGCCGGGATAAAGTAATTCGGCGATTGCACTTTCTTCATAGCTGAAAGCAAACAGCGAATTAAACGATTGAACATCAGCAGAGATCCCTATAACAATACGATTATTAATTGTTGATTGATTTGAATTGCAAGCAATTATCAGTAATGAAAGAAATAAAAGAAGCAGAAGATTTAATGTTTTGATGTTCATTAAGAAGATTGTGTATTACAAATAGTAATTTCTCACGCCAATTTATTATTTTGTTGAGTAAAAGAAAAACAACATTTTCACTGATGCTTACTGTAGACATAAATTCAATTTCAATTATTGACGAAGTAATAAGCCGAACAATTCTTAAGGACATCAAGTTTGATGTTGATAAGGGTAAAGTTTATACAATTCTTGGAAAGAACGGTTCCGGGAAATCAACGCTTATAAAATCTATCACTTCACTGCTTCCGCCTGATATATATGAAGTCAATGGCGAAGTTCAGTTTGATGATATCGACTTGTTGAATTCTTCCGAAGAAAAACTTAGGGAGATCAGGAAGAAACACATTCGTTACGTTTTTCAGGATGCAGCAAATAGTTTCGATCCTTTGAAAAAGATTAAGTACTACTTTGATCTTTCAAATATAAGCCCGCTTAAAATTGAAGAACTGCTACTTTTCTTTTTACTGCCAACATTTAAAAAATTATCTGGTCTACATTCGTATGAATTGAGCGGCGGTATGGCTCAAAGACTTTTAATTGTTTTAGCTCTTCTTGCAAATCCGGATATTTTGATTCTTGACGAACCTACTTCCGGAGTTGATTATGCAGTGACGAATCTTATTCTCTTAAAGATGAAGAACTTCGTTAGAGACAATGATAAATCAGTCTTGATCGTCACGCAGGATATTAACTTCGCACTTAAATCATCGGATTACATTGCATATCTCTCAGACGGAAGACTGACTAAATTTTTCACTCCCAATGAACTACTGATATCACCTGATGAGAAAGTAAATAATTTCATAAACTCATTTAAAGAGATGAGCAATGCCTCTGCTTAAAGTTGAAAACATTTCTTACTCAGTTGAAGTCAAGGAGGAGAAGAAAAAGCGGTTCGATATTTTAAAAAATGTCTCATTTGAAATTGAACAAGGGGAGATACTCGGAATCTGCGGTGAATCAGGTGGGGGGAAATCAACTCTTGCTAAAGTTATTGCAGGATTGATAAAACCCGATAGGGGGAAAATCACATTAGATTCAGAACATCAGAACAGTAAAAGAAAAAGCAGCCAAATTCAAATTCTTTTTCAAAATCACGGAGAGGTTTTAAATCCATTCAGAGAAATTCAGAGTGTGATTGATGAAGCTCTGAAAATATCAGGTGTTGAGAAAACTAATCTTGGACAAGAAAGAGTAAAAGTTCTTAGTGCTGTCGGTTTTCCGAAAGAATTGTACAAACGTAGAGGGATGGAACTTAGCGGCGGTGAGCAGCAAAGAGCGGCTCTTGCACGATTGCTGGCTGTCAAACCAGTATTATTGATTTTGGATGAACCGTTCTCAGCTCAGGATGTTGAATCGCAGTTGAATCTTGTCAAACTTTTCAGGCAACTAAATAAGGAATTTAACCTCACAATGATTTGTATCAGCCACGACTTGAGAATCCTGAAGAACCTTTCCAATCGAGTCATCATTGTAAAGGATGGAGAAATTGTTGAAAATGGATTAACAAAAGAAGTGTTCCATAATCCACAGAAAGCTTATACTAAATTTTTACTCTCCGCAGAATCATTGGATCTCACTTATGATGAAATTCAAACTCAATCCAAGAAATAGTCCTTCACGCTTGAATAACAATTCAATAAAAAACAAGAGATGATAACTTGGAATGGCTAACAAATCCCGAATCTCTAATTGCCCTGCTAACTCTTACTATCCTAGAAATTGTACTGGGCATTGATAACATAATTTTTATTTCAATCCTTTCAGGCAAACTTCCGAAGGAACAACAAAACAAAGCAAGGCTTACCGGATTAGCGCTCGCGATGGTAATGCGAATTCTGTTACTCTTTTCTATAGTCTGGATAATGAAATTAACTTTACCTCTGTTCGCAGTTTTTGGTAAAGAGATAAGCGGACGCGATTTAATTCTCATCGGAGGCGGATTATTTCTTCTCGCAAAAAGTACATTTGAAATTCACGATAAGCTTGAAGGAGAAGAACATACTAAAGCAAGTAAAGTAGTAAAGTCATTTGCGAACGTCATTGTGCAGATAATGCTTCTTGATATTGTCTTCTCTCTGGATTCAGTGATCACTGCGGTTGGAATGGCTCAGGAATTAATGATAATGATTCTTGCTGTTGTTATTGCAGTTGGAGTGATGATGGTTTCAGCAAAAAGTATAAGCGATTTTGTGGAAAAGCATCCAACTGTTAAAATGCTCGCACTCTCATTTTTACTATTAATTGGTTTTTCCCTCATTGCAGAAGGACTTGGACAACACATTCCGAAAGGCTATATCTATTTCGCGATGGCATTTTCAGTTTTTGTGGAAATGCTGAATTTAAAAATGAAGAGTAAACGAAATCCTGTTGAGCTTAGAAACAGGTTTGCGGAGAAAAATTGAAGTGATGTTATCTTACACAGTCGTCATTCCGGCGAGTAAAGCGAGTCCGGAATCCTTTATGCTAGAATGTTGCGCAGATTCTGGACGAGCCAGAATGACTGTAATTTATTTTACTAGACTCGCATACGCAACCAG
>JACZKK010000194.1 GCA_014860115.1 Ignavibacteriaceae bacterium
GTATAAATATATAGATTGTATAAACAGATTAGGAAAATATTGAAGATTAGAGCATATAAAAATAATTTTCTACACTTTCTGGAATAAATCTTAATAGAGGCGAACAAAGAAAAAATTATAATAGCGAGACTAACAATTAAAGAAATCCATCCATATTTAACTAGGAAACCAAAAAAATGTGATGAAATTCCAACTCCTTCTGGAATTAAATAGAAAAGCATTGTGTTTTTTATTCTTATAAGAGAATCAATCAGTGCAACAAGACTTAAAAGTATAAATATTATAGCAACTCTCCTTATAAATTTTGATTCTTTGGATAAAGTAACATTTTTAACTTTTTCATTTTTTCTTTGAGATAATTCTTTGTTAAGTGCTTTAATACATTCATCTTTTTTACAATAAAAATATTCAAGACCTTCATTCAAACAATCTGAACAAAAATACTCTCCACAAGATCGACAAAAACTTAGCGCCTCTTTTTCAGAATGATTAACACAATGTTGAACCATTGTACACCCTTTTATTTGTAAGACGGATAATTACTAATACCACAAAACTTCAGCTCACTGGTAATTAACAAACTGCACAGGAAAATCCTCGACTTCGTCGGACAGATCAGCTTCTTTTACTCGTCTCGGAAGGACGAAGTCCTGACGGAGAGTCTCGACGGACTTTTTGAATTACTAATTGCAAATCTTACTTAATCTCTTTATCTGGTAATAATTGTTTGAAATTCCTGATTGTCAGGATAGAAACTTTTTTAGATTCTATACGATAAATAATTCTATATTCACTTTCAAAGACCTCCCGTATTTCCGCTCTGTTTGTTTCCGGCACTATTCTCCCTCTTTCTGGATTCTTTGCTAACGATTCAACTTTCTTGAAAATTCTTTCAACCACTTTCTTAGCTGCTGATTTGTTATCAACTGATATATAAGCATAGATATCTTCCAATCTATCGGCCGCCAGGGGTGACCAGAATATTTTCATTATTAAACTCTCTTAGAAAACTTTTTCTTAACGTCTGTATGAGAGATTCCCATTCCCTGGCTCAGTTGTGCTTCAGCCAATTTTACATCTTCTATAACTTCCAGTTTATCAATCATAGATTGGTATTCTGATACATCTAATAATATTGCTGTACTTTTTCCATTTTGAGTAATAATTAAAGGTCTTTTAGTTTTCTTAACTTTCTCAAAGTAAAAAGCTACCCTGGATCTAAATTCAGAAAGCGGTTGAATATCCTGGTCTAATTGTATTTTATACATAAATGCTCCTGGTTTTTTTTGTGCAATTAAACGTACAATATTTTGCACAATATTACAACACATAAAAATTTTTTATTGGTAATTAACAAACTGAACGGGAAAATCCAGATCAGTTTTTTTCTTTTTAAATAACTAACCGCAGATCGTTTCCTTTGCCTCGTCGAACGTGGATTTTCTTAAATACGACAAAAATCTTTTTAGGTTAGGTTTATGATCATCTAAAACTTATAACTTTTGCTTCAATTCTTAACAACATTTTTAACTTCATTAGATTTTACATATTCCATTATCTCAGAAAATAAATTTTCGTTTTCGAAATCAGATTTAGGAAACCAATAATAATTGTTTTTACTTGGATAAATAATTATTCCATTTCCAAGTTTGTAAACTTCTCTGATATCTCTCCATCTAACTTTAAATTCTAAACTCTCATTGGATCCTCTTATAAATTCAGAGCTGACCTCCCAATTTAACTCTTTACCATACAGGGAGTTATTCTTGAAGTTAATAGTATTTAAGTAATAGTATAAATATGGAAATATAATGCATGCCACTATCATGACCACGTCAAGTGTGCTTAAAGAAATAGTTTTATTCCCTATTAATGAAATAGCAATGAATAATACAAAATAACCTATCCCCACAAGTGGAAGATATTTAATCAATTTAAGTTTAATCTTGAAATGAGCTTTTAAACCATCACTTAAATATTTTTTATCAAATCTTGATTTGAACGAAATCATGGTGTCCTTTTCTATATAACTATAACTTTTGGTTTAAATATTTTTCACTGGTAATTAACAAACTGAACAGGAAAATCCAGATCGGCTTCTTTTACTTTTTGAATGACAATCTGCAAATCGTCTTTCTTTGCTCCCTGCACACGGATTCTTTCATCCATAATCTGTGCACTTACTTTAACGTTCATATCTTTAATCATCTTTGTAATTTTCTTTGCGTTGTCTTTTGATATTCCGCTCTGCAAAGAAATTTTCTGTCTTAGTCTTCCACTGGCTGCAGGTTCGGGTTCTTCAAGTTTCATAACTTTAATTGATAACCCCCTTTTTATAAATTTAGTCTGCAGAATATCAATTGACTGCTTACGCGAGTAATCGTCTTTTGTGTTGAGATTTATCAGCTTGTCTTTTTTGTTCAGCTCAATCTCAGTTGCAGAATCCTTTAAATCATATCTTTGATGAATTTCTTTGATTGCCTGGTTTACAGCGTTATCTGCCTCCTGGAAATCAATTTCAGAAACTATGTCGAATGATGAATTTTTTGCCATTTTCCCTCCGATTTTGATATCAAATATAAAAAATGAAGCGTGTATTTGTCATATTTATCTTTGCGGATAATCTTTTATCGTTAAGCCACTCAATTTTATCAATATGAAGTCACAGCGTTTATTGAATAAGAAAAAATCTTTGCTTTCTAAGTTCTTTTCAAACTATTATATTTACATATGCCAACAATACTTCGCATAAAGGGTTACCGGTTTTTCTTTTTCAGTCGTGAAGGAAATGAGCCCGTCCATATACATATCGAGCACACTGACCGTTATGCCAAATTTTGGCTGAACCCAATTCAGTTAGCAGAGTCAGTTGGATTTCGCAGTTCCGAAATTTCAGAATTGAGAAAATTAGTAGAAGAAAATAAAAATTTATTTGAGGAAAAATGGAATGAGTACTTTAGCAATAAAAGTTGAACCTAAAGTGGTGGATTTAAGTTTCACTTCAGATGCATTAAAAGTCGTACTTGCTGATGGACGTGAAATATCTGCTCCTCTGGAATGGTTCCCACGTTTACGGGATGCAAATGATAAGCAGAGAAAAAACTGGCGATTAATTGGTAAAGGAATCGGCATACACTGGGAGGATATAGATGAAGATATCTCTATAAAAAGTCTTCTCGCAGCAAACTAAAAGTATATTGCAATGATAATAGATAAAATTGAAAACTCACATCTCTATAAAAATATAAGTGAGCGCATAAGCAAATCATTTGAATATATCAGAACGACTGACCTGAAAAATATTCAACCGGGTAAATATGAAATCAATGGAGAAAACATTTTCGCATTAGTTAGCGAGTACAAAACCAAGTCAGAGCAAGAAGGAAAGCTTGAAGCTCACAGAAAGTATATTGATGTTCAGTACGTGATCAGCGGTGAAGAGCAGATGGGATATATTCCACTTGGCCAACAGCAAATTCTTGAACCATACAAAGAAGAAAATGATATTGTGTTTTACACCGGAAATAAATCATTCACAAAAGTTTCATCCAGAATGTTCGCAATATTTTTTCCTGAAGATGTTCATATGCCGGGAATCACTACCGGAAAAATTTCAGATGTTAAAAAGCTTGTAATAAAAGTCCGAACCACTTAATTCAATAATCTACAAACAACTAATAACTTATTGGAGGCTCTATGAAATACTTACTAGTTCTTTTTCTCTTTCTTTCTTTTTCGACTTTGTCTTTGCTGAATGCACAGGATGAAAACATGGGAATGGATCCTGAAATGATGAAAGCCTGGCAGGAATATATGACTCCCGGCGCTATGCATGATCTACTTGCTAAAAGTGTTGGCGAATGGAAAACTGAAATTAAATCCTGGATGGACCCAAACATCCCGCCAACTGTAACTGAAGGTAAATCAGTTTGTGAATCAATGCTCGGCGGAAGATATTTCCATTCAAAAGAGACTGCAAATTTTATGGGTATGCCCTTTGAAGGATCAGCAATAACCGGCTACGATAATGCAGCGAAAAAATTTTTCAGCTACTGGGTGGATAATATGAGTACTGGCGGGATGGTATTAGAAGGTTCTTATGATGAAGCAACAAAAACATTTACGTATGCCGGATCGGGAATGAGTTTCACCGGAGAATATAAAGTTCGCGAAATCATCCAGTACATTAATGATGATGAATCTATGTTCACAATGTATATGGAAGAAGGCGGAAAACCAGAAATGAAAATGATGGAAATTAAATACACAAGAATCAAATAAAGTCGCGTTTCCTTTAAAGAGGCTGTCTCACTAGTAATGTTTTCTCGATACTTTTTCTGATTTCATCAGAAAAAACTCGAAAACCGAAAAAGGTTCTCGAGTAATGAAATGTATCGAGAGAACCTTTAAAGACAGCCTTTTCCATACCCTTCCAAACCTTAATTATATGCCCAAAATCAGTGCATTTTTATTTTACTTGCACAAATATCAAGATAATTTGTGCATATAAAAAAGACGTGCACAACGGCTGTGCATACGAAGTTAAACGTGCACAAATCCATTAAATTTTTACTCGTGTCTTTTATTTGGAAGATAAAATGTTGAAAAGTAAAATGTTTTTGTAGAGAGTTTCTCTGCCGACTACTTCGGACTTAAGAATTCCGAGTTCTTCTAATTTTCTGAGATACTTGCTGGCAGTGTTGCGGGAAGCAATTTTCTTTTCTTCAAGGATTGCAATTTTACAGTACGGTTGATTGAAGATAACATCGATTAATTCGTGAGTGTAAATATCTGGAGCTTTTGTTCGGACTTTTTCAATTACAGAAAGATATTCTTCATAGATTGCATTCACTTTATGCAAAGTTAGTTTTGCTGTTTCATTCACTGCATTGAGCATGAACAAAATCCAGTTTTCCCATTTTTTATTCTCCGTGACTTCTCTTAAAAATTTATAATAATCGTTTTTATTATCGAGAATGAATTTTGAAAGGTAGATGACCGGAAGATCGATAAGTTTTTCTTTGCAGAGATATAATACATTCAGGATTCTTCCTGTTCTTCCATTACCATCGGTAAAGGGATGAATAGCTTCAAACTGGTAATGAAGCATTGACATTTTGATAAGCGGATCAACATTCTTTTCTTTGAGTGTAATATCAAACCAGTTGGTTAATTTTTCCTTCAAAATATTTCCCGGTGACGGCGGAGTATAAACAATATGATTACTGCTGCCAATGTAAACCTGAACTTTCCTGATTTCTTCTTTCTTGTCAGTAATTGTTTTAAAAATTTCAACGGCGAGCTTTTCAGAATACTCGGACGGTTTTTTCATTTTGGTAAATGCATTCCACAAAGCTTCGCGGTAACGCAGAACTTCCTTTGTAGATGCATCATTAGTTAGATTGGATGAGAAGGCTTTGTATAGAGCATCGTTAGTAGTAAAAATATTTTCGATTGTCGAACTGTCTTTTGCCTCCTGAAGAACAAGAGTATTGATCAGCATAAGCGGATTTGGAATTATCGGAAGTCTGCCTTTAAGCTCAGCAAGAGATGCACGAGCATCTGCAAGTTTTTTATAAACTTCAAGCGTTTCCCAATTTTTTTTATCGGGCAGAAGAAGCGGAAGTTCGTTATATGGTTTCTCTTTACTAAAAGCCATTATTAATTAATCAATAATTAAATGCAAACTTAGGAAGTAATGATACGAGGGGCAAGCATCGGATTGCACGGTTATTTTAGTTCACAGATGTTTCTTTTTTATTGCCTTTCTCAAATAGACTTCCGATGTTCTTACTGAAGTCGATGAGAAATTCTAAAAGTTTTTCCGGGGATTGAAAATTATTCTTGATTACCAGCTTCATCGTCTCGTCCTTCTGTTCAAATTTGACATTGTCTTTATGATTGAAGACGATATACCTCATCAGCTCAACAAACTTAATTTTATAATAATCTTCCTTCTGCCCTTTTGGTAAAAGGATGTTCGCGATTTTTCTATTCATAATAATTCTTTCAAACAAAGCGAACGATGCATAATATTTCAAAGTTGCAATCATCAATAGTCTATTCACCAACTCCGGAACAGGACCGAAACGATCTTCCATTTCTTCTTTTAATTCGTCCAGTTCTTCCAGACTCTTAATTGAATAAAGTGCAGTGTAGAAACTAAGCCTGTCCATCTGTTCGGGCATATATGTTTCGGGAATTCCGATTTCAAAATACGGATCGATTGTCGGCTCGGTTCTGTCTTCTTTCTGTGGAAGTGTTTTAAATATTTCCTGGTATTCCTGATACTTCAACTCCTCAACTGCTTCATCGATCATTTTAATATAAAGATCAAAACCGATTTCATTTATAAAACCTGACTGCTCTTTGCCGAGAAGATTTCCTGCACCACGAATTTCCAGATCACGCATCGAAAGATTAAATCCCGATCCGATCTCAGTGTATTCTTCAATTGCCTGAAGTCGTCGCATCGCTTTTTTTGTTATTCCACTCAATGATGGAACGATGAAATATGCATATGCTTGTCGAGTTGATCTTCCAACTCTTCCACGAAGCTGATGAAGTTCGGCAAGTCCAAATCTATCAGCTCTATTTATAATTATTGTGTTGACGTTTGGAATATCGAGTCCGGACTCAATAATTTTTGTTGATAGAAGAACATCATACTTTTTGCTGAGGAATCCGTGGATTACTTCTTCAAGCTGGGATGATTTCATTTGTCCATGTGCGGTTCCAATTTTAATATCAGGAATGTGTTTATTCAGATAATCAGCAAGCTTTCCAATTGATTCAACACGATCGTGAACAAAGTAAACTTGGCCTCCCCTTTTCAACTCATTATATATCCATTCTCTGATTCTCGTAATATCAAATGTTGAAACAGTTGTGTAAATAGGCTGCCGGTTTGGCGGCGGCGTTGCAATTATTGAAAGATCGCGAGCACCGAGCAAAGACAAGTTCAATGTCCGTGGAATCGGAGTTGCAGTTAGTGTCAGTGTATCAACATTAATTTTAAGCTCACGAAGTTTTTCTTTTGCGGAGACACCAAATCGATGTTCCTCATCAATCATCAGCAAACCGAGATCTTTGAACTTAATATCTTTTGAAAGCAGCCGGTGAGTTCCTATTACAACATCAACATTTCCCTGCCCGAGATCTTTTAAAATTTGTTCCTGTTCTTTTTTCGATTGAAATCTTGAAAGTGCGGCAACTCGAACGGGAAACTGAGTTAATCTGTCCTTAAAAGTATTATAATGCTGTTCGGCAAGAATTGTTGTCGGGACAAGCAGCGCTACCTGCTTACCATCCTGCACAGCTTTGAATGAAGCGCGTACTGCAATTTCTGTTTTACCAAAACCAACATCACCGCAAACAAGTCTGTCCATTGGATTTGGTGCTTCCATATCTGATTTAACTTCATTTGTTACTTTTTCCTGATCAGGAGTATCTTCATAAAAGAATGCCGCCTCCAGTTCTTTCTGCCAGATAGTATCATAACTGAATTGAAAACCTTTTGTCGCTTTCCGTTTTGCGTAAAGTTCAATCAACTCTCTCGCTGCTTCTTTGATTTTCTTTTTCGTCTTTGTTTTTCTTCGTTCCCATTCTCCTGTTCCTAAGGTTGATAGAGTTGGTTTTAAATTTTCATTGGATGAATATTTTTTTACAAGATTGAGATAGTTAAGGTTTACATAAACAACCCCGTCTTCATTATAAAGCAGTTTCATCGATTCCTGTTTTGCGTCACCTATGTTTATTGTTTTAAGCCCGGCATACATACCTATTCCATAACTCTCGTGAACAACATAGTCCCCGTGTTTTATTGAAGCTATTGATTTGGATTTTGACTTGCTGTATTTCTTTTTTAGTGGAAGCTTTGAGCGGTACGGTTTGTTAAATATTTGATAATCGGTAAGAAGAAGAATTTTTTCTTTGTGATGAATAAATCCTTTTTTAATTGGAAAAGTATCTAATTTAATTTTCTGAGATGCAATCAGTTCTGAAAGTTCCTCATTATACTCTGAAAGCAGTTCTTTCAATCTCGAGGTTTGAAGTTCATTCTCGGAAGTTAAAATCACGTCATAATTTTTTTCTGAATATTCCTTTAGAACATTAAATAGAATCTGATAGTTGGAGTTGATGGTTGGTGCTTCAGAAAAACCGATATTTATTCTATTCGGTGAAACGGCAATTTCTTCTTCAAGTATCCAGCGAGCATTATTTTTTCGCAGAAGATCATCAAGATTTATTTTGAAAGAATCATCGACTGATTCAGGTAAAAGATTTTCAAATTCCGGAAAGTCTTGCGCTTCGTAAACTTCATCGACAGAGACATTCTTATCAATAACTTTTAAATCAACTTCTTCGGTTTTGGCAGGTTTAAAAGTTTTATTCTGAAGTTCAAAAGATGATGCAACTATTATCGGATTATCAAGATATTCAAAAATATCAGTCGTTAATTCTTCTGTCTTGATTATTTTACCTGCCAGTGAAACGTTATCTGCATTCTCGATTGAGCGCTGGCTTTCTGGATCGAAATACCGAATTGATTCTAAAAAATCTCCGTCAAATTCTAATCGTGCCGGATTATTTTCACTGTATGACCAAAAGTCTATTATCGAACCTCTTACTGAAAATTCACCGGGAGCTTCAACAAATTTATCTTGCTGATAATTGAGTAAGTTTAAATATTCTATCAATTCATCATACTTAATCTCCCCACCTGTCCGGATAACCGTTGTTGATTTGTTCACTCGATCTTGTGCGGGAAGCTTAAGCTTAAGAAGATCGTAAGTTGATACAAGAATCAACTTTTTCATCCGGGAAATTTTAGTCAGTTTTTCCTGAATGACTTCGGTTGAAAATTCATCCCAAAGAAGTAACTGTTCTTCAAGACCAAACAGATTCAGCTCTACAAATGATTCCTCTGCAGCTTTTGCCTCGGGTTGCAGTATCACAATTTGCCTCTCATCCTTAGCAATCTCCAAAGCAAAAAAGGATTTTATCGCACCATAAAGTTGAGAACAGAAAACAATGTTTCCAGATGATTGATTAAGTTTATTTTTAATCTCATCAAATGTTGATTGCGTGCTAAATTTTTTTAATGTTTCAACTTTCATACAGCAACAAAAAAGGGCTCAATTAATTGAACCCTTTTAAAATTTTTACTGAAACTTCCTTATTGTTTTATTTTTGAAGTTCAAGCAGGACTAATTTCTTCCCTTTTTGATTTCTGATATTTGTAGGTTTATAGTGAAGATCATAAACAGTTGATTTTTTTATGTATGATTTATACTTCAATTCCGCTTTTGAAAATTCCTCTGACAAGTCTCCACCCTTCATCGCAAATAAAAATGCTTTCTCTTTAATTAGCGGGATGGCATACCTGAAAAGTATTATTAGTGGAACCGTAGCGCGACTAACAATCAGGTCAAATGAATTACCATGCCTGGAAATAAATTCTTCGCTTTCAACGCGGTGATTCTCCGCAATTACATTGCTCAACTTGAGTTTGTCAATAAAATCTTTTACAGCTTCAACCTTCTTTAGTGTAGAATCAGCTAAAACACCTCTGATATCAGGTCTCATTATTGCCAGGGGAATTCCCGGAAATCCGCCACCAGTACCAATATCTAAAAACTTCGTTACTTTTTCTGGAAGATATTTGGATATATATGCGGAGATAAAGATGTGCTTTTCTATAATTGAATCTAGGTCACGCTTTGAAATGAGATTTATCTTTTTGTTTTTATCAACAACAAGTTGTGCGAAATACGCAAGTCGCTCTGATCTGGTAGGTTCGGGATTAAAACCATTTTCCCAGCAAAATACGTTTAGCTCTTTTAGGTACTGGTCCTGTTTATCGGCCATAAAAAAATTAAAATTATCTCTTTAAATATATCAATAATACGGAAATATCAGAAGGCGTCACACCAGGTATTCGGGAAGCCTGACCAATCGATCTGGGTTTATACCTCTGAAGTTTTTCTTTGCTCTCTGTCGATAATGCTTTTAATTCAAGATAGTTTAATGTTAAAGGGATTAAATGATTTTCATATTTTTCCATCTTCGCTATCATTTCCTCCTGACGTTTCAAATAACCCTCATACTTTAAATCAATTTCAACTTGTTGCATTACTACTTCATCTTCTAGTAGTAGGCTTATATCAAAATTATCTGAAATACCATCTAGGTTCAATAATTCTGATAATGATAACTCTGGTCTTCTACAAAGATTTGCGATAGTTTCAGTCGAATCTATTAATGAAGAACCTTTTGCTTCCAAAAAATTATTGATTTTTTTTGCACTAAGTTTTGTTTTTCTGCACGCTGATATTCCTGTAAATATTTTACGTTCCCGATCTTGAACTTTCTCTGCATCTTCAGAATTGATTATACCAAACTCTCTCCCATAATTCATTAACCTTCTGTCTGCATTGTCTTGTCTTAAAAGGAGTCTGTGTTCAGCTCGAGATGTAAACATTCGATAAGGTTCATCCGTAGATTTAGTAACAAGGTCATCTACGAGAACACCAATATAGGCTTCGCTTCTTTTAAGAACAAACTCCTTTTTTCCTTGAATTTTAAGTGCAGCGTTAATTCCCGCAATTAGTCCCTGTGCTGCTGCTTCTTCATAACCTGATGTTCCATTAATTTGACCTGCAAAGTAGAGACCTTTAATTAATTTTGTCTCGAGCGTTGAATCAACCTGATGAGGAGGGAAGAAATCATATTCAACAGCGTATCCAGGTCGCACCATCTCCGCTTCTTCAAGACCTTTAATTCTATGCAGTGCTTCTAATTGAATTTCTGCAGGAAGAGAGGTAGCAAATCCGTTCACATAAATTTGGTCACTATTGAGTCCCTCCGGTTCAAGAAATAGTTGATGCTTCTCCTTGTCGGAGAACCTTACAACTTTATCCTCAATCGAAGGACAATACCTTGGGCCAATTCCGCTAATCAAACCTGTATACATTGGCGATCTGTCAAAACCCTTCTCTAAAATCTTATGAACCTCGGGATCAGTATATG
>JACZKK010000195.1 GCA_014860115.1 Ignavibacteriaceae bacterium
CCTGTTTTCTATTTTGTGAATAATTTCCGATTTCCTACAAAGAAAGTATATCATTATAAACTATAAATACCATCAGCAATAATAGCAGGACAAAGCCGGTGTTGTTGATTGCGATTTTAACTTTAACGGGAATTTCTCTTCTTGCAATTGTTTCGATAATTATCATCAGCAGATGTCCGCCATCAAGAACAGGGAAGGGCATAATATTAATCAAAGCAAGACTTAGACTTAGAACCGCAAGAAAGAAAAGGAAACTTTCAATTCCGACATCGGCAGATTTTGCTGCTAGCTGTGCAATTCGTACCGGTCCGCCAAAAGCTTTTCCAAATTCAACCTGACCGCCGATAACCTTGCCTGCAACACTGAATGTTACTTTGGTGAGATTTACGAGATCAACTCCTGCAACATAAAATGATTCAAAGAATCCGAAAGTTTTATACTCCGATTTTCCTTCAAAAATATCGTTGATTGCTATTCCTATTTTTCCATCGCTCCCGGGAGTAACTGGAATGTTTAGAGTTTCTGTTCCTCTGAGAACTTCAGCATTCAGCTCTACTCCTGCTTTCTGCGAGACTATTTCTATAAACTCAGCAGAGCTTCCAAGCGGCTTTCCGTTCAACGCAACAATAATATCACCGGACAAAAGTCCGGCTTTTTCAGCAGGAGAATCTTTCATCACTTCAGCAACATAAGGTTTAAATCCATCTGGTGAAATTAATTCTCCCTGTTTTTCAATATCAGGAATCATTTTTCTTGAAGCGAATATATTTTCTTCAACGCCATTTCGTAATACTTTTACATTGAGATCTTCACCGATTGTGTTTATGTAGATTTCATTTCTGATGTCATCCCAGCTTACAACTACAGCACCGTTTATTGATTGGATAACATCGCCTTTCATAAATCCAATTGAATCCGCAGGGCTGTCAGTCTTAACATAACCGACAGTAGTTGTAAGTGTAACCGGTTTGCCTTTAAAGAAGTTTGCACCCCAAAAGATTAAGACAGCAAGTAAAAGATTCATTAAAACTCCGGCAGTAATTACAAATGATTTCTGCCAGAAATTTTTTGAACGAAACTCGTAAGGCTGAGGTTCTTTATTGGCAAATTCAGTATCAAAGCTTTCATCAACCATTCCCGCAATTTTCACATAGCCGCCGAGAGGAAGCATCGAAAGTCTGTAATCAGTATTTCCTTCACCATCAAAATCTTTTGGCAGATTGCCAAATGTAAATCCGGTTTTTTTGTTATATCCGAAAAGTCTTTTACCAAATCCGATTGCGAAAACATCAACCCGCATTCCGGTCATCTTTGCTGCGAGGAAATGTCCAAGCTCGTGTATAAAAACAAGTATTCCGATTGTAATCGCAAAATAAATTATATAATCCATTAAGAAAGTAACTCCTGTTTCTCAGTTAAAGTTTAATAAAAATGTTACTATGTAAAATTTTCTCATCATCATTTAATAAATTTTTTCTCCGGTCGTAATAATATTCTTCACCAACGGATTTCCATTGTCAATATCATTTTCTAAAAAAGGATGAGGCTCAATTCTCAGATCAAACTCACGTCGTATTTTCATTAGCTGGTTAAGCATACTTATTTCATCCTGCATTTTCTTCAGAAACAATGCAACATCAAAATCACTATCAATATTATCTGTACCTTTAACAGTCGAGCCAAATAAGTACGCCTGTGCAACAGGAATACGATTAGAAATTAAAGCGTTGACGTAAGCTTTTAATATTTCTGTAATTTTTTCTTTATCCATTTCCTGAACTCTTCGATTTTATCAATATATTCTTTGGCAAACTCAGCCGTGCATTTTTTCTAAATTCTTTCTTGTAATCCTCATATCTTACACTAATATTAAATCCGGTGACTTCATCCAGAAAATCTTTCTGTTCATCAGTTAAACTTAAATTTGCTCTATCAGCAAGTCTTAGCAAATCGTGTATCTGAGGATAATGTTCATCTCTATGTTTTATATAATATGCTTTTAATAATTTCTCAATAACAAGGTGACCAATAAATAGCGACCAGTCATAATTTTTAGAATTAAAAAGATTATTCATTGTAACAGCATTACTGTCAGAAGATTCAATCCAGTAGCTTATATTCTCTTCTTTAGTCATTGAAACTAGCAGCTAAATATTAGATGATCTGGTTTACATATTCTCTGGTGACTTTGTCACATTCAAATATCGTTCCCAAATTGGGTGATAAATTATTCTCAACTTTATCCAAAGCTTTATTTATTAACAAGGGAATATGTGAGAACTTTATTTCTTTAAGTAAAAATTTACTGACAGCTACCTCATTTGCCGCATTCAAAATACAGGGAGCTGTTCCTCCAGTATTCAGAGCATCGAATGCGAGTTTCAAACATTCAAATTTGTTTAAATCAGGCTCATAAAAAGTTAAAGAACCAATTGCCGGCAAATCTGTTCTATCAAAATTATTCCGAACTCTTTCTGGAAAAGTGAGTGCATATTGAATCGGCAGCTTCATATCCGGCAGTCCAAGCTGTGCTTTTATTGAACCATCGACAAATTGAACCATCGAATGAATAATTGACTGCGGATGAATCACAACTTCAATTTTTTCTGCCGGCAATCCGAATAACCAATGTGCTTCAATAACTTCAAGTCCCTTATTCATCATTGTGGCAGAATCAATTGTAATCTTGCTGCCCATTTTCCAGTTTGGGTGATTTAATGCTTCATCTACAGTTGCAGTTTCAAAAAACGATTTATCTTTATCACGAAAAGGTCCGCCGGAAGCAGTAAGTATTAACTTTTCAACTACCTCTAAATTTTCACCGACAAGACATTGATAAATTGCACTATGTTCGGAATCAACTGGGATTATCTCAGCACTATTTTCAAGAACAAGCTTTGTAACAATTTCTCCTGCTACGACGAGAGTTTCTTTGTTTGCCAGTGCAATTCGTTTACCGCGTTTTATTGCTTCAAGAGTTGGAGCTAAACCAGCAAACCCAACCATCGCTCCCATGAAAATATCATATTCAGTTTCAACAGCTGCTTTTATTAATCCATCTTCACCAATCAACAACTCGCAACCTTTTGGAATCTTTCCGGAGATTTTTTTTGCTGCACTTTCATCTCGTACAACAACTACTTTTGGATTGAACTCTCTGATCTGTTCAAGGAGTAATTGGGTGTTTGAGTTTACAGTCAGGCCCGCTACTTCAAAATCGTATTTCAGATTGCTGATAACATTCAGGCAATTAACACCAATTGATCCGGTAGAACCAAGTACAAAAACCTTTTTCATTGGCGGTAAAAATACTGAAAAACCTTCTAAAGATTAAGCTCTCAGACAATACCTCCATTTGATGGATGAAATGCATAATTGCTTGAAACATAAACCTTAAATTGACCTTGAAAGCGGCTAATAAATTCTTATTTTGCATCAGTATGAAAATGAAAATTGCACCATTAATTCTGGTTTTGCTGATATTCTCTGTTCATGCTCAGCAGAGAAATGAGCAGAAGTTTTCGCTTGCACAAAGCTATGAACAAATTGGAGATTACAAATCCGCAGTAAAGCTTTATGAAGAATTGTATCAGTCAGATGGGGCAAACGCGATGTATATTAATGCACTCTATCGGACTTACACTCAATTAAAAAACTATGCTGCACTCGTAAATATTCTTGATGAAAGAATTAAGCAAAAACCAGATGATATTGAAGCGTACGGAATGCTTGGATCGACTTATTACTTAATGGGTAATGAGGAGAAAGCAGTTGAAGTGTGGAATAAACCATTTCAGTCTGGTAATATTAACCCAGTATTTTACAGAGTGGTTGGGAACTTTGTTTTAGAAAGAAGAGCTTTCGAAATAGCAATCGATTTATATGAACAGGGAAAGAAAGCATCTGAGGATAAAGTTTTATATGCATTTGATCTTGCGCGGCTTTATTCACTAACAATGCAGTTTGAAAAAGCAGCACAGGAGTACTGCTACATTCTTTCAAATCAACCTTCACAGCAGCAGATTGTTGAGTCTAACGTTTTTCAGAATGTGAACAGACCGGGCGCACTTGATGCAACTATAAAAGTAATTGAGGACTGTGCCGAAAAAAACAATCTCAGCTTTTCATTTTTACTTGCAAGATTGTATTCAGAAAAAAAATCATATCAGAAAGCTTATGAAATTTATCTTTATATAGATGAAGTTCAGTCGAGTAAAGGAAGAGACTTGTATAATTTTGGAAGACAGATGTTTTCCGAAAAAGAGTACAAGCTAGCCGCTGATATTTTCAAAAAAATCACAGACGATTATCCTGATTCACCGGTTAACTCGCAGGCATCACTCGGCTATGCCCGCTCACTTGAAGCCTCGCTTCTTGAAGATTATGAAAAAACACTTCCATTGTGGAAACCGTATTTTCCATTAAAGAAATTTGAGTCTGAAGAAACTGAAAAAGTATTAAGTGCATTTAATGCAATCATTAATCTCTTTAAACATTCAGAACCTGCTTATGAAAGTATGCTCAGGATCGCAGTAATCCAATTTTATCTTTTGAATAATTATGAGGAAGCGAGAAGACTTCTGGAGACGATTGTAAAAGAAGCGCCTTTGTCAAAAAATTCAGCGGAGGCTTATCTCGAACTAGGAAATATTGCCTTAATTGACGGGAAGCTTGATGAAGCAGAAAAAGATTTTTCATCAATATTGAAGCTTCTAAGTGCCAGCGAGGAACAGAAGAACAAAGCAATTTATAAGCTGGGAAAAGTAAATTTCTATCAGGGAAATTTTGATGAGGCAAAGAAGAATTTATCAAAAGTGCTTGGCAACCTGAAAGATAATTCGGCAAATGATGCCATTGAACTCACTTTATTATTGAACCCGCAGATGAATGATTCGTCTAACCTGTTGATTTACGCTCAGGCCGAATTTCTTGCGGAACAGAAAAAGTTTGATGATGCAGCAGCCAGTTATAATAAATTAGCGGAGAATCAGCAGGCATTTGTATTGCGTTCAATATCAGCGATAAATTATGGCGAGATGTTGATTGCAGTAGATAATTATAATGAAGCAATCTCCGTTCTTGAGAACGTGTCCGCCGAAGGTGAAAAAAATATTTATGCTGACAAAGCAGTATATTTGCTCGGAAAAATCAATCAGTATGGAATAAAAAATTTCAGCAAGGCGGAAGAATATTATCAGAGACTTTTAGCTGACTATCCAAAATCAATTTATACTGATGATGCAAGAGCACAGATTTTATTTTTGCAGAATAAACCGGAAACTTAAATGAATAAAAAACAGGGACAGAAAATTGTTAAATGCTCTTTCTGCGGAAGGGAAGGACAAGAAGTTGGTGGAATGATTGCCGGACCGGATGTTTATATATGTGATATCTGTATTGCAAGCAGTGTTGATATCCTGAAAAATAATCTCGCAGCATATCAGAATTCTAATCGCAAAGAAAAATATAATCACACACCTGAATCAATAAAGCAACAGCTTGATGAATATGTAATCGGACAGGATCGTGCAAAGAAAGTTCTCTCGGTTGCCGTTTACAATCATTATAAAAGAATCAGTATGCGTTCAACATTTTTTGAGTTGGAAGATGTTGAAATTGAAAAAAGTAATATTATGTTGATTGGTCCAACGGGCGTTGGCAAAACGCTGCTTGCACAAACTCTCGCAAAAATTCTTGACGTTCCTTTTGCAATTGCTGATGCTACCACATTAACAGAAGCTGGATATGTTGGTGATGATGTTGAAACGGTTCTCGTTCATCTTCTGCAAGCAGCAGATTATAATCTTGATAGAGCACAAAAAGGAATCGTTTACATTGATGAGATAGATAAGATTGCAAGAAAGAGCGAAAGCACATCAATCACTCGTGATGTATCCGGTGAAGGAGTTCAGCAGGCACTTCTCAAAATTCTAGAGGGAACTGTTGCCGGAGTTCCACCGAAAGGCGGAAGAAAACATCCTGAGCAGAGCCTGATAAATGTTAACACAAAAAACATTCTCTTCATCCTCGGTGGTGCTTTTGATGGGATTGATAAAATCATTGCCACTCGCATAAACAAAAATAAAATGGGTTTTGCAAGGGATATAAAAGATAATGAGCAGGATGAAGAACTGCTGAAATTTATTCAGCCAGAAGATTTACTCAAGTTTGGATTAATACCTGAACTTATTGGAAGAATTCCGATTGTTGCCCCTCTTCATCAGCTTAATGAAGTTGCAATGAAAAGCATTTTGACGGATCCGAAGAATGCTATTCTGAAACAGTATAAAAAGTTACTTTTGATGGAAGGCGTTGAGCTTGAGTTCGATAAATTTTCGCTGAATGCTATTGTTGAAAAAGCGATGATCAAGAAAACGGGTGCACGGGCACTTAGATCAATCGTCGAAGATTTTATGCTTGATATTATGTATGAACTTCCCAATATGAAAGATGTTGAGAAGTGTGTAATTACAAAAGACGTAGTTGATAAAGGTAAAGAACCAATATACATTAAGGCGGAGAAGAAGTCAGCTTGAAAAATTGTTTTATTGTTAAATTGTTATTAACAATATAGCTATATAGCAATTGAACAATGGATTTGACATTATGAAGAAAAGAATACTTACCCCATTAATTTTCAGCATACTGTTTTTAATAACAGCCTTCCCTCAATCCAAAATCCTCATCAATATGGATTTGAACCAGACTGACCACCTGAAAGCTTACGGTATAACTTACCGTGCATTGACAAAAGGATACAAAGCTGACTGGCTTCTTAATTATAAGGGCGGTTCTTTTCTTATTGATTACAGCGATGAGCTTGCGGCAGAATGCAGATTGAATAACGTATCATTTGAAACAATAACTCTTTCTCAGGCAACTGAGATTTATTCTTTTGTGCAGAGTGAAGAAAACAATATGGATGTGGTGAGACTTGAGAAAGCTCCAAAGGTTGCAGTTTATGTTCCGCCGGGTTTTCAGCCGTGGGATGATGCTGTCACACTTGTACTCGAATACGCCCAAGTTCCTTATGATAAAATCTGGAATGATGAAATTCTTAAGGGTGATTTAGATAAGTATGACTGGCTTCATCTGCATCACGAAGATTTTAGCGGGCAGTACGGAAAATTTTATGCAAGCTTCGCCAATGCACAGTGGTACATAGATCAGCAGCTTCTGTATGAGCAGGATGCAAAGAAGAATGGATTCAAAAAAGTTTCAGAGATGATGAAAACCGTTGCGATTGATATTAAGAACTATGTCGGCAAAGGCGGTTTTCTTTTTGCGATGTGTTCTGCAACTGATTCATATGACATTGCTCTCTCTGCAGTGAATGTTGATATTTGCGAGCAGATGTATGACGGCGATGCTGCCGATCCGGGATCACAGCAAAAAATTAATTATGATAACACACTTGCTTTTACAAATTTCAAGCTGGAAATGAATCCTTATGTTTATGAGTACAGTGATATTGATATTCAGCCGATTGAAGTAGGAAATTTTGAGAACGATTACTTCACTCTGTTTGAGTTCTCTGCAAAGTACGATCCTGTTCCGACAATGCTTACACAATGTCATGCAAATATTATTAGAGGATTTATGGGACAGACTTCGATGTTCCGCAGAAGCACGATAAAAAATTCTGTAATTATTCTTGGTCAAAGACAGGGAACAGACCAGGTAAAATATATTCAGGGAAATTACGGAAGGGGATCATTTGCATTTTACGGCGGGCACGATCCCGAAGATTATCAGCACGCTGTTGGAGATCCACCAACTGATTTAAGTCTTTATAAGAACTCACCAGGATACAGACTAATATTAAACAACATTCTTTTTCCTGCAGCTACAAAGAAGAAGCAGAAGACATAAATTTCCATCCTCGCATTTATCATTTTAATTTTTTAAGTTTCAACTAAGTGTAATTTTAGTGGAGCAAAAAATGCAAACCCTTAAAATATCTCTCCTGGTTTTTATACTATCAATTACTATATCTGCACAAGATGGATGGTTCTGGCAAAATCCACTACCACAAGGGAATACATTATACTCCATATTTTTTATCGATGCAAATACTGGTTGGGCTGTAGGTGAAGCAGGTACTATTCTCAAAACGACAAATAATGGAGTAACTTGGGATATTCAAAAGAGTGGTGTTCAATCAGAATTATATTCTGTTTTCTTCTTAGACTATAATCTAGGATGGATAGCTGGCTGGAGCGGAATAATCCTTAAAACAACTGATGGTGGGACAAATTGGATACGTCAATTTAGTAATCCACCTAGTGAAAATCTTCATTCGGTTATGTTTATAGATCAAAATAATGGTTGGATTGTAGGCGATAACGGAAAAATTTTAAAAACAACAAATGGTGGAGATGATTGGACAAACAAACAAAGCCAGACAAGCAATGATCTGCATGCAGTTTACTTCGCTAATTCAATTGAAGGTTGGATTTGTGGTTTTGACGGAACCATTTTAAAATCTACAGATAGCGGCGAAAATTGGTCAATTAAAATGACCAATACTAATAATAATTTTCGTTCTCTTTTCTTCATTGATCAATTTACAGGTTGGTCTGTGGGATACGGTCCGATTATTAAAACCACGGATGGTGGCGAAAGTTGGGAGTTATTGCAATTCGGACAAAATGAGGTACTATTTACTGTTTACTTCATCGATCAAAATGTAGGTTGGACAGCGGGTTCAAATAGTGAAATTTTCAAAACGACCGACGGGGGATCAAACTGGACCCTACAGGCAGACTTTGGGGCAAATAACTTTTATTCAATTTATTTTGAAGATGATTCCGATGGTTGGATTGTGGGGTGGAATGGGAGAATATTCAATACAAAGAATGGAGGTAATGATTGGCTTTCATTATCTTATGGAGCAAATAACAGATTGGAATCAATCGATTTTATTGATATTAACTACGGTTGGTGTGTAGGTTGGGAAGGAACAATCTTAAATACTACAAATGGGGGAACTACATGGACATCTCAAACAAGCGTAACTGGTCGTTATTTGTACTCTGTAAAATTTATCGACGAAAATAATGGCTTGACGGTAGGTGAATTCGGTACTATCCTTAAAACGACCGATGGTGGTCAAAATTGGATAATGCAAAACAGTGGTTTATACTCCGACTTTAATTCGGTTTATTTTGTTAATCAAAATAACGGTTGGATAGCTGGTTCTGAAGGAACAATATTGAAAAGCACAGATGGTGGAGTCAATTGGATTTCAGAAATCACAGGAACAAACAATGATCTTCATTCTATTCACTTTGTTGACAATAATTTAGGTTTAGCGGTGGGTGATTCCGGATTAATTTTAAGGACAGAGGATGGTGGAATAAATTGGATTCCACAATTAAGTCCAACTGATAAAAATTTGAAGTCTGTTTATTTTATAGATTCAGAAACAGGTTTTATAGTAGGTTTACAAGATGTAATATTAAAGACAGTTAATGGGGGTCTTACTTGGACTTTAAATACAACCGATTCATTTTTAGATTTTTACGATGTCTATTTTGTTGATTTGTATCATGGCTGGATAGTCGGAAGAATCGGATCAATTTTTTATACGACAAATAGTGGGTCTGATTGGATATATCAGGTTAACCCAATTACAGGGACTGGAAAGAATCTTCGTTCAGTACATTTTCAAGATTCAAATATAGGTTGGATCGCCGGATTTAGCGGTGTAATATTTAAAACCACAAACGGCGGTGTTACTTTTATAGAGCAGGAAACCGAGGAAACACAGTTCAATTCATTTCTTCTCTCCCAAAACTACCCCAACCCGTTTAACCAAGGAACCAGTATGCAATACACAATAAACAGTAGGCAATTTGTTACGCTTAAAGTTTATGATGTTCTGGGAAACGAAATTGAAACACTTATTAATGAAGAAAAACCAACAGGCACTTATGAAATAACCTGGTATGCAGAAAATTTACCAAGCGGAATATATTTCTATCAACTTAAGACAGGCTATTTTGCTGAAACTAAGAAGATGATTCTGTTAAAATAGTTATGTCATTTTAATTCATTTCAATAAATTATAAATGCCATATCTTTGAGATGTGGCTTTTTTATTTAATAGGATTTGTTTATGAAATCAGCACGAATTAAAAACTCAAAAGAAGAATATGCAATTGGCAAAATAGTCTGCGTTGGCAGGAACTATGCAGAGCACGCAAAAGAACTCGGCAACGAGATACCGGACAAGCCGGTATTATTTCTTAAGCCTGCATCTGCACTAATTTATTCCAGCGGAGAAATCATTCATCCGGAATATGGAAACGAACTTCACCACGAAGTTGAGCTTGTGCTGCTGATTGGAGGGACAGTAAGAAAAGCTGACAAAGCTCAGTCAGAAAAAGCAATTATTGGATACGGAGTAGGACTTGATATGACTTTGCGCGATGTTCAAGATGGGCTGAAGAAGAAAGGTCACCCATGGACACTTGCAAAGTGTTTTGATACTTCAGCAGCTATTTCAGATTTCGTTTTGAAAAAAGATTATCGGATTAAACCTGATGAGAAACTTGAGTTGAAAGTAAATGGTGTAATCAAGCAAAATGACACTTTGAAAAGTATGATTTTTAATCCCGCAGAAATTGTGGAATATATTTCTTCAATAATGACTCTTGAAAAGGGGGATTTAATTTTTACAGGAACACCGGCAGGTGTTAGCAGAGTTAATAGGGGTGATAAGTTAGAAGCTAAGCTTGGAGAGATTACGTCGCTTTCCTGCTTTATAATTTAATAAATAGCCACGACCTTTAGGTCGTGGAGCAGAGTCAGAAAAAACGAATTGGCTTTAGCCAAATAAAGTTTGGGCTAAAGCCCTTTGTATTTATTATTCCTTTTCGCCGAACTAAAGTTCGGGGCTATTAAAAACCAATTATCTGTTCAATTCCTTCAAAGATCCTTTAATTAACTCTTCCAAGCTGCAATTCGGAAGTTCAGAAAGAATTTTATTGACTGCTTTTTCAGATGAAGCAAGATTATAACCTAATGTAGAGAGGGCAGCAACAGCTTCTTTCTGCAGGCTTGGTTTCGCTGGAACTAATCCTTCTTCTTTTATATCTCTTACCTTATTCTTCAGTTCAAGAATTAATCTCTCGGCAGTTTTTCTTCCTATTCCCGGAACAGCAATCATTCTTTCAACATTGCTTGTGATAATTGCCTGCTTTAGATCGTCAGTTGAAATGCCGGATAAGAGACTCAACGCAGATTTTGGTCCAACTCCCGAAATTGAAATCAATAACTCAAACATTTCTTTCTCTGCTTCAGAATAAAATCCAAATAGAGTGATTGAATCCTCTTTGACGTGAGTGTGAATAAAAAGGGAAACTACTTCCTTTCCACTAATTCTTTCAAATGTGTTGATTGAAATTCTGATTTCGTACCCAACTCCATTTACATCCAATAGGATTAAAGTTGGTTTAGCCGAAATTATTTTTCCTGTAAGATAGCCGATCATTTAATTACCCGATTTGGATTCGCTTCAATAAATTCTTTCCAGCTTTTACTTTTTTTATAAGTTGGTGCTTTCATTCTGAATGCGTGACACAGTGCAATTGCAAGAGCATCGCTTTCGTCGGGTTTAAATTTAATCTTCTTTGAGTTTAGAATTGTCATCACCATATAATTTACCTGCTGCTTGGATGCAGCTCCTTTACCAACAACTGCCTTTTTTACTTCACGTGGCGAATACTCACTGGCAGGAACTTTATTATGAATAGCAGCAAGAAGCGAAACCCCCCGTGCATAACCAATCTTCATCACTGATTGAACATTCTTTCCATAGAAAGCAGTTTCAATTGCAAACTCATCAGGTTTGTAAATCTTGAGCAGCTTATCGAGTTCTGCGTAGATAACTTCAATCTTTTCAGATAGTGATTTAGTGGAAGAAAGCTTAATTACTCCGTGTGAAATTCTTCTGAACTTATTATTGGTGTATTCAATAATTCCGTAGCCGGTTACAATAGTGCCCGGATCAACACCGAGTATAATCATTATTATTTAGTTTGAAATTATAAATCAAGATTGCTGCTTGAGAAACTCTTCATCAAAGTCAGCATTAGAATAAACGTTTTGAACATCATCGCAGTCTTCAAGACCCTCAATCAACTTCATCATCTTCTCAGCATTTTCACCTGCTATATTAACTGTGTTCTTAGCAATCCATTGAAGCGAAGCATTATCCATCGTCAGTTTTTTTTCTGCAAGTGCTTTTCGTACGGGCTCAAAAGATTCAAGATCAGTTTGTATTTCAAAATATTCATCTTCAGTACGCATATCTTCAGCACCGGCGTTCAATGCTAATTCCATAATATCATCTTCTGACTTACCTTGCTTCGGTAAAGCGATTATTCCTTTTTTCTCAAACATCCACGCAACTGAACCGCTTTCACCCATATTTCCGCTGTGCCTGCTGAAAATATGTCTTACCTCTGCAACGGTTCTATTTTTATTATCGGTTGCAACTTCAACTAGTAGTGCAATTCCTCCCGGACCGTAACCTTCATAAGTAAGTTCGCTGATAGTTGTTCCCTCAAGTTCACCAGTGCCTTTTTTAATTGCTCGCTCGATGTTATCAGCGGGCATATTTGCAGCCTTTGCGTTGTCAATTGCCAGCCTGAGTCTCGGATTTCCTGCAGGATCTCCGCCACCTTCGCGAGCAGCGATTGTTAATTCCTTAATTAATTTTGTGAAGAGTTTTCCTCTCTTTGCATCTAATGCTCCTTTTTTTCTTCTGATGGTTGCCCATTTTGAATGCCCCGACATTAAAATATCTCCTTCAAGTTTTTGCTTTGATGTCTTTTAATTTTAGTTGCGGAAAAATTCTGCTGTCACGAATAGTTTTATCGACTGAAAAAATAATATCTAGCTCAACATTATTTTGTTTAATCATATCATAGTGGTCACCCATATTGAACCCTATAGCATCGAACACTTTATCAGTTCCACTTTGCTTAAAGTTAGCCACAAGATGATTGTTCCCTACTATCCTCGGGACACTAGCTATGTGAACACTTTCACTTAAAAACACGGGTCTCAAATTACCCGGTCCAAATGGAGAAAATTGTTCAAGTATTCTTAAAAATTTTGGTGTTATTTCTGAAAATCTGATTTTGGAATCAATGGAAATTTCTTCTGATAGATCTTCACTGGTTATTGATGACTTTAGCACATCATTAAGCCTTATTCTGAACTCATCAACTTTATCTACATCAAGGGCGAGTCCTGCTGCGGCCTGATGACCGCCAAAGTGAAGAAGTAAGTCATCACATTTTTGAAGAGCTTCATAAATATTAAATCCATTGATGCTTCTTGCTGAACCTTTTGCTATTCCGTCAATGGTTGTTAAAAGAACAGATGGGCGATAATATTTTTCAACAAGCCGTGAAGCAACAATTCCGATTACACCGGGATGCCAGTGTTCATTGTGCAGAACGATTGCAAGTTCCTCATCCAGATCTATTTGAGAATCAACAAGCTCTTTAGCTGCCTCAAAAGTATCCACGTCAATTTTTCTTCTTTCATAATTTTCTGTCTCGAGCACTTCAGCTAACTTAAGCGCATCTTTTTTATTTGTTGCGATGAGCAGATTTACTGCACGTTCTGCATCGCCTAAACGTCCGACAGCATTTATTCGGGGTGCGAGTGTAAAAACGATTTGTCCGGAAGTTAATTGACCAGTTTGAAGTCTACCCATTTCAATCAATGCTTCAATTCCTGGACGAGGATTTAAGTTGACCTGATTTAATCCTTCGTTTACAAGGATTCTGTTTTCATCTATAAGGGGGACAATGTCTGCAGCACCTGCAAGAGCAACAAGGTCCAGATACTTTAGAGGAAGTCCACGCTTGCCAATTCTTTCGCACAAGCCTTGTGCAAGTTTAAAAGCAACACCCGCTCCGGAAAGATATTTAAAGGGATAACTGCAGCCAGGTTTTAATGGATCGAGTACGGCGAAAGCTTTTGGAATATCTTCTTTTGGTTGATGATGATCGCAAATGATAACATCTATACCAAGTTGATTTGCATAATCCGTTTCTGTAATTGCAGTGATTCCGCAATCAACTGCAATCATCAACTGAGTTCCTTTTTCTTTTACAATGTCGATTGCAGCAGTTGAAAGCCCATACCCTTCTTCCAGTCTTCTCGGAATATAGAATTCTACATTAGCATCGAGCTCTTTCAGAAACATATAAAGAAGAGCAGTCGCACACGTTCCATCGACATCATAGTCTCCGTAAATACAAATCTTTTGATTTTCAGTAAGTGCTGTAATTACTCTCGTGGTTGCAGATTCCATTTCATCCATAAGGAATGGATCGTGAATAGAATCTAGGGAAGGACGGAAGAATTGTTTGGCCTGGTTAAAGGTTTTAATATCTCTCAGAACCAGCAGCCTTGCCAGTATGGGTGAGATGTTAAGTGAATCCGTAAGCCTTTGAACAGACAGCTCATCGGACACATCTTTTATTTTCCAGTGTCTTCTTCCCATAGGATTTTTCAATCTTTTGGAAGAACAAATAAAAAGTTCAGACCTGTAAGCCGAGTTCTGTATCCGGCGGTTGCCGGATGGCAATCATTTATCTGGCTCTACCATTACTGATAGAATCTAGCGATCTACCCGGAAACCTCCAGAGCGAACAACTCTGATCCTTAAATGAATAAGGAACGGTTTCCCTATTTGACCTTGCTTCGGGTGTGGTTTGCCGTGCCTCCATTGTTACCAATGGAGCGGTGGGCTTTTACCCCGCCTTTTCACCCTTACCCCGATAAATCGGGGCGGTTTCTTTTCTGTGGCACTTTCAGTGGTCATAAAATTTCTCTTACGACCCCCGGGTGTTACCCGGCACCCTGTTCTATGAAGCTCGGACTTTCCTCCCACCGTAATTATTAATAGTGAGCGATTGCCCGGACTGAACTATTTTATTTTTCTTCAAAACTTTTTTAGACAATTAAAGAATCCGAAATTATTACCGAACCCTTATTATTAATTAATTGAGACAAATATACAAAATTGATTACCGGAAATCATTACTAACCCTTTGATTAAGGAAGCCTATTTATTTGCATCTTCGGCAATTTCAGAAGAAACCAGAATTCTTCCACAGTATTCGCAGAAGAAAAGCCGGTTATTCCTACGGATCTCAAGCTGCCTCTGAGAGGGCACAATATTATGGCATCCAGAACAGGCTGACCTTTTAATAGTAGCCACAGCCAGACCTTTTTTAGCCTTTCTTATTCTCATATAGGCTGAAAGATCGTTCTTCTTTACTTCACTCTCAAACTTTTTTCTTTCTTCTGCTAGCTTTGACTCTTCTCGTTCGTTTGCCTTAATGATTTCTTTTAAGTCAGCCTCTTTTTCTTTCAGTTCTTTTTTGAGCTCATCAAGTCTTGGATTTATTTCTTCAATTTCTTGCGTGAGTATTTTGCTTCGGTCTGCAAGCGAATTATTCTCGGCTTCAAGCTTATTTACCTGTCCTTCGGTGTGATCGATTTCCTTGGTAAGAGCATCGTACTCTTTGTTGTTTCTTACCTGGTAAAGCTGCGCTTTAAATTTTTTCTGATTTTCTTTGAGCTTTTCGATTTCATCTTCGTTTTCATCTCTTTTCTTCAAAGAATCTTTTTGCTCTTTTTCTTTAGCCTCAACGTCTCCGATGAAACTTTTGATTTTTTCTTCAAGCTCTCTTACCATATTTGGCAAGTCGCCTCTCAGTTCTTCGAGTTCGTCTAATTGATCATCAATTTTTTGCAGCTGATAAAGAATTTTTAATCTGTTATACAATTTTAATTAGCTCCTGATTTGTTATAAAAAACTATCGGGTTAGTAGAACCCTTAAACTTTAATACTTTAATTTTATTATTTTCATTTAGAAATGATTCCAGACGTTTCTTAATTTCATCAAGGATTGGTGCTTCCGTTTCATAATGTCCGGCATCGATTAATAATATTTTTCCTTCGGCATCCTGGAATGTGTGATATTTTAAATCGGCAGTGATAAACGCATCAGCATTTAGTTTTATGGCTTCATCAACAAGATCACCGCACGATCCGCCGCAAACGGCTACGGTTTTTATTTTTTTCTTTTTACTATTTGTATACCGCAATGTTGAAGTTTTTAATTTGGACGAAACAAAACCAAGAAAGTCATTCGTATCCCTTGAATCAGAAAGTTCACCGATAGCACCAATTCCATAATTGGCATTATCGTTTTTTAGGGGAAAGACATCATAAGCGACTTCTTCATACGGATGTACTTTCTTCATTGCATTGAGCACTTGATTCAACTTCCATTTGTCAACAATAACTTCAAGCTTTACTTCTTCAACAAATTCAACAACACCTTTTTTTCCAATTGCAGGATTACTTTCATTTAATCCTTTGAATGTTCCGGTTCCCGGTGTTCTAAAACTGCAATGTGAGTATTCACCAATTAATCCGCCACCTGATTGATGAATTGCTTCAGCAACTTTGTTAACGTGTGATTCAGGAACAAACACTGCAAGCTTAATCTGGTTCTCAGAAAGGTTTTTTAAAAACCTAATGTTCTTAAGTGATAATTTTTTTGCCAGCTGATAACTAACTCCGTGTTTCGTAAAATCAAGATTTGTATGTGCAGAGTAGAGAGTAATATTATATTTAATCAGCCTCTCGATCATCTTTGCTCTGGAACTTTTTGAGAAGTCAAGATCTTTTAAGGGGTAGTATAAAAGTGGATGGTGAGTGATAATCAAATTACAATTTTCTTTTATTGCGGTTTTAATTACTTCTTCTTTCAGATCAAGACTAAGTAATACATTTTTAATTTTAATTTCCGGGTCACCAACCTGTAGTCCAACATTATCTTTGTTCCAGGCAATTCCTTTTGGTGCCCATTCCTCCAGATATTTAATTATCTCTTTTACAGTCATTTCAAAAAAAAATGCACTTCTCTTTTTGAAGTGCATTTTCCTAATTTTTTAACTACCCCGGGATTTTGTTATCCCTTATTTCAACAATATCAAGGTATTTTAAGTTTTGCTTTTTTTTTGGTCTCATTTTAAGTGTCAAAATATAATTGAAAAAGTTCTAAGTAACAACTTGCAAAAATCCTCAGAAAATGTCATTTCCTGCTGGTTCTGACCAATTTCCGTCTTCTCTGATTAAGTCAATCAGTTCATCAACTGCCTGAGAAGACGGAACACTTCGCTTAACAATATCTTTTCCTTTATACAAGGTTATCTTATCAACACCGCTACCAACATAACCATAATCTGCATCGGCCATTTCACCGGGACCATTCACTATACAACCCATAATTGCAATCTTTACTCCTTTGAGATGTTCCGTGCGTTTTCTAATCATCTCTGTTGTTTCCTGTAAATCGAATAGTGTTCTACCGCATGAGGGACAGGCTATGTATTCTGTTTTTGATATTCGTGTTCGTGTTGCCTGCAGGATACCGAAGAGAGTGCGGTTGATATATTTTTCTTTTAATTCTTTTACAAATGTCCGTTTACTGATTTTTTCAGAATCTGATTTTTCTGTTTCGGTTGTAAGCCAGACACCATCTCCCAAACCATCAATAAGTAGTGCCCCAAAATCGGTTGAGGAATAAAGGCGAACTTCATCAAGTGAAAGCTTTTGGTAATCTCTTTTTATGATGACAGGATTTTTAATCTCTCGATTTATTAACTCAAAGAAAAGTCTTCGCTGCTCGGCCATTCCATGTTCGTTTTCTGTTTCGATAATAAGGACTAATCTATTATCAGATTTTATTTTGTTTGAAAGCTCTTCTCCAAGATCACTTAATTTGAATCTTAAAAAGTTTAATTGATCGGAAAAACTTCTACTTCTTAAATATTCATCTTTATTAAAGAGAGGAAATCTCAATTTTTTAGAATCAAGATTCTCCCATTGATCGCAGTCGATTATGAGTTTAAGATTTTCCGGCAACGTGAAGGGGATATCTTGCTTTCCCAGATAAATTATATCTGCGGCGGCATCGGCTAAAAACCATTTATCGGAGGGTTCATCATATCTGTAGCCAATGTCCGTAAGATCTTTTTGAGTTGAAATATTTCTTGAACTATAGTCAGCTATTACGACGGGAACATTACTTCCACCGATTCCTGACACCTCAAAGGTTTCTCTTCTCTTGTACGTAATCGGATCAATTGGAATTTCAGATATAAGTTTAATCGGTGTATGATTTTGTCTACTCTTGTATCTATCTGCCAATGAGATTGCAACCGGGGCTTCATACTCAGGATCTTCGGTGAGCGAAACTCTTATCGTATCTCCAATTCCATCTTCGAGTAGTGCACCGATTCCAACCGCTGATTTTATTCTACCATCTTCACCTCCACCAGCTTCAGTTACACCAAGATGGATTGGATAGTTCATTCCTTCATCTTCCATTTTCTGAATCAATAATCTGTAAGCCTGAACCATCACTTGCGGATTGCTTGCCTTCATTGAAAGAACGATACTGTGATAATCTAGGGCCTCACAAATTCTTACAAACTCTAAAGCAGATTCAACCATTCCTAACGGAGTATCGCCAAAGCGATTCATTATTCTGTCAGAAAGAGAACCGTGGTTTGTTCCAATCCTCATTGCGGTTCCGCACTCTTTGCAGATTTTTACCAGCGGAGTAAACCTTTCTTTTATTCTATCGAGTTCTTCCAGGTATTCCTGGTCGGTGTATTCGAACTGCTCAAACTTTTTCTTATCAACATAATTACCCGGATTGATTCTAACTTTCTCGACAATTCGTGCAGCAAGTTCAGCAGCATTTGGTGTGAAGTGAATATCTGCAATCAATGGAACATTATATCCGCGGGCTCTCAATTCTTTTTTTATATTTTCAAGATTTTTTGCTTCGTTTATACTTGGTGCGGTGATGCGTACATATTCACATCCTGCTTCGACCATTCTTATAGTTTGCTCAACTGTTGCAATTGTGTTCATCGTGTCGGTGATTGTCATCGACTGAATGCGGATAGGATTGTTTCCGCCAAGAGGAACATCTCCAATTTTCACTTCTCTTGTTTTATATCGCGAGTATTCGGTTAAACTGTTGCAATATTTTTTTATTGTTTGGATCATATTTCGTAAAAATCATTTAGTAAGATGAAGAATAGCTTCAGCAAACTGCAAAGCCGAACAGGCATCATTTGCTGTTACTACAGTTCCATCAACAATTACTTTCTTTTCTTGATAATCAATTCCAGCGTTAATTAGTTCCATTTTGTCTTCGGAATAGCAAGTAGCTTTTTTATTTTGCAGAATTCCTGCTTTTGCAAGAATTATCGGTGAAGAGCAAATTGCGGCTACAACCTTTTTAGAGTCGAAGAATTCTTTAATGATTTTGTGCAGCGTTTCATTTTTCCAGTAGGCTTTGCAGCCGGTTCCACCTATTAAAATGAATGCAGCAAAATTATTGGTGTTCACGTTAAAAAAACTAGTATCTGATTTCACTTTCATTCCTTTACTGCCAGAGCAAACCGAATGGTCATCCGACGTGATAAAAATTTGTTTGCCGGCTTTCAACAATCTTTTCCTGACGATTGTAAATTCTTCTTCATTAAAATCTATTTTGGGGAGAAAAATCAGAAAGCTATTTTGTGTTGGATTTATCATTCTTCTATTCAAATTTGCATACAAATATATGAAATATGATTCGCTGTGAAAAAGTTAGCATTCTATACTTAACAAATGATGAAAATAACGATTATATTTACCATTGAATTGCTCAAACAAATATGCGAATCGCCGAATCAAAAATAGAAGAAATACGTAACTCGATTGATATTGTGGATGTGATATCACAGCACGTTCAACTTCGAAAGCGAGGGAAAAACTTCATTGGGCTTTGTCCATTTCATTCAGAAAAAACTCCCTCGTTTACTGTAAGTGAAGACAAACAGATATTTCACTGCTTTGGTTGTCATACCGGCGGAAATGTTTTTAAGTTTTTAACCGAGTTTCATAAGATATCTTTTGTCGAAGCTGTTCAGGAACTTGCAGAGCAGCAGGGAATTACAATTGAGTTTGATAAAGCCGAATACACTGAACAGCAATCCGAGCAAGAAGTTCTTTATGATATCAACACAGAAGCAGCAAGATACTTTTTAAATAATCTTTTAAACGATGATGAAGGGGAATTTGCGAGAAAATATCTTCACGGAAGAAATATCAAAACACAAACACTTCGTTCATTTGGATTGGGTTATGCTTTAAAAGGCTGGGAAAATTTTATAAACTTTGCCAAGAGCAGAAACTTAAATATTGATAAATGTGTTCAACTTGGTTTGATTGGCAAAAATTCTGAAGGAAAGTTATATGACAAGCTTCCAGGAAGATTAATATTTCCAATCTTCTCGCCGAATGGCAGAGTGATTGCTTTTGCCGGAAGAGTTCTTGATGCAAAAGATACCGGCGCAAAATACATAAACTCACCTGAATCACTCATCTATATTAAAGGAAGAATTCTCTACGGACTTTCATTTGCCAAAGATGATATCCGCCGCCTTGATAAAGCGATAATTGTTGAAGGTTATATGGATTTGATTTCACTTTACCAAAGCGGAATAAAAAATGTGGTTGCAGTTTCAGGCACTGCTTTGACGGATGACCAGGTTCAGCTTTTATCGAGATACACAAAAAATGTTGTGCTTCTGTTCGATGCTGATGTTGCGGGAATTAAAGCTTCAATGAGAAGCATAGAGATTTTATTGAAAAGAGATATGGAAGTAAAAATTGTTTCTTTGCCGAAAGGAGAAGACCCTGATTCTTACGTTAACAAATATGGTAAAGAAGAATTTGAGGAGCTTATCAAAAGAGCCGAAAACTTTTTAGAATACGAAAGTAAGCACTATGAATCACAGGGAAAGTTTGAAGATCCCTCAACTGCGGCAGAAGCAATAAGAGAGTTAGTTAAACCAGTAGCTTTGATAAATGATGAGTTAAAGAGAAATCTTCTTATAAGAAGCATTGCTCAAAAATTTAACCTCAGAGAAAAGTTGATTGAATCGGAACTCGATAAACAAATAAAACAAGTCAAAAGATTTGAGAAAACTGATGTAAAGGTATTTCAAAATAGAAAAGCCGAAGAAACTACAGCAACACTTATTGATGCGGTTCCCGAAATTTCGCCGGTTCTTTACAATCTTGAAAGGGAAATTATAAAATTACTATTTGAAGCCGATAGACCGGTAGCAGAGTTAATATTTAACTATCTGCATCCTGAGGATTTTTCTAATACTTTAAATCGTGAACTATTTGAAAGAGTAAAAGATGAGTTTGAGAATGAAGATAATTTCACAACAAGTGGTTTGGTGGGTGTCCTCAATGATGAGAGAAAAGAAACTTACGTTCGTGAACTTACATTTGATAAATATTCCGTCAGCAGCAGTTGGGAAGACAGGTTCCCGAGCATAACTGCAGAAATAACGATGATGAGATTTGCGAAAGATACTGTGGTGAAATTCGTTATGGAAAGAATAGAAAAAAGAATTCAATCCAATCGCAGAGAAATTGAACTGAGCGACAACGAAAAAAAACATCTGGAACTGATGAAAGCAAACAACGAACTTGAGCAGGAAAAGAAAAGAATCAGGGAAGAATTAGGCGAATAAAAAAGTAATTAAAATTTATTTTCCCAATCCTTCAACCAACTCACGCCTTATCAAATCAGCGTGAGATGAATTAATCGTATAAACATTCAGGTTTATTTTGTATCCACCCTCAGCAGAAGAAATGATTTCAATTGCTGGCTCCTTGCCCGAAAGATACCAGGGGGAATTGTAAATTCTTTTTCTTATTGATTCTCTAAGTGATTTTGTTTCCGAATCTTCATTCAAATGCAAAGTAATTAAATGACTTTCATATTTTTCATCGGGCGAGAGTTTGCTGAAATAATCGCCACTGATTTTATTGTAGGGAACTCTAACTGCTTCTCCTTCATCGGTTTCAAATTCAAGATATCTTAAGGTTGTCTTAATAATTTTCCCGCTTTTATTGTTAAGACGGATCATTTTATTTAACTCAAAATAATTTTCACTCTTAAGAATAATACCGGCAACAAAATCTCTGCCCCAGAACCATCCCAATAATCCTAATAAAATAATAGTAATCGTTGATGTAATTACCGGCAGCAAATCCGTATCTCCAAAGATGCTGTAAATAATCCAGAAAATTATTGTTGCTGCAAGTGCCAGATCGAGTATTGGAAGAATTTTTTTCAGGAAGACATAAGATCTTCTGAAAGGCTTAACATAGCTTATAAACTTTACGAGAATTCTTATCAGAAAATATACTGCGAAAACAAAAGCAAGGAATTCAATTGTTGAGAAAAACGGAAGTCTAAATGCGCCCGGCATCATATTATAACCATCCTCTCTTTAAGCAATTTTGTTAAATATGGTTCCAGGAAGAAGTTGATACCATAAACACCCGGAGACTTTTCGAGAATAATTCCTGATCGAAGAAGCGCTTTTACCATATCATCACATTTTTGGTCGCTAACATTCATCAGTTGTTTAAGTGTTTCTGTGGAAATTCTTCTGTGCAGTAAAATCTGAGAAATATATATCAGCCAATCATCGTCAAGATTGTGCAGAGCTGAAGTATCAGGCACAACAGGGTGTTTAATCGTTACCGTGTTGCTTTCTACTTTTGTTATGTTGGCAATCCAGGCATTCAATGCAATTCCAACATTTCCATTCGAGTAATTAAAATAATCATCAAACAAACCAGCGAGTTTTATTTCTCCCAGCTCTTCATCAAGTTTATTACCGAGTTTAAATTTTATCCCGCTTGAATCATGCCGCAAAAGAATTATTTCTTTAAGTGCCTCAGAATCGAAAGGTTCACATTGGATAGTTGAAATAAATAAATCATCCAGCTTATTTATTGTATTCATCAGTCTGAATGAATGAATATTACAGTTAACAATAAACAAAATTTTATTTGAATGATCACGGATGAGTTTTGCAATCGCATCAATTACTTCAAATCCTTTTTCACTTCGTTCCCACCATAACTCGAGATCATTTATAATTATTGTGCTGTTTTGAGGAAGAGCAGTAATAATTTCCTCAATAGAGCCGTGAATGTTTGTTGATTTTTTCAACATTTGTTCGAACACATTCAGTTGAGCTGAAGTTGCGCCGGGTGATTTAAGTGAGAAGATACGATCTGTTCTAAAATATTTTGAAGCGATCATTCTCGATAATGTAGTTTTCCCAGAGTTTCTTTCGCCAAGAATTAACAAGCCACCAAAATATCCGGCTTTGTAATTTCTAATCGCAGTGGCTGCACTTGCAAATTCACTGTTCATTCCAACCCTAAAGTCACTGCTTACACGTGATGTTCCGCTGAAAAGCTTTTTATAGTAATATGGAATGAGTGAATAAACTGCAGGATTCGGACTGATTGAATTGACGAGCCTTAACACCGGATCAATTACAGAAATATCTTTTTCTTCAAATGTTTTTTGTCTTCGTGCAAACAACCTGCCTTTACTTTTGCCATAGATCAGATTGACAATTACGATGCGAAATGTTTTTGAGATTTTATCAGAAAATTCGGATAAGCCGCTCAATACTTTTCTACCTTCCTTATGCCTGATACTTTGTCCGAGTTCAGTAGAAGCTTTCAGGATTGAGTAAGAACTTAATGGCTCAGCAGTGAAAATAAAATCCTTTTCTATTTTCTCCTTGATGTCAATCTCAAGATTTAAAATGATCTGGTTTTCTTTATTAATTTTTCTTTCGAATTCCATTACAGAGGTTTCGAGAACCTGCTTCTTTCGGTTTTGATCCATCAAATCATCTTCAAGAGTACCGATTGAAAAGTTAGTCAGGTTTACAATATCCTTGACGTTTTCACTAACATCAATTAAGGATTCACCGACGTCATTAATTTTATTTTGAATTGATTCTATAAAATTAGTTTGGATCAAATGCTCTGCAAGCCTTCTGTACTGGACAACTGATGGTTCTGCTTCTTTGAATATCCGCTCTTCGGCAGCAATAAAAAATTCCGCAGAAGGAATTTCAACTTTCTCCGGTAGGTCGGAATAAAGTTCCCGTGCATCCTCAAAGTCTTCCTCAACTTGTTTTGATATTTCAGCGGAAGGATTGGTTACGGTTAAAAACTCAAACGAATTAATTTTTCCCTCTTTAATTTTTAATTCATCAGCTTGTAGACTTTCAATTTCCGTGTAATAATTATCTCTCAGGTAAGTAGAAATATTTTGTGATATATCGGATTGAATAGACTTCAATCTTCCTTTAAGCCAGAGGGAATTGATTGTTAAACTGAAGTTCTCGATAAAATATTTGTAGTTCTTATTCCAGATATAAGAAAAACCATCGAGGTATTCTATCTTGCTTCGAAATGATTTTATTGTTTTAAGTTTTCGTTCTATCTCAAAATTAACTGTTGGTTTTTCTGTCAATTCATTCATCTCAGAAAGATGTTCGCGCCAATCATTTAACAGTTTATTTTTTAAGCTGCGATTAAGTGCTGTCAGTTGGTTTTCAATTTTATCAAATCTCTCCAAAACATCTTTTTGTTCCTTTTCAATTAAGCTAACCGACATTTCATTTTTTGTGTTGAGATTTAATAACCGGTCCAGACTATCATTTAATGAATCAATTAATGATTTACTCTCGGAAAAGAAGGAAAGCGTTCCCAAACCATATTCATTTAAAATTTCTGATGAACTGACTTCACTTTGGTTCTTCAAATAATATTGAAGCAGCTGCCGGTATTTTATTTCAATTGTGATTGGCTTTTTTGTAAACCTTGCTCGGATCTTTTTTCTAAGCTTGAATATTTTAACCAGAAGACTTTCGTTTTCCTTTGCCTTCAAGTCTTCTTTATAAAAATGAACAACAAGATCTTTAGACTGCCGATCTATTAAGTCCGAAAGCCTGGTTTTAAAGGACTCAATTGAATCTTTAAAAATATTTTCGAATGATTCGTCCAGTTCTGCACGGTATTCATCCGAAATTCTATTGATCTGAAAGAGAAGATCATTTAATGATTTGTTCAGCAACCTTGTGAACCGTGGTTTATCAGTTTCTTCAACAGCTCTTAGCATAACATCAAATTGTCTTTCAGCTATATTTCGCAGCGAACTCAGTAATTCGTTGTGCTTTTCTGAAACCTGATTAATTGAATCTTCACAAAACGAGGAAGTAATTTTTATTATTTCCTGATCGAGTTTTTCCCAATTACCTGCAATTACTTCGTTACGCGTAACTGGTAAAGCAGGCAGAGATTTGTTTTCTGCAAATGATATTTCTTTTTCAGTTTCAACTATCCTTGAGATACCAATATCAATCTTTTCAAAAAAGGATGATGAATGAATTAACATTACGGAGCCGAAGTTGTCCATAAAGGAATTCATTTTCTCGATGTATGCTACCGGCGTGCTCTTCGTTTCATCAGATAATCCGAGTATTGTTAAATCTGTTTGAGCCGATTCACTCCGAATAATTTCTGTGGGTGATTTTCTTTCAATTCCGTTATTAATAATTTTTATCTCGGCATCAATTCGGTATTGATCCAATACCTGCTGTGTATTTTTATATATTTTATCAGGGCTTGCACCATCTTCAACGATGAATAAAATTCTAATGTGTGCTTCTTTCCAGCTTGAATTTGATTTAATGAACCGGAGTATTGTTAATGCGAATGAAAAATTATTTCCAAGACCTTTCCACCAGAGATCAATCGTTTTATATTCTCCAAATTCTTTTTCTTTATCGTAATCCAGAAAGATTACGTTGTAATCAAGCCTGTCTAAATCTTTTATAAGTTTTGCAAAATCTTCGGCGTGTTTTGAATCTCTTGCCCAACCCATTAAAACAGTATTTGGTTCGATGCCTGTAAATCCATAGACTCTTGTAATTGCTTCAATACCTTTGAAAATATTTTTGCAAGTAAGACGTTTAGAGAAAATTCCTTTTTCTGGCAAATCAAGGTTTTCATCGTCATTACTTAACACACTTGAAAACAGCATTTCGGAATTTGGTTCTTCGACTAAATCAAAATTTGAAATTACTCCAAGCTTACCAGAAATGGCTTTGCTGATTTCCACGAGATGTGGTCTTTTCTGAAATCCACCGCTGAATAAAATAATATTTGGTCTCCAGTTTCTTACTGCACGAATCCTTCCTCGCAGCTTAGTTAGACCAGTCCTGACCATTGAAGCCCAAATACCTTCCCATGTGTCCCCGGTTTCGAGTGTAAGTTCTTTTCTTTTCAAATAGATGAATAAAGCTCCGAGTATTATAGTTGCACCAACCATTGCAATAAAATCAAGCTGTAGCATTACTATAAAGCACGCAGCAGATCCTATAAGACTTACTATTCCAGGAACTTTAAATTCAGGATGGAAATCCGAGCTTGCCCATTTTTCAATTGCACAACTTAAGTTTAGGAATCCGTATGTAGTGATGAAGAACATTGAAACAATTCTGGCGATAACATCCAGATCGCCAATTAGTATTCCTGCTTCAGCAATTACAAATGTGAGAAGAAGTGCATTACGCGGTTCATTTGATTCTCCGAATCCCTTACCAAAAAACTTTGGAGTAATTTTATCAACGGAAGTTGCCTGTAAAATTCTCGGTGCACCGAGTATGCTTCCGAGTGCTGATGAAAGCGTAGCACCCCAGATTCCTGCAATCACCAATTCAGGTATCCAGGAAATTTTCAGAAGAGCATTCGGATCGTTAACCAATAAATCTGAACTAACAGAAGTTGAAAAGAAAAATGCCAAAGCGATATAAACTACTAATCCAATTGCAATAGCTGCAATCGTACCGCCAGGTATTGATTTTTTAGGATCGCGAAGATCGCCTGACATTGATACACCAGCTTCAAATCCTGTGACAGCTGGAAAAAATATTCCGAACAAAACTATAAACGGTGCAGCGGTTACGATTGGCGAAAACATAGTTTCGCTGGGGACAAAATCATGTTTCCCTAAAACAATTGAAATAAGTGACAGACCGATTGCGGTCATAATTATATATTGGGTTTTTATTGCAAGTGAAGTGCTGATAAAAGTAATAATAGTTACAGCAATGAGAATAATTGTACCCGTCAACCTTATTGTATTCTTATCTACTGGAAAATTCCAATAGCTCAAAAAGCTTTCGGCAAAACCTATCAGGTATAAGCTTACGCTGAAAGACAATCCAACAAAAAGAGCTAAACCAAGTGTGCCACCAATCGGCAAACCCAAACTGCGAGAGATCATGAAATATGTTCCACCAGCTTTTACTTTTTTATCAGTAGCAATTGAAGAAACACTTAAACCGGTTGTAACAGAAATCAGGTGTGCAAGAAGAATTATTCCGATAGTCATGTAAAGACCAGCCTGACCAGCAATCCAGGGAAGTCTTAAGTACATTATTACGCCGAGGATGGTTAAGATGGATGGAGTAAATACACCACCGAAGGTTCCGAACTTTTTTGATTTAGCCATTAATATCTATATAAATGTTGGTTATAATTTAACGATTTTCATGGGTAAATGTTTGAATAGTTTATGTTATTCATTTACTAAGTTTCACTAAAAGGGGATGTTTGATTAACTTCATCCTCAAAATTTAATTTTTCACGTTCTACATTTCACTTTTGACATCTGACACTAAATACCGACAGGCAAAAACAGGCAAGCTAATGATAGAAATTGTTCCGGATAAATGTGACTTCTGCGGTTGCTGTGTAGGCGTTTGTCCCGAAGATGCAATAGAAATGAAAGAAGCTGAAATTTTTATAATCGATCCGCGATGTACTAATTGTGCAAAGTGTGTGTGGAGTTGCCCGATCGAAGTAATCAAGTTTAATAGAGAAGGAGTACTTTTGAAATGAGTCCTCAGTCTGCATTCCACAGTCTTCAATTTAAATTATATAAAATAAATGAGCACGTTTAGAGATTTAAAAGTATATCAAAAAGCATTTAAACTTGCGATGGATATTTTCAAGTTAACTAAATCCTTTCCGGATGAGGAAAAGTTTGGTTTGATTTCGCAAATAAGAAGATCATCACGAAGTGTTTGTGCTTCGATCGCTGAAGCCTATAGAAAGAGAAAATATCCCGCTCATTTTATTTCTAAAACTACAGATGCAGATATGGAAAACTCAGAAACACAAGTTTGGTTAGATTTTTCGCTTAGCTGCAAATTTATCGATCGTGAGACTTATGATGATTTTGTGAAGCGATCCGAAGAAGTAGGTAAGATGTTAAACCATATGATTGAAAATCCAGAGAAATATATATAAATGTTGAAAACGATTCTATTAATTGCGGACTGCCAACTGAGGACTGCTGACTTCTTTATTAAAATAGTAAACTTAAGTAACACTGAAAGTCTGATAAACTGAACAAAGAATATGACATAATAGTAGTTGGAGCGGGACCAGCAGGAAGTATGGCCGCACGTTTTGCTGCTGAACAGGGTGTTTCTGTTTTAATGTTAGAGAAAGACAGAGATGTTGGATATCCCGTTCGTTGCGGTGAAGCAATAAGTAAAGTCGGAGTTGAAGAATTTATTCCCTCCGATGATAAATGGATTGCTGCAAAGATCAGTAAGTTTTCATTTAATGCACCAGACGGAACAGAGGTAATTCTTGATTTTGGAGAAGCCGGCTACGTATTAGAGCGAAGAATATTTGATTACGAACTTGCCAGAACTGCTGCAGATGCCGGAACAGAAATACTAACCAGAGCTTATGTGAATGATTTACTGTTCGATGCTGGAAGAGTTTGCGGTGTCAAGTATGAATACAATGGCGAACAAAAAGAAGTAAAAGCAAAAGTTGTAATTGCTGCCGATGGAGTTGAGTCGCGTGTTGGCAGATGGGCTAAATTGGAAACTCACATTGATTTTCGCGATATGGAAAGCGCTGTTCAGATTACTGCTGCAAATATTCCAGTGGATCAAAACACTCTATATTTTTATTTCGGAGAAGCTGTTGCGCCAAATGGATATTTTTGGGTTTTTCCGAAGGGACATAACAAGGCAAATATTGGTTTAGGTGTAAGCGGATTAATCGGCAAGAAAAAATCTGCTCAGTCATTTCTTGATGACTTTATGAATAAGCATTATCCTAATGCACCGGTACTTACAAAAATTGCAGGCGGTGTTCCGTGTTCAATAACTTTGAAGAAAATATCAGCTCCGGGAATAATGCTGGTTGGTGATGCTGCCCGGCAAGTTAATCCTTTAAGTGGTGGAGGAATTGCTTCTGGAATGATTGGCGGAAAAATTGCCGGAACGATTGCAGCCGAAGCAATAGAAATAAATAAGTTAGAACATATCTTAACTTACGACAAAGCCTGGGCAGACAGACTTGGCAAGCGTCACGAAACATTTAACAGAATCAAAGAAGGTATCTACAATTTTTCAGATGATAAGTTTAATAATATTGCACACTCCTTCAACAAAGTTCCTTATGAAAAAAGAACTCTTGGCAGATTGTTTACAACAGCCTTAATTAATCAACCATCATTGCTTGTTGATATAGCAAAAGTTTTTGTGATTTAAAACATCGCACTGATTCCCACTGATGGAAGAATTCCAATCGTTTCATTAAACTCAGGTTCTTGTGTGCGCTGATTCCATCTGACACCAGTTATATTTTTCCGATTATAGATATTCTGAATATCAACATAAGTTATCAGAGTCCAACCGCTGAAAAACCATCTTTTATCAACGCGAACATCAAGGCTGTGGTTTACTGGAAATCGAAATGTGTTAATCTGTGCAACACTTTGTGTTCCATCTGAATTATATGGAGTGTAAGGTTTTCCAGTTGAGTAGCGGAATTTGGTTGCGACTTCCCATTCTTCATTTATTTTATATCCGCCGCTTATATTGAAAATCCATGTCTGGTCATAACTGCCGATTCTTTCAACTTTGTCCAATGCAGTAAAGTTTGCTTCGCTGTATGTTAAACTCAGAATTCCATAGTAGGGTGTATCAGAAAGTTTTTTCTGAAGAGAAACTTCAAATCCTTTTGCCAAACCGGTTCCTTGCGAGTTTAACGGATCGAGACCGAACGAGGCAAAGTTTTCATCCGAGCCGGAAAAACCAGCACCTGTGTTTGCCATAATAAGATAGGTTCTTCGGAGACTTGTTGGATAATTAAAATAATCTTTAACAAATCCTTCGACTCTGAATAATGCATCAGCAGAAAAATATTGATCAACTCCAAGTACATATTGATTTACACGGATGTTTTTTAATTCGAGATTCATTTCATTGCCGACCAGCCAGATGTAAGATGGTGCCTGGTGATAAACCCCCGTACTGAATGTTAATGAAGTTAAATCTGTTAACCGGTACGAAGCAGAAAAACGAGGACTGAAAAATGTTTTCGTTTTTATCGGACTGAAATAATCTGCACGTACTCCGAGATTCAAATTGAGTTTATCAAATAACAAAAAACTTAAGTTAGTATATGCAGCAAGTTTGTTATAATTCTCATTTGCATTAATATCTGTGGTTGGAATACTGTCACCAAAAGTGCTAACAAATTCAGGAACAAAAATATCGGTCTCAAAATCAATTAGCTTTGCAGAAAGACCAGCATTTAGCTCTGTAATTTTAGTTAGCTTGTACGTCAGATCAGCTTTGAGTGTATTTTCTTTTTCAAGTGAATTATTGATGAAAATCGGATTCAGCAAGGAATCATTTTGCTGAGTATTGTAATCAACATAATTCCTGTTCAAGGTTAAGTTGATGAAACCACTATTAAACAGATGACGATAAGACAATCCTGTTGCATATTGTGTCTGATCACTTCCAAGTATTCTCGAGTTATCATAACGCTGATCTTCTGTATCATTAAAATATTTTACGTTATCGAAAGCGGCTATCAAAAGAAACGAAATAGAGTTTCTATTATCGAGCTTCCAATCGTACTTGGCAAAACCATCATAGTATTCAGGAACGAATGAAAAGTCAGCAGCTTTAAAGATAAAATCAAGGTAGCTTCTTCTTGCTGAAACTATAAATGTTGAGCTGCTCGTTACAGGTCCTTCAAGATCGAGTCCAAATTGTGTGGCGGAAATTGTTCCTTTACCGCCGATTTCATCTTTTCTTCCCTCGCGAAGATCAATGGTTAAGACAGAAGAAAGCTTATCTCCATTCAAAACAGAGAAACCGCCGGTTGAGAAAGTTGTTCCACTTACAAAATCAAGATTTACATAACTAAGTGGTCCACCCGTTGCACCTTGCGTTCCGAAGTGATTAATATTCTGAACAGGAATTCCATCAATCAAATATAAATTTTCTGAGGGACCGCCGCCGCGAACGATTAGATCATTTCTTCCGGGATCTGCCTGTGCAACGCCGGGCAAAACAGAAACAGCTCTTATCACATCTTCAAATCCACCGGCGCTTCTTCTTATTTCCTCATTACTGAAACTTTTGATGCTTCCAACTTCAATTGGATTTCTAAGGAAGTAATCACTTTGAACAACCACACCTTCAAGTTCAATGGCCGTAACTGTTAACTCAAAGTTAACTATTGCCGGCCTGCCGGGCATAACACTTACATCAGTTTTCGTCACGCTGTTATATCCAATTACAGAAGCACGAACCTGGTAGACGTTAGGAGGAATGTTAATAATTGAGAACTCACCCTGAGCATTTGTGGCCGCTCCTAAGTCCGTTCCAATAATAATTACATTTGCACCAATCAATGGTTCGTTGGTAAACTTGTCAATTACTTTGCCATAAACAGAACCTGCTGCATCCTGAGTATAAGCTGATAATTGAGCGAATAAAAGGAGAATCCCCAGATAAATGTATTTCATAAAATTCAATCCAATCGAAAAAATTTATTTAAACAACACTCACAAACATATTAAAGTTCTGTAATCGAATGATATTTCTCTTATAAGTGGCAATTATTTTTTATAATTTATACCTGTATTTTTCTGAAGATAGTTCACCAGAGTTTAAACATTGAAAGTTAAATGAAAGACCCTCTCAATTTTAGTATTGATGAAGCTGTAAACAGTTTTAGCGGAATCTGTTTCTGGCAGGAGGAAACGGAAATCGTTAACTCAGATATTCTATATTCAGAAAGTGTTTTGGGAGTTACAGGGTTCCTTGGCTCTGAAATTAAAGAGCTTAAAGACGGATGGTTATCCCTTGTAAGAAAAGAGGACAGAGCTTTTTATAAAAGGAAATTAGATGAGTTTGATAAAAAATCTGAAGAAAACATTCTTAAGTTTAAGTATAAAATAATTAAGAAGGATGGAACGGTAATTTCAGTTTCTGAAAATATAACAGCAACCCGCGATTATAATGGAAAAGTAATAAAAAGATTCGGGCTAGTACTTGATATCAGCGATTTTACCCTTGCACTTGAAAAACTCGCAAAGAAAAATGAAGAGCTTGAACAGCTTAATGTATCAAAAGATGATTTTATATCAATACTCTCCCACGACTTAAGAGCACCATTTACTAGTATTCTTGGTTTTGCAGAAATCCTTCTTAATGAAACATCGTTATCTGAAAAGGATAAAATGGAATACTTGAAATACATTTACGACTCTTCCCATAATCAGCTGCAGCTCATCAATTATATGTTAGATTGGTCCCGGCTTCAAACTGGGAGATTAAAAATTGAACCACATAAGATTCATGCACAAAGTCTTGTTTACAATTGTATATCATATCTGACTGGTGTAACTGTCAGGAAGAATATTACTGTTTCTGTAAATATCTCGGAAGCGTTATATATTGAGGCAGATGAAAGGCTTGCAAATCAGGCTATCATTAGTCTATTGAGTAATGCCGTCAAATTTTCGAACGAAGACGATTCAGTGGAAGTAAGTGCAAATATTTACAACAACCAATTTGTTGAATTTATAGTAAAGGATAACGGTGTCGGTATTTCAGAAACAAACAGGGAAAAACTTTTTAACATAGGAAAACTTTTTACTACAGAGGGAACAAAAGGAGAAAAGGGCAGTGGACTGGGACTTGCAGTTACTAAACAGATAGTTGAAAAGCATGGAGGACAGATTTGGTTTTACTCAGTTGAAGGTAAAGGAAGTGAATTTCACTTTACAATTCCTGCTGCCACAATTACTTTGCTTCTTGTAATTGATGACAAAGAAGAATTGCGTTTACTGGAGTCCGATATAAAAAAACATTATCAAAACTTTGCTGTTCTGACTGCTGAAAACTCATTTGAAGCCCTTGGAATAATTTCTGCTAAGTTACCATCATTAATAATTTTGGAACACAGCTTACCTCTGATGAACGGATTACAGTTTGTGAATATGGTTCGTAAAGAGAACAAAAATATATTAATTCCGTTTATAGCAATCATCGATTCAGATTCTGAGACCACATTGAAATCTTATCAGGAAATAGGTGTTAGAACGATTAAACAAAGACCATTATTTACAGATCAGCTTAAAGAGAAAATTGAATTAGTAATTTATTGATCGATCAGGTGTTTATTTGACGAAGAGATATATTTTATAATTTTATTGTAAAAAAATCATTTTGATAAACCAATCCGAATTAAATACTCTTTCGAAGAATGACAAGATAGATCATTTTCTTTTGATCAGAAGGATTGATTTACGCAACACAAGAAGTGGAAGTGACTTTCTTTCGACTGAACTTGGCGACAAAACAGCAGCTATAAATGCAAACGTCTGGGAGGGATTCGCCGAACTTGCTGCAAGGGGAAAAGTCGGTGACGTTGTAAAGGTTGCAGGCACTGTTGAAGAGTATCAGGGAGCATTACAAATCAGAGTTACATCTATTCATCTTGCCAAGGGATCTGATGGTGTCAGTCCAAGAGATTTTCTACCTGAATCGAAGCGTAACCTTAATGAGATGAAAGAAGAGTTCAATCAACGGATAAAAAATATTTCAAATAAATTGCTTAAAAAACTCCTCACACAGATTTTTACAGAAGAGAGATTTGAACAGTTTTGTCTTGCACCTGCTGGTAAATCCTGGCATCATGCTTACATTCATGGTTTGCTTGAACATACACTCGAGATAATTAAAATCTGTGAACTTATGTGTGAATTTCATCCTGAACTAAATAAAGATCTTATTCTATCGGGAGCTATGCTTCACGATATGGGTAAGATTGAAGAATTATCTTACGACTCAGCATTTGAGTATACTGACAAAGGTAAGCTCATTGGACATATTGTAATCGCATCAAATATAATTCGGGATGAAATAAAAAAGATTACTAACTTTCCAGCAGAGTTGGAAAATAATCTTATTCACTTAATTCTAAGTCATCAGGGAAAGCTTGAACACGCATCACCCGTTGTCCCAAAAACTGCGGAAGCAATTGCACTATATCAGGCAGATGAACTTAGTGCAAAGGTTAATGCTTATAAAGGTGCAATTGAAGCAGAGTTAAAACCTGATTCTAACTGGACAAAGTTTATTCATTTAGCTGATACCGATCTTCACAAGTTTTCCTTAATGGAAAATAAAGAAGAGAAATCAAAAAAATCTTTGTTCGATTAAACAAAGGAGAGATATGAAAATTTCTACATTTTTTCTTGCGACTATTTTTTCTGTCATTGTCATCAGCAATCTTTTTCCCCAGACGGTTGAGGATTTAATTCAGGAAGGAGATAAATACAACACAGAATTCAATCATCAAAAATCTTTAGAGGCTTATCAAAAGGCAGATAAGCTTTCGCCTGCAAACTGGGAAGTTCTCTGGAGAATAAGCAGAGCAATAGTGGATATTGCCAATAAAATGCCCGAAGAAACTGATGAGCAAAAAGATGCAAAGTTTAACAAATATAAAAAGTCATTTGCATTTGCAGACAGCGCTGTTAAACTTGCTTCGGACCAGTCAGTTACCTATTTAAGAAGAGCAATAGTAAACGGAAGAATAGCCTTATTTCAAGGTGTCTTTTCTGCAATCGGAACAGTAGACGATGTTAAGTTAGATAGTGAAAGAGCAATTCAATTTAACAACGGCGGAAATTACGTTCAGGCACTTTCACATTATGTATTGGGTAGAACGCACGCAAAAGTTTGCGAAAAATCTTACCTGCTAAGACTTCCGCTTGGACTGGGCTGGGGTGATATGGAAGTCGCAATAAGAGAACTTCAAAATGCCATCAAGCTAAAACCCAACTTCCGAATGTTTCACCTTGAACTAGCTAAAGCTTATATCGAAGAAGATGAATATGAGTTAGCAAAAGAAAATTTACTTCTTGTTGAAAAAGCCCCAGTCGTTTTAGAAGATGATGAGGAATATTTAAAAGAAGCAAAGAAATTATTGGTCGAAGTAAAAAAAGAACTTGAGTGACTCAAATAGACAAAAGTCTGATTGATGCTCTGAGAAATGCTGAGTCAATTGTATTTTTCACTGGTGCGGGGATTTCTTCGGAGAGCGGAATAGCTACTTTCAGAGGAAAAGAAGGATTGTGGAATAAATTCAAACCTGAAGAACTGGCTAACTTCGATGCGTTTATCAGAAACCCGGAACTTGTCTGGGAATGGTATAATTACAGAAGAAAAATTGTTCACGAAGCCCAACCAAATGCAGCCCACCTTACTATTGCAGAAATGCAAAATCACTTTAAAGAAGTTACTGTTGTAACACAAAACGTTGATAACCTTCACCGCAGAGCAGGCAGTAAAAAAATTTTTGAGCTTCACGGAAACATAGAAAAAAATTTTTGCATCAACTGTAAAAAATTTCATAATAAAGAATTGGATTTCTCAAACGGTGTCCCGGAATGTGACTGCGGAGGTCTGATTCGTCCTGGCGTAGTTTGGTTTGGTGAATATCTTCCCGAGGATCAGTTTCGTGGAGGTGAACTTGCAGCAATGAAAGCAGATGTTTTCTTTGTTGTCGGAACTTCTGCTGTTGTTTATCCTGCTGCCGGATTGGTTTATACAGCTAGAGCCAGTGGTGCAACAATTGTTGAAATAAATATTGAGGAAACGGAGATATCCTCATCAGTAAATTATTCATATTTCGGAAAGGCGGGAGAAATACTTCCTAGAATTTTTGAGGAATATAAATTAAGAGCGGATTCTTAAGCTAATTCCTAATTTGAAGTCCCACAATTTTACAGAGGCGCTGTAATTCTTTTTTCTCTTCTTTATTCAGTATCTCGAAATGCTTTTTGATTGATTTTGATATATGAGGTAGTGTTTCAAGAATTTTATTTTTTCCTTTTGAGGTAAGATGAATAATAAATTGACGCTTGTCTGTCTCTCCTCTTTTTCTCTGAACCAGCTCCCTTCGTTCAAGATTATTAATCACCATCGTAATATTGCCGCCGCTCTTCAAAATTTTTTTACCAATCTCTTTATGTTTCATTGGTCCGAGATGCAAGAGTGCATCTAAAACTCCAAACTGACTTTCTGTCAATCCATATTCACTTAACTCTAAATTAATTTTTGAACTCAATGACTCCGCGGAACGGATTAATTTGATGTAGCTGTTCAGAGCTTCGATTTCTTTTTTAGAACCCTTAAAATTGCTGCCCACTGAAATTTTCTACTTATTCTTTCCGGGTGTAATCAAACTAAGTACTGCTGTAAAAATAACAGCACCTATAATCGTCCAGAGAATGTTGTAGCTGGTTCCTCTAATCACGATTACAAAAGGATCGGGTAGTTGTAATTCACGTGCGAGCCAGGTTCCGATAATTGCGCCAATAAACCCAACCACGATTGAAATGATACATCCGCCTCGGCTGAAACCTGATAATGAGCGCCCAATTGATCCTGCAATTCCAGCTATAATCAGAGAAATAAGAATGTCTATCATTTTAACCTATTATTTATTAAATAATGACCAACGCAAACTAAATTTTATCGAACTAAGAATCAATTATTTTTGTTGTAAACTGACGAAACCAGAATTTATTCTGTGTATCATACTCTCAAAGTAATATTATAGAAGTTTCAGTGGATAGAAGAAAATTTTTAAGAAGCAGTGCAATCGCAGCAGCAGGTTCGTTGATCCTGCCGCCTAAGCTTGTTAGAGGATTTAACAAATCACTTTCCGGCAGCAATATGATTGAGCCTTCTTCAAGACCGAATTTAAATAGATGGAAAGATGATGAAATTAATATTGCATGGATTGGTCACGCCACGGTTCTAATTAATTTTTTTGGCAAATATATTCTTACAGATCCTGTCTTCTTTGAAGCAGTTGGAGTTTATATTGAAGGATATATTCTTGGTCCGCGAAGAGCCAGTCTTCCTGCATTGATGCTCGAAGATATTCCAAAACCAGATTTCGTTTTGCTTTCGCATGCTCATATGGATCATATGGATTACAAAACTCTGAAAGCGTTAACTGAAAAATATCCAAACCAGCTTGATTGCATCGTAGCTTATAACACTAAAGATGTAATTGAAGATTTGAAATGGAAATCAATAAATGTAGTTGATTGGGATGAAAAAATCAGTTTGAATGGAATTAACTTTAAAGGAATTGAAGTCCAGCATTTTGGCTGGCGCTATCCCGGAGAAAAAGAGAGGTCAACAGGAAGTTTCCATGATGGAAGAAGCTTTAATGGTTTTATAATGGAGAGATTTGGTAAGAAGATTTTATTTGGTGGTGACACTACCTTCACTGACAAGTTTAAGAAGCATAGAGATGAAAATATTGATATAGCAATTATGCCAATCGGTGCATATAAACCGTGGAGAAAATACCACTGCACTCCTGAAGAAGCTCTTGTAATGGCAGAATACCATCTTGGGGCAAAACACTTTATTCCAATCCACACGAAAACATTCGACAGCGGTGAAATGATTCTTGAACCACTAAACTGGCTTGCCAAAACCAGCAAGAATTACAATATAAATGTAGGTCTCTGGGATATAGGGGAAACCTTCACATTAAAGGGTTAACAAAGTATCCCCGATAATTTTTTTTGCATAATGTCAAACTCTCATCAAATAATTCAAGTGTGCATCAAGGCAACTCAAGCGAATATCGAAAGAGCAAAGAAGTCATTCACTCATCTGTCTGTTTCTCAGCTTAATTGGAAATCTCATCCCGACTCCTGGAGTGTAGGTGAATGCTTATCGCATCTCGTTAATTCTAATGGCTTATATTTAAATAAAATTGAAAATATTTTAAACTCACTCCCTACCGGTTCTGAAAAAGATTTTCCTTATAAGCAAAGTTTTATGGGTAAATTGATTGTAAGAGGTGTAGATCCCTCAAATGTTAAAAAGACTAAGACTTTCAAAGTTTTTTTCCCGGCATCATCCAGCATTCAGAAAAATATTATTGATGGATATGTTAGCTCTTCGAAAAAATTTATTGAGCTCAATCAGAAAATGCTTTCGTTTGATTTGAGAAAGAATAAATTAAGCTCGCCGGTAAATAAGTTAATCAGATTAAATCTTGGCGATCCGCTGATAATAATTCCAAAGCATGATGAAAGACATCTTAACCAGGCTGAGAGAGTGATGAGTCAAAAAGATTTTCCAACAAGGTGAATAGTAATGAGTAAACTAAATCAAGGCTTCATTCAAATTTACACCGGTAACGGAAAAGGAAAATCTACTGCAGCAATTGGCCAGGCAGTCCGTGCTGCTGGTTTTGGTTTGAAGACTTACATTGCCCAGTTTATGAAAGAATATCCATACAACGAATTAGTCAGTCTTAAACATCTTTCCGAATGGATATTGATTGAGCAATTCGGAGGTGATGAGTTCGTTTATAAAAAAGAGCTTCCCGGTAAAGAGGAATTAGCCAAAGCACGAAACGGATTGCAAACAGCCAGAGAAAAAATGTCAGGCGGCGAATATGATATCATAATTCTTGATGAAGCAATTGTTGCAATTTACTTTAAACTCATTCGAGCAGAAGAACTATTTGAGTTCATTAAAATGAAACCAGAAAGTGTTGAATTGATTTTAACCGGAAGATATTGTCCAGAAGAGCTAATTGAATTAGCTGATCTTGTTACAGAAATGAAAGAAGTAAAACACTACTATCAGAAAGGAATTACTTCGAGAAGGGGAATTGAAAGCTGATTTCCTGTCCTGCATTTCTTAATTGTTGACCTCACCTCCGCTATTACTATAATCTCAACTAAATGAAAAGAGAGATCTATTTTTCAAAATTCTTGTTTTTTGAAGAATTTTAGAACAAATTTTAAAAAATAATTAATCTCCCTTGACTTTATTTTTAAGTGTGCTTAAATTTGAGCCAGAAAGATTATTATGAAAAGCATATCAAAAGAAGATTACTTAAGTGTAATTTATAAATCAGCAGACAGTAATGGAGAAATAAGGGCTAACCAGATTGCTGAGAATCTCAACATATCTGCAGCAGCAGTTACAGATATGCTTCGTAAACTTTCCAATGAAGGATTTGTAGAATACAAACGCTACAAAGGAACCAAGCTTACAAAAAGTGGTGAGGAATATGCGAGAAATATGGTCAGACGACACAGGATCTGGGAGTTGTTTTTGCACCAGATTGTTGGTTTGCCATGGGACAAAGTCCACAATGAAGCACATAATCTTGAGCATGGATCATCCGATGAATTAATTAATAAGTTGGAAGAAATGCTTGACTTCCCGGAATATGATCCACACGGGGATCCGATTCCAGATAAAAATGGTAAACTGCCAAAAGGTAGTTCAGGAGTGCCGCTTAGTACAATAGATCCCGGAAGGAAAGTTAAAGTGAATCGTGTTCATGACTTTGACAGCAGTTTCCTGAAATATATTTCCAAAATTGGAATTGAGTTAAATAAAGAAATAACTGTTGTGGATGCTATGGAATTTGATCATTCATTATTAGTCAAGATTGATAAAAAAGAAACGAGTATTAGCAGCAAAGTAGCTGCAAACATTTTTGTAACAGAGGTTAAATAAAAGATAACTATGACAGATCCATTAATAACATTACTAATAGGCTCTGGAGTAATTCTGCTTGCCGTGGTCTCATTCTTCCCGCAAAAAGGATTAGTTGCCCGGATGAAGCGAAGCAAAACAATATCCAAAAGAGTTTTGACTGAGGATGCTCTGAAGCATTTATATGACTGTGAATATAGTGGAGTAAGCTGCACTTTGAACAGCGTTGCCGGAAAACTTTCAATCTCCGAGGATGAAGCAGCAGGATTAATAACGAAGCTTGAGGAAATGGGATTGTTAACTTCACATCTGGAAACGCTTCAGCTATCGAGTGAAGGAAGATCATATGCACTAAGGATAATAAGATTTCACAGATTATGGGAAAAATATCTTGCAGATGAAACTGGTGTGGATGAATTGCAATGGCATCATTCTGCTGAAGAATTCGAACACAAGTTAACGCCTTTGGATGCCGATGCACTCGCTGCACAAATTGGTAATCCTGTTTTTGATCCTCACGGTGATCCCATTCCTTCCAGTGATGGCATACTTCCGGATAAGAAAGGGAAACCACTTACTGATTTACAATTTGGAGAGTTTGCAAGCATCATTCATATCGAAGATGAACCGGATGCCATATATCAACAGCTTGTTGCCGAAGGATTATATCCTGGCATGCAGGTGAGGATGCTGGAATCTACTAAGGAAAGAGTGAGATTTACAGCGAACGGAGAAGAGTGTTTATTAGCTCCATTATTTGCGAAAAATATTACAGTATCCTCGATCAAATTTGAAAAAACTGTTGAAGGCAAATTCAAGAGTCTGTCTTCCTTAAAAACCGGTGAAAAAGGAAAGGTCCTTGGAATTTCTAAAGCGTTGAGAGGACAGCAGCGAAGAAGGTTGATGGATCTGGGAGTTGTTCCGGGGACAGAAATTATTGCTGAGTTGAAAAGTGCTTTTGGCGATCCGACTGCTTACAGAATTAAGGGAGCTTCAATTGCTCTTCGGAAAAAACTTGCTGATCGTATCTATCTGGTCTCAGAAAATGAAGGAATGAATTAATTATGAATCTGAATACAAATGCTTGTGAAACTTGCCCGGTTCATAATGCGGGAAATCTAAAAAGACTCGGCATTGATATGAGCACTTTTGATTTTGTGGTTGCTCTTGCAGGAAATCCGAATACCGGGAAAAGTACTGTATTCAATAATCTAACCGGATTGAAACAACACACTGGCAACTGGCCTGGTAAAACTGTTACCCGTGCTGAAGGTGGATTTGAATTTAACGGCAGCAAATACAAACTTGTTGATCTTCCGGGGACTTATTCACTTCTCTCAACCAGCACTGATGAAGAAGTCGCAAGAGATTTTATTCTTTTCGGTCAGCCTGATGTTACTGTTGTAGTTGTTGATGCAACTCGTCTTGAGAGAAATCTGAATCTTGTTTTACAGATTTTAGAAATTACAGAGAGAGTGATTCTCTGTTTGAACCTTATGGATGAAGCAGAAAGACATCAGATTAAAATTGATGAAAGAATGCTTTCAAAAGATTTAGGTGTTCCTGTTATTCCTGCTGTTGCCCGTTATAACAAAGGAATGAATGAATTGCTCAATGCAATATATGAGGTTGCAACGGGAAAGTATATCTGCAAACCATATAGATTGAAAAGTAAATCAAGAGAATTAAATTTTGCTGTTGAGAAGCTAAGTAAAATGCTGCTTGAAGAATTCTCGAATCTCCCGAATGCAAAATGGGTTGCACTAAGATTGCTCGAAGGTGATCAAAGTATAATTGATTCAATTAGAAATGGTGATTTAGGCAATATTAAAAAGCAAGAGCTAGTTGAATTATCAACGGCTTAATTTAAAATTTATTAGCCACAAAGACACCAAGACACGAAGAAATGAATCCATTATCAGAAAAAGAAGAGAGAATCGGAAAAATAATTGTAAATGCTGCCTTTAAAGTTCATAAAGAATTAGGTCCTGGCTTACTTGAAAAGATTTATGAAATAGCTTTGACACATGAACTTCAGAAAGCAGGATTGGAAGTTAAGAGACAAGTTGAAATTCCAATTGTGTATGATGGGATTAAATTCGATGAAGGATTAAGATTGGATTTGTTAGTTGAAGATTTAGTAATTGTAGAAACAAAAGCAATTGAGCAAGTCAATCCTGTTTGGATGGCACAAGTTCTTAGTCATCTAAAATTAACTAAAAGAAGGCTTGGTTATTTAATCAACTTTAACGTTCCACTAATTAAAGATGGAATTAAAAGATTAGTTTTATAAATCTTGGTGTCTTTGTGTCTTCGTGGCAAAAGATAAAATCACTAAGACACGATAATGAAATGAAAAGCGATGAATAAAGAAAAACAAAATAGCGAAGCAATTCTTTCAACAGCGAATAACCTTCGCTGGGAAATTGGTGAGCATTTCCACGATACTTTAATGGAATCAATTTATTTAAATGCTTCTGATATTTCAAAACGTGCCGTAACTCTCCCTGCTGAAAAAGAAACAGTAAGTTGGGAAAAGACCGTTGATAAAATTTTAACAAGCCGTTACACAGGTATTCCGATTATGTTTCTCATTCTTGGTGTGGTATTCTGGTTAACTATCGAAGGTGCAAATGTACCATCCGGATTGATTGCCTCTTTCCTTTTAGATACAATTCATCCGGCATTAAAAAGTTTATCTTCGTTCATTGGTATGCCGTTCTGGTTAGATGGTGTTTTGATAGATGGTGCATATCTTGCAATGGCCTGGGTTGTAAGTGTAATGCTTCCACCTATGATGATATTCTTCCCGTTGTTTACATTACTGGAAGATTTTGGTTATTTGCCGCGCGTCTCATTTAATATGGATAATCTTTACAGAAGAGTTGGTGCACACGGCAAGCAGGCATTAACAATGGCAATGGGATTTGGATGCAATGCAGCAGGTGTGGTTGCAACGAGAGTAATTGACAGTCCAAGAGAAAGACTGATTGCAATCATCACAAATAATTTTTCTTTGTGTAATGGAAGATGGCCGACACAAATTCTTATTGCAACTATTTTTATCGGTGCAGCAGCTCCTGCTTATCTTGCCGGAATAGTATCGGCTGCTGCAGTTGTTTTTATTGCTGTACTTGGAATAGTTTTTAGTCTCTTGGTTTCGTGGGGATTATCAAAATCTGTTTTGAAAGGAGAAGCATCAGCTTTTAGTCTTGAATTACCACCTTACAGACCACCGAGAATTTTACGAACACTTTACACATCTCTGATTGACAGAACAATTTTTGTTCTTTGGCGTGCAATTGTTTTTGCAATACCGGCTGGAGTGGTTATCTGGATTGTTGGCAATGTAACAATAGGTAGCGAATCGCTTGCT
>JACZKK010000024.1 GCA_014860115.1 Ignavibacteriaceae bacterium
ATTATTCCCCATATATTTTTCTTACCAACTGCTGACCAATCATCGCAATGCTCGCCCATATTTGACGATGGTGTGATTGGATAAATTGCGATTACTTCGTTAGTGTGAAATGCCGTATAAGCAGCGGCTTCGTTTCCATCAATAGTTACTTTATTCCGATTCATTTCTTTTCCGTTATAATTATTAAAAAGCGAGGAAATTTGATAACCCCGTTATCCAACTATTATACCAGCCAAATGCCGTTATTTAACCGTTTATTAGTTGACTTTTTTTCAAAAGTGGAAATGAAACCTTTTATATAAAATTGATTTCCCACTTTTAAGAATGTAATTGAATCTGTGATTTGATTTGTTAATATTGATACTAGAATTTGTTTGAAGAAATTGAAGACTGCCCTAAGCAGGACTGAATGATTTAGTAATATTTGGTATATTTAAAGCGTAATTTTATCCGACTGTTGTTCTTAATTGATCAATTTATTTCATCCACTTAATAGGAGCGTGCATGGAAAATCAAAACTACCAACCAATGACCATCGGAGAATGGATCATCACTTTCATCATCACTTATATTCCAATAGTAGGGATAATAATGTTGTTTGTCTGGGCTTTTAGTGATGGAAATCATCCAAGTAAAAAAACGTGGGCACAGGCAACATTAATTCTTTTTGCAATCGCAATAGTGCTGGGTATTATTTTCGCTACGGTTATCATTTCTATGATAGGGAGTATGTTTGGCGCAATGGGTTCTTATTCATAATACTATTAAAAACATAATCTAATCTGAGGGCTTAATGCCCTCTTTTTTTATCCTGTGGGTTTTTATGTCTACTATTTCCTAAGTTGATGGGCAAGTTTTTATTTATTTTGAACTAGTTAAAAAACTTTCTGAAATAATTCATCATCCGGGGAAACTAAAAATTAATTCTACTGATAAATCCAATACAGCCAAGCAGCGTTTCGATTTTATAGATCAGTTCCGCGGTTTCGTCGGCATACTAATGCTTCTTGGTCACAGCTCTTACTACTTTAACTCAATCTGGTTATATCTCGATCCTGCAGATCCATTAATTCCAAACTGGGAACAATTTATTCTGAGATACATTGGATACATTTGCGCACCAGGTTTCCTGATGATGAATGGTGCAATGGTTTGGTGGGCTTATCAGAAAAGAATCCTGAAAGGAACTTCTGATTGGAATGCAAGATGGCACTTGATCCAGCGTGGTTTATTTCTTGTTCTTGTTCAAATGACCTGGGTAAATTCTTCGTGGGGTGGTTTCAGTGAATTTAAACCCGCTCACCTTGGAATAATTTCTACAATTGGTTTCTCTATGATTCTTCTTACGATGATTGTTTCTTTAAGATGGCAAATTCGTTTCGGTATCGCGCTGGCTATATTATTCCTCTATCCATTCCTGCTAACTATTCAATACAATCCGGAAGTATACTGGCAGCAAATTATTATGCAGACATTTATTGATGCTGGTGATTTCAACAAATACCCGATTCTTCCATGGTTCGCTCTGGCAATTTTAGGTTCAGTGATGGCAACCGGCTGGCTAAAGGGATGGAAAACAGATAAGCAGAAAATAATTTATAGTCTTGTTATCGGAGTAATTTCAATTTTAATTGCTACATTTATTCGAATTGAGCGCGGCTTTGGGAATATATTTCCTTTCTCGGATTTTGGCTCATATTCATTTTTCCTTGACCAAAAATATCCACCTAGTCTTTACCATAATCTCTGGTTTTTTGGATGGGTTGTTTTAGGTGTTGGTACAATTATTTTCATAAATATGATTTTTCCAAAATTATTGAACATACTTTCAGTAGTTGGTAAAGTACCGCTATTTTTCTACTGTGTCCACATAGCAATTCTGGGAATAGTTTCTAAAAGAATTGGATTGTTTTATCGTGAAGGCGAGGTTGTGGAAACGTTAATAGGATTTGCAATAATGCTGATCGTGATGCTGCCTTTAGCAAAATGGTTTGGTGGTGTAAAGCAAAAAAGTAAAAACTATATAATCAAAATGATCTGATGAATAAAAAAATATTCACAAAATATCCAGACGAAAAGCTATTTACTATTTGCATCGCCGCAGTTCTGTTCTTATGTATATCAGGATGCTCTTGTCGAAAAGACAAGCAAGTAATTTTGAATGACTCAACTATAGTTTATTCATCAATTTCAGAAATAGGAATTCAACCAAAGATTACGCTCAGTAATAAAATCAGCAAGAAAACAGGTAAGCCGATCAAACCCAATTTGGTTTTCGAATTAAAAGATCAGTCTAAACTGTATGCAAGTGTAGACTTGCAGGTAACAGAGAAAGAACGAGACTTGATGTTTCATATTGATTGGGTAGATGCTTTCGGTAAATCATTTTATAAAAAACGGATTGATATCTCCACATCGGATTCTACTTCAAGAATAATAAGTTCAATTTCTATATCACCGGAGAAAAGAGAGACGGGTAATTATCTTGTGCGTGTTTATCTGTTCCGTGAATTAATAGCCGAAAAACATTTTCGGCTCGTCGATTCGTCTACTTACTCAAAACTATTTCCTTCAAAAGAGAGACCTAAATCTGAAAAACAACTGCAAAAGAAAATCACAAAGAAGAAAGTAACCAAGTCTAATTCTAGTACCGAACAAGTTAAAGCAAATTTAGTTTTGTGTAAAAAGCTGAGCAAAAAAACAGGCAATCCAATTGGAGCGGCTACAATATTCACTATCAAGGATGAAGCAAGAGTAAAAGCCGTTGTAAGTATTGAGAAGCAGGATATTAAAACCAATGAGCAGATGAAGTTTTATTTTAAATGGATTGGACCGGACGGCAAATCATTTTATAAAAAGCGTGTTGTTTATACAACCAGCAATCCGTTTTTCACATTAACCAATTCTATTTCAATTAGTCCGGAAAAGCGGCAGCCGGGGAATTATACTTTGAAGGTAAGTTTTCGTAAGAAAATAATAGCTGAACAAAAGTTCGAGCTGGTTTTTTCGGAAAAACAAGAAATTTTATAGTTACGGAATTGAGATAATTACCAAGCCTTCGTGTTCGTCCGCAACATAAACGTACTTATCATCAATCGCCAGACCTTTGGCAAGTTTCGTCTGGACAGTACCAATACGAACTGGCGAAGTAATGTTTGATACATCAAAAATCTGCAAACCTCTCAATCCGGTTGTTACATAAACTTTGTTTTCTTTATATACAACTTCCTTTGCATAACCTCCTGTTGAATAGCCACCGATAACTTTCACATTAGCAGAATCAGAATAGTCAACAATAAAAAAGCCGCCAGTACCGCAAGCCATAAATGCATAAGGCAAGGATGGATGAGAAACAACATCTTCAGCATAGCCGGGTGTATCTGTCCAATTTATAAGTGCATAATTTCCATAACCTTCCTCTAAATAAGAAATATCATGTATTGCAAATCCCATCTCACCACATGCAACAAGTAAGTGAATGCTATCATGTGAGACACTTACACCTTGAGCAAAACCTACTGAACTGGTTTTTCCTCTTGGGTCAATATGATTAACATCAACTATTTTGGAAACCTGAAATCCCTCTTCGCCAACTGCAGAAATCAAAAAGTTATTCGTTACATCCATTCCTTTAGCTGGTTTAACTGGCTGATTAGTTTCTATACCCGCTGGATTTAGTGGATCGCTTATATCAACTACTGAGAGACCCCATGCCCCGGCTGAAATGAAAACCAGAGTATCTTTTAATACTATCTTATTGCTATAACCTCTTAGAAAATAATTAAAATTTGAGAGTTTTCCGGGATTAATTTTATTCGCAATATTAATAATCATCAACCCACCCTCACCTTGTGTTACATAAGCAACAGTATCTTTTATCAAAACATCTTCTGCATTCCCTGATGTGGTAAACTTACTAACAATTTTATAGCCGCCATCCCCGCCAACAATTGATTCGGGTTCATTTGGTGTACCGCAGCTTGCTAAAAACGTTAATCCTATAAATAGGACTGTATATAAAATCTTTTGCATATTATTTCTCTTATAAATGTGTGATTTATTTTTAAAATTTAATTAAATAGTTAAAGTTTGCACCAATCCGGTATTGAGTGTAATCTTTTTCATCTGATATATATTCTTTATTGTAATCTGATGGAGAGCTTGCCTCTCTGAGATACCAATTATAAAAAATTGTTGCTGAGAGGTTATTGATCAGAGCTAAATTATAATTAACAATAACACGGTAATTATAGTCATATCGTCCCACGTGCAGCGGATCCAGCTCAACATAATTATCTGTTGTAAAAAATGTTCTTTGATATTGGAAGTCAAGACTAATATCATTTTTCATAGAAAAAACTTTTGGCAAAACTAGATCAAGACCAGCAAAGTACGTGTGATCATAATTTGTTGCATCGGAATCGTCTGATGCTTCCTTAGTTTCGGTAGGTTCATCGTATCCTTTCGCATCCGAGGTTGAATAGAAATACCCGAGTGTAGCGTCAAGGTTGTTCAGCAGTTTCTGATAAATTCTGAATCCGTACATAAAATCATTGCTGTCGTATTCAGTATAGGCAGCATTTAAAAAATATTTTGAATATGTGAAGTAAACCCTTGCTCTGGTAGTTTTCCACGGTAGAACTTGCTGAACCCAGAAAGCAAAATCATCTTTTGAAAAAGTATAAGGCTGAAATGTTATCTCTGTATATCCATAATATTTCACCCAGTCATCATCGCGAAAATGACGGACATAAAATTCAGGGATGTAAGAATATGAAAACTGTGCAGAAGTCGATGCGGCTATTTGCTGACGGTAGAACATATTAAATGTTCCCCAGGATTTTACCGAGTTATATGTGTAAGCATCGGTGTCATAACCAGCACCGAAAATTGTTTTCATCTTTCCGAAAAATTCATCGGTAAAAGTTAGTCCTGCAGAATAACCTACTGTTAGATCGTCAAGTCGATTAATGTGAAACCTTCCCGGATCTTCTCCGTTTTTAAATCTATCTATATACTTATCTGAATACTTTAAGATATTACTATCATAGAAAGGTTTTATGGAAAGACTGAGTGCCCACTTATTTATTTTTTTCTCTATCTTTTTCTTCTTCTGTCCATATAATTCATTATCCAGACTCGAAAGAAAATTTAGACAGCAAAATAGAATTATGCCGTATTTGATCATGTTATTTGCGTTAACTTTTACTGACAATTAATATGCTTCCAGCTTAATATCTTTTTGGGGGAATAGAATCCTGCCAAGGACAGAACATTTGTCAAGAGTAATTATTTCGTATGTATGTGTACCTGATGGAACACTTATTACGATTTCTTTTGCTTTACCCGGAGTTCTTTTTCCATCTTTTTTATATCTTGTTACATCGGAGCGATCAGTACATAGCATATAAGTGTTCTTAACTTTTTTATCTTGTTTAACTTCTACACGATAATTCAATTTCCCTTTCATCTTGTAATCGAATTCAACACGATTAAGAACTCTCAGCAGTGTAGGTCCGGTAATTCTCACTTTCAAAGGTTTAGCCGCAGAATACCGATAGTATGAAGCAACATCCTCATTTGTAACAAGACTAACCGGTTCGTGCGGGTACATCGGCGATAATGAAACCCAATCAATTTTCTTTTCTTTGGTCAGCGTGAATAATACCCGAGTACTAATTTTTAAGCTCTTTGAACCGCTCCAAAGTTCAATTGTATGCTCACCACGGGATAATTCAATTATGATGTTTTCCCCAACTG
>JACZKK010000196.1 GCA_014860115.1 Ignavibacteriaceae bacterium
TACTTAAACCCGGTTTAGTTGAAGAGGCAGCTAAAATTTTTGGAAGTCAGAGTATTGTGGTTTCTATAGATGCAAAGAAAAGTTTATTTGGTAAGTATGGATGCTGGATAAAAGATGGAAATGAAAATACTAAAATTGATCCCATCGAATTTGCAAAAAAAGCAGAGGAGATGGGAGCAGGTGAACTTATAATTAATTCAATTGATCTTGACGGTATGATGACAGGTTATGATATTGAGCTGATAAAAAGCATATCTGATTCTGTCTCTGTTCCTGTTGTAGCGTGTGGAGGAGCCGGAAATTTAGAACATTTAGAAGAAGCTTATTTCGAAGGAAATGCTCATGCACTTGCCGCGGGAAGTATGTTTGTTTTCCACGGACCAAGAAGGGCAGTATTAATTAATTATCCATCAAAAAGCGAACTCAAACAATTATTTAATAAATGAATAAATCCAAAAATGAATACAGGATCTGTACGCGGGGTATCTGGGATACAACTGTTCCGGGAATTACATTCGATGAAAATGGTGTTTCTAATTACGCAGAAATGTTTGATAAGCTTGTTAAATATCATCCCGAGGGAATGGAAGGAAATACTTATTGGGAAAATATTGTAGACCGTATGCGGGAAAAAGGGAAGGGAAAGAAGTATGACTGTATTATAGGAGTAAGCGGCGGAACAGACAGTTCATATTTATTGCATATTGCAAAGAAGACTTACGGTTTGCGACCCCTGGCAGTAAACCTTGATAACGGCTGGAGTTCTGAAATAGCAGTTCAAAACATTAAAAAGGTAACCAAGGCATTGGATATAGATCTTGAAACATATGTGATTGATTATGAAGAAGTGAAAGCAGTTTTACGTGCTTATATGAAAGCAGGATTGCCCTGGATTGATGGTCCAACCGATAATTCTATAAAAGCTGTGTTATTTAAGATAGCAGACCGAGAAGGAATAAAATACGTTGTAAACGGCAGTGATTTCCGCTCTGAGGGCAAACAGCCAAGTGAATGGACTTATACAGATTCAAAACAAATGTTGTATCTCTTAATAAAGTTCGAAGGAGTTCGACTAAAAACTTATCCATATCAGTCGCTGTTTGATATGATTAATTCAAGCATGGTAAAAAAAATTAAAGATTATCGTCCTTTTAATCATATCGAATATGAAAAGAAACCTGCGCAGGATTTTTTAACAAATGAATATGGCTGGGAATATTACGGCGGACATCATCACGAAAATATTTTTACAAGATTTGCAATTGGTTACTGGATGCCAAAAAAGTTCGGCATAGATAAAAGGATAATTACCTTATCAGCACAGGTGCTGACCGGTCAAATCAGCAGAGAACATGCTTTAGAAATGATGAAGCATCCTCCTTATGATGAAGACTTGATGGAAAGAGACAAAGAATATATAACCAAAAAACTTGATTTCTCCAGAGAAGAATTTGATCGCATCTGGAGTGCGGAGAATAAACACTATTGGGATTATCCATCTTACATGCCGCTCTTTGAGAAGTATTTAAAGCTATCTACAACCTTTCTCAGAAAATTTTTCCCTACTCCCCCTACCATAATCTTCGAAAGACAGACCAGGAAGAATGAAAATTCTAATTGATATCGGGCATCCGGCTCATGTCCATTATTTCCGCAACTTCATAAAATTAATGGAAAAAAGGGGACATAATTTTCTGATTACTGCACGTGAAAAGGAATTCACGCATTATTTATTACAAAAATACGGCATCGAATATGTTAGCAGAGGGAAAGGATCAAAAAGCACAATTGGAAAAATCTTTTATCTACTCAGAGGTGATTATGCTTTATTCAAAAACGGACTTAAGTTTAAACCTGATCTGCTGCTCAGCTTCGGGTCGTCCTATGCCGCTCATGCATCAAAATTAATGGGAGTGCCGCATATTGCTTTCGATGACACTGAACACGCAAAATTTGAGCATATAATGTACGTCCCATTCACAAAATGTATTATTACTCCGGATTCATTTAAAAAAAGTTTTGGAGATAAGCACGTAAGATTTTCCGGCACTATGGATATGGCATATCTGCATCCGGGATATTTTAAACCGGATATTCAGTATCTAGATGAACTTCAGCTAAAAAATAAAACTTACTTTTTGTTAAGGTTTGTAAACTGGAGCGCTTCACATGATCTTGGACAATCAGGCTTTTCTGATAAAGGGAAAAGAGAGTTGATTAATTATCTATCACAAAAAGGCGAAGTAATTATTTCCTCAGAAGGAAATCTGCCGGATGAATTTAAGAAATATTTGTATAAAGGAGATCCTCATCAGATACATACTATTCTTCAATACGCACATTTATTCGTGAGTGAAAGCGGTTCAATGGCAACAGAGGCTGCTATACTCGGAACTCCTTCAGTGATGGTAAATTCAAGCGCAAAATACTTTGGTGTGTTTGAATATATAAGCAAATTCGGGAATCTTTTTTACTTTGATGATGAAACCCATGCAATTGAAAAAATTAATAGTCTCTTAAATACTGATAACTTAAAAGAAAACTCTGCAATCAATGCTCAGAAATGTATCAGTCAAAGCATAAATCTTACTGCATTTATGGTTTGGTTTGCAGAAAACTATTCTCAAAGTTTTGATATGATGAAGAATAACTCGAATTACCAATTTAACTTTAAATAGATATGCAAATACTTCCCTATCAATACAAAGCAAATAAAGTCTGTTCCCGCTGCGTTATGGATGATACCGTTAAAGGAATCACCTTTGATGAAAAGGGCGAATGTACTTTTTGTAAAATTCATGATGAATTGGAAAAAAAGTTTCCGTTAAATAATGAAGCCCCTCAAAGACTTCAGTCTTTAGTTGAAAAAATAAAACAGGATGGCAGAGGTAAAAAATACGATTGTATACTTGGAGTTAGCGGAGGCAGAGACAGCACTTATACCTTATATAATGCAGTTAAACTTGGCTTGAGACCTTTGGCTGTTCATTTCGATAATGGATGGAATTCGGAAATTGCCGTTCAAAACATAAAAAACGCTACGAAGATACTCGGAGTTGATCTTCATACACATGTAGCTGATTGGGAAGAATTTAAAGACTTGCAGCGCTCATTCCTTTTCGCTTCTGTGCCTGATGCAGAAGTTCCAACTGACTGGGTTATTTTTTCTGTACTATTTGATGAAGCAGCACGGTATAATGTGAAATATATTGTTCATGGACATTCATTCCGAACTGAGGGAACTACTCCAATCACCTGGACATATATGGATGGAAAATATATTCAGGATGTTCAGAGGAGATTTGGCAAACTTAAGTTAAAAAGTTTCCCGAATATGTCGATGATCAGGTATGCATATTATTCTCTCATAAAGAAAATTCAACAGCTAAGAATTCTTTATTACATACCTTACAATGAAAAAGAGGTTTTCAGAATAATAGATAATGAACTGGGCTGGAAGAATTACGGAGATAAGCATCACGAGTCAAAATACACTGCGTTTTTCCAGGCTTATATTCTGACAAGAAAATTCAATATTGATAAACGTAAATTGCATTACTCTGCAAAGGTGAGGAACGGTCAGCTTACAAGAGAGGAAGCGCTTGAAGTAATAAAGAAAGATCCTTACTCCGGCGGAATGGATTCATTGGATTACTGCTTGAAGAAACTCGATCTTTCATACGAAGATTTTGATAAAATTATGAATGATAAGCCTAAATCATTCAAGGATTACAAGTCATACTATTCACTTGTCAGAGCGTTGAAAAAACCAATTTCCTGGGGTAACAAGGTTGGAATTGTTCCGGATACTGTGTATAAAAAATATTTTAGTTTCGACCGATAGAATTAGAGAAAAGAACTATGTAGTATCCGGATGTGAAATCAGTATAATTTTCTGTTAACCTAAGCATCATTTTTTTATTTTTTTTACATCGAATTCTTTAAACACTCAACAGGAAAATATTTTAGGCTTAAATTACCTGGCTTCTGATATTAGCAAAATAGTAATAATGTTCCAGGAAACTACAAGAAAGCTTGCTAAAATTATTAGAAAAATATCGTGTATATCTGGTTTATGTACCTCTAATCCTTTATGGAATTATTTTATTTATACTCACCATATTACCAGGAGATGGTGCAGTAAAATCAAATTCACCTGATAAGTTTTATCACTTTGCTGCCTACGGCCTGTTTAGTTTTATACTCTATTTTACGCTATTCTTTCAAAATAAAATATTACTATTAAAAAAATACACTGCAGCCTTTACCATACTTTTTGCTTCATTATTCGGAGTATTAAATGAATTCAATCAGATATTTATTCCGGGTCGTAGTGCAAACATCTATGATGTAATAGCAAATTTTATAGGTTCTTTGGTAACAGTTCTGATTATAAAATTTAGCCTTAAAATATTAAAAAGGTGGAATGAATTACAGAATTGATTTTACAAACATGTTGTTCCTTCGGACCTCGTTTTTATAACAAGTTTTTTCTAGTGACAATGCTTGACTAATAATTATCATTAATCATTCTTTTCTCTTTTATTATGCGCCTGCCAAGCTTTACTGGCCTGGTGTGTTTATGATTATTATAAAAATCGTATTTCTTTGTGATGGAAACTATCCGTCTCATAACGATGAGTGCTCACCAGGTAGTAATGTAATAAAGCAGTACTCCCAAATACTATGTTTACCTCACTATGTACACAACTACTGCAGAAGAACCATCTTCTTTGTTTCAACATAATCTGCTGTTCGCAACTGATAGATATAAATTCCCGATGCCAGACCTTGCCTACCGACAGGCAGGCAGATTCCGGACTCGTTCTTTTGGAACTTCGCCGGAATGACTATATGGTTGTCATTCCTTTGAGCGAAGCGAATAAGGAATCAGCGTAGATTCCGGTTCCGTCTACACTTCGTTTCGACGGGACAAGCAAGCCGGAATAACTGTCCGCGCTGAATTCAACTTCATAATTACCTGCTTCTCTATCTTCATTGACTAATGTTGATACTTCGTTATCGAGGATATCGTACACCACCAAAGATACATAGGAGAAACTGGATACTTGATACTGGATTCTGGTGGAGGGATTGAACGGATTTTAGTAATTCTGATAAAGTTGAAACGATTCCGGAATATCTAATTCTATACTGCTGGGAACCTGCTCTTTATAGATCAATGTTAACTTTAATTTATTAAATGCTGCAGGATCCTGAACCAAATAACTGCCAGCACCAAAAATTATAGTATCTATGAATGTTCCAGCCACTATATCCTGAAGCCTTCCCATAATCAGGGTGGAATCATATAAACCGAAATCATAATTAATTGTTATGATTTCACCTGAACCAACCTGAAACTGCAATTGATGTATTCTTTCAAATCCTCCCGATAATGTCCCCTCCCTGTAATCAATAATCGTTGAAGTAGTCAAATCAGGTAGATTAAATCTTGCATCGAAAACACCGAAGGCGGCAGAGGTGGTATTTCATATTCTCCAAGCCAGGGGTCGAGTCCATCCGATGCACTTAAATCTATACCTGCTATTAAAAGCTGTGTACCTCCTGCGCCATCGGTTATGGTGAAATAAATATATATCTACAAGTGCCTGATCTGATATTACCGTGCTGAATTTATATAATTTAATTCATTTAAATGAAGCGTTCCGTTCTGGTTTACTTTAACCCAATAACCTTTCCCTATTTTAAGAGTGTCTGCTATCTGGTAAACGTTATTATATTCAAAGAAACTGGATGTTATAATGTTAGGTGGTGTACTAGAAATATTGTTCACACCCAAATTATAATGAAAAGGACCAACCAAGTTCCAGCCTTCGTTAACAGAAATTTCATTATTATTTACAAAAATTCCTGTTACTAATGCATTTTGATCACCATTAAATTTAGCCCAGTAAGCTTTTCCATTTACCAGTGTATCTACCTGGTTATAAACATTATTGTATAAAAAAAAAGGCGATATTGCTGTGGGGAAAAGAGTTGAACCAGTCATATCAGTTGCTAATAGCGGAACAGAAAGCATATTCCAACCGTCTTTGATTGAGATTGATATTGAAGAACCGGAGGCAGAGTACCTGATCATCCCACCATTAACACCAACTGCCCAGCCATGGTATGGATCAGTAAAAAAAATATCATAAAGAGTTGTAAGAATATTACTAGTTTCATTATTCCAGGTGATACCAGCATCAGTCGTTCGTAATACGGTTCCATAACTACCCGCAGTCCAGCCGTTATAATTATCTACAAAAAATATTGATTCAAGCTCAAAATTATAATTACTATTCTGGTTAAGCCAGGTGTTTCCACCATTTGTGGTGTGGAGGATCAATCCCTGCTGACCAGAAATCCAGCCATCAAGTTCATTCATAAAAGAAACTTTATAAGGACATTTATCAACGTATTGGGCCTGTGTTTGCCAATTAACCCCGCCATTAGTAGTATGAATTATGTATCGAAAAAGACTGCTATTAGTTCCACCAACTGCCCAACCATTAAGTCCATCTATAAAAGTAATGTCAAACAATACCTGAAATGGTATAAATTGTTCGGTCCAATTCACACCTCCATTAGTTGTGTGTATAATTCTGCCACCAACTGCCCAGCCGATATTTGAATTTACAAAGTGCACATCCCAAAGCTGAAAATTTGTTACTCCTGATTGACTATTCCAATTCATTCCTCCATTTGAAGTATGAAGTATTACTCCAAAATCTCCAACTACCCAGCCAGTATTATTATCAATAAAAAAAACTGAATATAAAGGGCTACTGATTCCGCTTGTCTGGAATTGCCAGGTTAAACCTCCATCCGTAGTATGGATAATTGTTCCATTTTCACCAACCACCCAGCCATTATTGGTATCGCTAAAACATACCGACCAAAGGTCGTTTTGCGTAGGCGAGCTTAATGCCTGCCACTGAGCATTAACCAATCCAGTAAATGATAATAAAATGATAAGGGCTGATATAATTTTCAAACCTACCTCTTTTAATTTGATGTATTCAATTTATTAATACTTCTACTCTATCAATAGTATACTAATATAAAATTTATAATCTTAATTTAATAGGAAGAAAAGATTTTATGGATACAATATAATACAAAATCAGCATTATGAGGTGCGAGTAGAACAACCAGGAATACTAAATATCTTTAGCCACGGTATGAATTGGTTGTGTGAATATTGAATAACTAAATAGTTATTTAATTATATATTGAACCTCTACAGGATTCAGGTATATTGGGATACTTTGTTTCTATAAATATTATGGCAAAGCCATCACTTTGTGAAATTCCTACGGAGTTTATTTCATAATCTGTTTTCGCTCCAGAGGAGTGATATGTTTATAGAAAATGAAAACCAAACAAATCCGGAACTTCGTAGGAGTTCCATATTAAATGTTAATTAAATGAAATTCGAATAATCAAATTTCTAAATATTTATAAAACAAAATTTAATTTTAACACAGTCTCTGAATCCGTGGGCTAAATGTTTACTTTACTATTAAAAAATCCGAAACCAAAGATTTGACTGACGCGGCAATTTCCCTGTTTATTTTTACTAACGAAAACCTAACAGGTGTTACATATTTAAGAAATCTTGTTTTGCTCCATAGTAAAATATATTTTTCATATTTCGCGGTTTGTGAAGCTTTTGCTGATCCCAGGTTTTTATAAAGACTGAGAGATGATTGTATAGTCGGTGATTTGATATACTCCCCTATCTGCTGAATGAAATTTGTTACAGCTTCATCCTCAATACCCAATTCACGTAATAAAGAATTATTTTTTTTTGATAAATTAATATTTGAATTTTTTACCAATTCTATATTGAGAAACTCAAGGATTAACGAACAGTTGCTCTTTCTGACTCTACCTTTCAGCATATTGAATGGAAATGTATGATGGAAAAATGATGGCAAGAACAATTGATCAGATAAACAATGAACTAAATAGCCCATCAAAAAATCTTTCAGAAGTGGGTATTTATTTATATAATGAAGGATTTTTTCTGTTGAGAAATGTGTTTGCCGTTTAGACAAATTTTCAGCAACGAACCTAATATCCGGAGCTACTGCACCCCAGTAATATTCATTTACGTTCTCAGGTTTGATGAAAGCTTCAAGATACTTCGCTACAACGATATGAGAATAAGGTCCAATTATTTCACCTGCTTTGTTTTGCTACTAAATTTATTTTGAAAGCTTGACTTATACTAAATGATTTACTCTAGTTTACCGCCAGTTGGTGTAATCCGTTATCCGAAGTATTTCTTCGGAGAAACGGTCATAAATATTGATCTTTCATCACTAGAGGTTGTCTCATAACTCAAATTTTTGTGGTAGTCGCAAGCTTCAGCTTGCGAAAATTTAATAAGTACGCAACTTAAAAGTTGCGGCTACCGGATTTTTGGACTTATAAAACAACCTCCAGTAAAAGACCTAAACCTTAATGTTAACTGTTTTTCCTGTGCGCCTTTGGCGTAACAGTTTTTTTTCTCTAGCGGTTAACTTGAGTGCTTAACTCACCTTACGCAAAATCAAACAGTAAAAAGATGACATCTTTATTTTTCAATAGAAATCAAATAAAACAATATTTATATCAAAGAGACAGATTATTTATTTTGTTTAGAAAAGATGTCATCTTTCAATACTGCGTAACATGAGTGATTAATTAGAAATAATTCATAGCTCAATTCGCCATAGCAGGTTCCAAACCTGAGCTTAATTATTAAATAAAATATTCTCAGGACTGGAGTCCTGAGCTACGAAAAGTCTACTGCATAAATTGAACTTATAATTTTCAATTATATCTGTAAGTAAAATTCAGGCAAACATCCTCAAAATTATCCCGGTAATATTTTTTTAAATCAATAAACCTCACTCATATGCGGCTGACCAAAAAGTAAAATGTTAGAGAATGATTTAATAAGGGACATAGATTATGATAAAAATTTTCAACCTTCGCAGCACAGATTACTGGCAAAGCCATTCCCTCGTCCGAGGACTCCTTTAGAGGAATAATCTGTGTTACACTTAGGTCAGCCTTAATTATTACCAATAAATATTAAAATGCTTATATTCTGACAGTACAGTTAAGACAGATACATTAAGTCATAATAATTTGTAAACAACCAAATAGAGTCAACTGCCTTAATTACTATTTCAACAGCAGCATCTTCTTTGTCTGTACAAATGAATCCGATGTAATTCTATAGATATATGTCCCGCTTGGTAAACCGCCTGAGGCGGAGCTTGCATTGAATTCTATTTTATGATTTCCCGACTCAAACATTCCATCTGCAAGTGTTGCTACAAGCTCACCAATGACGTTATAAAGATTAATTTTTATCTGCGATGTTTGTGGTAATGAGAACCTAATCGTTGTTGTTGGATTAAACGGATTCGGATAGTTCTGTGAAAGCTCAAATTGAGCCGGTACTACTTCTACTTCAACCACATCTGAATATTCAAACTGACCGTCGGTGTCCACCTGTTTTAACCTATACTGAAAATTGCTGCCTCCGGCAAACAAGTCCTTATCTGAGTAGCTGTATTCCTTTGGTGAGTTTGAGTTGCCGTGTCCTTCTACAAATCCTAAAGTATTCCATTCACTCTCGTTTATTCTTCTCTCAACATTAAAACCGTAGTTGTTAACTTCTGTTTTTGTAACCCAGTTTAACCGAATTTCGTCTCTTAAGTATTTAGATGAAAAAGAAAATAATTCAACTGGTAGTGTGCTTTCCATGCTTTTAAAAATACCTCCCTCCGTACCTGCAAACAAATCACCATTGGAATTTATTGCAAGTGAGTGGACATGAATATTACTTAAACCCTGGTTAATTTGAATCCAATTCTCTCCATTATCTATAGATCGGAATACGCCGAAGGCAGTTCCAGTAAATATATCTCCGTTTGTATTTTTAGCAAATGAACGTATACGGTAACCTTCTCCTGCTATTAGCCCCTGATTTATTTGCACCCAATTATTTCCATTATTCGTAGATCGGAATACTCCACTATTTGCAGTTCCTGCAAATATATGTCCACTTGAATTTATTGCAAAAGAAGTTACATAGTTATCGCTCAATCCTTGGTTAATTTGGATCCAATTTTCCCCATTATCTAATGATCTAAAGACACCACCAGAAATAGTCCCAGCAAATATGTGTCCGCTTGGATTAATAAGAATCGAGTTGATGCTCGGATTAGTCAATCCTTGATTGATTTGAGCCCAATTCATTCCGTTGTCTGTTGAGCGATACACACCAAGCGCTCCGGTGCCTACAAATATATCTCCATTTGAATTTATTACAACTGATGTATGAAAATGATCTAGATCCAGAGTAGTCCAGTCGTCTCCATTGTCTGTTGAGCGTCTTAATCCGCCATGTTCAAGATGAGCAACATAAATATCTCCGCTTGAACTAATAACCATTGAAGTAATATTAAAATTCATTATTCCCAAGTTTATCCATGTGTCTCCGTTATCTGTAGATCGAAATACGCCGTCCATATTAGTTCCAGCAAAAATATCCCCGCTTGAATTTATCGCAAGTGAATAAATTGTCGTTGTATCAAGACCTGCCTCTTCCCAGAAGTCCTGCGGAAAACTATTTGACCAAGTACCTAAAATTAAAAACAGAGTTATTATATGTATCTTCATTTCAAAAAATCTTTCACAAACTAATTTTTTATGGCTCGATATTCTTACCAAGCTCTTAACTTTTCCACACTTACAAATAATCAAAGCAAAGAGGCTGTCTTAAAAGGTTCTCTCGATACATTTCATTACTCGAGAACCATTTATTTTCTTTGGTTTTCGAGCTTGCCTGCTGCAAGCAGGTTTTTTTCTGATGGAATCAGAAAAATTATCGAGAAAACATTACTTGTGAGACAGCCTCTTTTATTAAATATGTCAAGACCAAATTACTTAAGCAGCATCATCTTCTTCGTCTGAACAAATGAATCCGATGTAATTCTATAGATATATGTTCCGCTTGGTAAGCTACTTGCATTGAATTCTATTTTATGATATCCCGACTCATACATTCCATCTGCCAGTGTTGCAACAAGCTCACCGATAACGTTATAAATATTGATTTTTATCTGCGATGCCTGTGGCAATGAGAACCTTATTGTTGTGCCCGGATTAAACGGATTTGGATAGTTCTGTGAAAGCTCAAACTGAGTCGGCATTACTTCTACTTCCACAACATCTGAATATTCAAACTGACCGTCGGTATCAATCTGTTTTAGTCTGTACTGGAAAATGCTGCCGCCTGCAAACAAGTCTCTATCAGCGTAGTTATATTCTTTCGGTGAATTTGAGTTGCCGTGTCCTTCTACAAAACCGATGCTATGCCATTCTCCATCGTTTATTCTTCTCTCAACATTAAAACCGTAGTTGTTTACTTCTGTTTTAGTTACCCAGTTTAACTGGACTTTATCATTCAAGTATTTTGATGTGAAGGATGTTAGTTCTACGGGAAGTGGTGCATCAATTATGTTTTCTGGAGGAGTTAATGTTTGATTAGTAATACCCGCCCCGACAGGTTCATTTTGGTAATTGTTAAACAGTCCAATTGCATTGGTAGTATTATTTACTGTAAGACTAGTAGTGACAGCAGGATTTAGAATAGTAAAATTAAGTTGAACCCATGATGTGTAAGTCGTACCTATATCAAACCCTGGAGGATCTCCTCCTCCGTCTCCATTTACGGTGGTACCTAAAACACCAACTCTAATAAATTTGGTAATTTGTGTGTTAGGTGTTGCGCTCCTTGAGTATCCAAGTGCTGACCCGAAAGCCCAAAGTGTAGAGTTTGTGAAAGCCAAATGAGTACTATCGAACTGAACATCGATTGTTGCTGAACCAAGAGTGTTAGCCGAAGGTAAATTTGTTCCCTTTACTTGAACTTGAATTCTGAAGTTACCATTTAATGTTTGTTCATTTTCAACGATAACTAGCCTCTGTTCTATTGATTGAGCTTGTAAACTTGAGAATGACCAAAATAAAAGCACTAAAAAGTTAAGTAAAAAAGAGAAAGTTTTATTCATAACACACCTTAATAAAAATTATATAAAATCTTATGGTACGAAAGTTTGTTTAGCAGCTGTAAAATTAGGATTAAAAAAGTTAAAGTCAGTACTGGTCACAAATCCATCTAAATTCCAGTCAGTATATTCATAGCCATTTGCAGCACTTGTGAACTTTGGATTGAAAACGTTAAAGTCCGTACTAGTGACAAATCCATCCTGATTTCCATCACCAGTATACATACCAAATACTCCTACTCCCACATCCTTCATAGCACTTGATCCATAAGCTTGTGATTGTGCGGTACTAAAATCATATAAATCAGGGCTGAAAGATAAAGTAACAGGATTTGAGGTCATAACTGCAAGGTGGTTTCTGTGATGTATTGCTACATAATAATCTCCCGGCACAACACCTGGGAATTTTACGCTGCTTACACCATCCAGGTCAACTACACTACCATCGCTCATCAGAAATGCAGCTCTTCTTGATTCCAGTGTGGTTTCATCACTTCTTACTTCAAGTAAAACCCAATCAACCACATCTGCAGGGATACCTGCAACTGTCTCTGTTCCAGCATAATTCCAAGGTGCTGCGCTGTAAGGCTGCGTGAATGGAATGTATCCGTTAGTATTTAATGTAGTACTCATCGTGCCGGTTGTCGCAGAATACGGACCCTGCAGGAATACTTTAATATTAGCCGAAGGATTAGTTCTAAAAACACCATCGTAAGTTCCTGCGAAAACATCACCATTTAAATTTATAGCTAGTGAATAAACTCCAAGATTGGTCAAACCCAGATTGACTTGCGTCCAGTTTTCACCGTTATCTGTTGATCGAAATACTCCATCGAAAGTTCCCGCAAATATATCTCCATTTGAATTTACAGCAATTGAACGCACACGGTAGCCTTCTCCTTCAGTTAATCCTTCATTGATTTGAATCCAATTATTTCCGGTATCTGTAGACCGGTATATTCCATCACCTTCGGTTCCTGCAAATATATCCCCATTAGAATTTATTGCAAGTGAAAGAACATAATTTGTAGTTAAGCCATTATTAATTTGATCCCAATTTTCTCCATCATCTGTTGATCTGAATATTCCGCCACTTATAGTCCCGGTAAAAATATGTTCGTTGGAATTAATAGTTATTGCATTAATGTTGGAACTAGTTAAACCCACATTTATTTGCATCCAGCTATTTCCATTGTCAGTTGATCGGTATATTCCAACTGAAGCAGTTCCTGCAAAAATATCACCATTAGAATTAACTGCCATGCAAAATACCGGATGTTCGGCAATGCCGAAAGCCGTCCAGCTATTACCGCTATCAGTAGAACGATACATACCTCCATCGGCAAATTCATCGCTAATACCAATAATGATATTGTCATTCTGATTTATATAAATTTCCTGAATACTATAATTATAAGATCCTAAATTCGGACCGATATTTGACCAGCTTACTCCGTTATCCGTAGAGCGATAGACGCCATCGATGCCGTTTCCAACAAATATATGCCCATCAGAATTTATTGCCATTGAATAAATAGTGGTGCTGTCCAATCCGTTTGACCTCTCCCAAAAATCCTGGGAGGAAATACTAGTAAAAGCTATAAAAAGCTGAATTATAAACAATGTGTATATTTTCATTTGGGTAATATATCAGTTAAAAGATTTATAAAATTCAAATTGCCTGCCAGCTTAAATTTAGTATTTAGCCCATTTTTCAGGTTTTTATAAAGATAAATTATTTCAATTTGAGGCAGAAATCTCTAAAGAATAATCGGAACTGGTCTATTAAAAGTATTTAGAGAATTATACCAAAAATTATCATTCCTGTCCAAAATAATTTTTGAATTTATACAAGATTATTCATTTTTCTTATGAGCCGAAAAATGATCCTTCCAATTTCGTCCCATACGGGACTTTTTACATACGTGGCATTGAATCACTATAAATATTTCGCCCCTATCGGGGGTCTGTTAAAATAGATACATAAAGAATGTCTTCATCCCATCGGGATGAAATATTTATATATTAATTATGATAATAGCTGTTAAAGTCCCGGAGGGACGACATAAAATATTTTATTTTGGACATATATGGAAAATATGAATCTCTTAAAGCTAAGATAATTATTTCTAATTAGATTTTCTTTTTTCATCATTTCCACACAGTTGAAACTTTGGGTTAATAACTAAATTAACGCAATGGGTCATTCTGGTCGTCAGACTTCGACAAAGTCTAGCGAACACTGGCGAGCGATCCCGACAAAGTCGGGAGTGTCCAGAATCAATATGATCAGATTCCGGACTCGTTCCTTTGGAACTTCGCCGGAATGACAATCGAAAGTGACCTCATAAATACACGGCTTTTTTTTATTCGTTAACTAATGTTGCGGCTTCATTACCAAATAACACAGATTAATAATCTGTGTTACGGTGATTTTGATTTGACAGAAATAATATTCGGAAAGGTCTTACCACTTTAAAAGGGTCATCTTCTTTTGCTGAATAAATTCGCGCGCCTTAAGTGTATAGAAGTACACCCGACTCCTTAGATTCCGGACTCGTTTTTTGGAACTTCGCCGGAATGACTGGACGGTTGTCATTCTTTTTAGCGAAGCGAATAAGGAATCAACTTGGTTTCCGAACCCATCTTCAATTTGTTTCGACAGGACAAGCAAGTCCGTCAGGACTCTCCGTTAGGACTCCGTCCTACCGAGACGAGCGTCCTGCCGAGACGAGCCGGAATGACTGTTAAAAGTGACTTCATAAACACCGGGTTCCTTTTCTTCATTAACGAAGGAAAGCCCTTTCCTCCCTACCCAAAGGGGAAGGATTTATGTATTTCAGATCTTTTGCTATTCAATTTCATTTTAATAAAATTAATTTTTTTATTTCGCTGAATGAACCAGCAGTCAACCTGTAAAGGTACACCCCACTTGAAAAATTGCTGCCATTAAACTCAACTTCATAAATACCAGGCATTTTTTCTTCATCAACCAATGTTGCTACTTCATTTCCTAAAATATCAAAAACTTTTAATTGTATGGGCACAATATATTGTGCCCCTACGGATGGGATTGTAAATTTTATTTTTGTACTTGGGTTAAATGGGTTCGGATAATTCTGAAACAACTCGAATGTCTCTGGAATTTCGGAGAATGTTTCAACTGAAGTTGCATCCTCTGTCCCAAACATTTCAACTTCCCAAACACTGGCGAATGGACCCTGGTTGCTTTTTAACATTAATAGTTTCAAATATCTTGTTTCAGTAGAGTCTATATTCAATTCAGCCCACTCCGAATTCTCCGACCAGATTTCCTCAAGAACCGGTTGCCAGGTAATAGAATCAGCAGAAGTATAAACCGAGTACTGAAACATCCTGCCTGATTCCCATTTGTAAAAGGAAATTCTTAAACTATCAAATGACTGAATTTCTTCCACATCATAGGTAACCGTAAGCGGCATTACATCTTCACTTTGCCATCTTGAATCAGGAAAGATCATTCCTTTCCCGTCAATTGACTTTTCCGGAGTAAAATACTGGTGCCAAGAATTTGATAATGCTCTTTGAATAATTTTCTGTTGTGGATTTCCCTTACCTTTTTTAGGCGTTAAGTATTGCTTTAATGACGGATTAGGATAAATGGTATTACCAGCTCTGTCCTTAATATTAGAAACTGTAATCGTGTACTGTGTGTTATCATTTTGCCTTGCCGTTTTCAGTGTCACACCTGATGAATCCGGCAAAAGTTGTGCACTGACAATACCGATATTATTAGAAATAGAATAGTTATTCTTATTAGCAGCAGAGTTTTGGTCTATTCTTTCCGAGAACTTAACTGTCAAAGTTTTATTATTAAGTACGGTTACATTTGTGAATAAAGGATCTGTAGTATCGGATTGGGATATATACTGAGCAGAATTGCTCTGACTACTAATAATATTACCAGAAAGATCGGCGATATCTTCTGCCGTAACAATATAAGAAAGACCATTGCTGTGCGGTGTGGTAATTAAAGTCACCACATCACCAAAGTTTGATATGAATACATCCTGAATATTTATACCATTTGTTATTAAATAGTTCTCTGAATTTAAAGCAGTTGTAATTTCTAGTGGTTCTGAAAAAGTTAACTCTAATGTAGCAGGATCAAGTAACAATCCTGTTAGTAATTCAGGTGGTGTAGTATCAAAATTTGTTGTTCCAGTGAAATTTACAAATTGACCGGTATTCCAAAGAGTTGAGTTATTTCCATCATATATACCCCAAAATGCACTTGAAGTTAGCCAATAAATATTAATAGAATCAGTTGAGTTAATTAAATCGAAATTAATTGTGACAACATCTGTCCATTCAGGATTCTGAGAAACTATCGTTCCCTGGTTACTGTTATTAAAATATAAATCGATATTTACCCAAACCATGTTCACTGATGGCTTTGTAACCGTTCCCAAAGTATAATTATCTCCACTAAAATTATGAAAGAAGTAATCGACATTTCTCTGGGGAGAATTGGGCAAGTTCAGCAGAGTATTATCGAACCCAAAGACTACAGTTGAGCTCCCCAAATCATCAGTGCCGGTATTTGTATTAAATTGAATTAAGATTGAAATTTTCGAATTATCCGTACCAACAATTACGAATCTTCCATTGATATTTGTTGCTAAGGCTGCTGTTGAGTAAATAATTAAGAGTGACAAAAAATATAGCTTATATCTTCTCATATTTTATATTCCAGGATGTAGAATGTTGACTTTGAGTAGACCAATTATCGCATTCAATTAATTAAAAGAAATTATTGAGGTTAAATGATTTTCTGACTGAGTGAAACAATTTTTATCTCGACCTTATTTCAATTATTAAACTATAGGATTAGATCCAATTTATTATCGCAGCAACACCATCTTCTTTACTGCAACGAAGGCATTGCTTTCAACTTTATATATGTAAATCCCCGAAGAAAGATGTTCTGAACGGAATTCAACCTCATAAATCCCAGGTTCTTTTTCTTCATCAACCAATGTAGCGACTTCATTTCCTAAAATGTCAAAAACTTTTAATTGTACGGGCACAATATATTGTGCCCCTACGGATGGGATTGTAAATTTTATTTTGGTGCTTGGATTAAAAGGATTAGGATAATTTTGTGACAGAGTATATGCTTCAGGGAGTAAACTGACTTCTAAGTTTAAAATTTCTGATTCCGTTTTTGTTCCATCAAAATCTAACTGAACAAGCTTATATGAATAACTCCCCGGCTCAAGATCTTTATCTGTAAAAGAATAACTATTTTCCTCTGTTGAAGTTCCCTGTCCTTGAACGAATCCGATCATTTCGAATTGCAGATTTCGGATTTCTCCCGAAGGGATGGATGACCAGGATTTCGGATATACGTTAGCACGCAGGATTTCGAAGCCTGAATTATTTGTTTCAGTTGCTGTTTTCCATTTAAGTATGACATTATTGTGATCCACAGAAGCCGTAAATGAAACAAGTTCAACAGGAAGGGGACCGAATAAATCAGTGAATTCTCCAGTCTGCCACAGAGTTGAGTTGTTTGCGTCGTAAATGCCCCAAAACGGGCTTGCTGTCTGCCAGGTTAAATGAGCAGCACCATTTGGATCAACAATATCGAAATGAATTGTAACAACATCTGTCCATCCAGGGCTGGCAGTTACAATTGTTCCATTATTATTATTTGTAAAAGGCAAATCAATATTTACCCATATTTGGTTTCTTATCGGTTTTGTAATTGTTGCCGGCGAGTAATTCCCATTATAAAAGTTGTGAAAAAAGTAATCCACGTTATTGACCGGATTATCGCCGATAGCAACCGCAGTCGTATCAAAACTAAAAGCAATTGTTGCTCCACCAAGATCATCAGCACCCGTATCTGTATTTATCTGAAGAAGTACAGAAAGTTCTGAACTTGTTATATTTATGACAGTGAATCGTCCATTAATTGTTGTTGAAAACAATAATGAATGAGAAAAGAAGAGTAAGACCCCAAAAAGCAGATTAAATAGTTTCATATTTCGCTCCACCAAAAAAAGAGTTTGTCCATTTCGGCCATTTCTATTACTCTTTATTGAAGTAATCCAGCATCGTATCTATCAATACAGGATTTTTAGCAGCCATTCCTTAGTATTCTTTTGCAAATAAGAAAATATTTTCTGCTGAACCGAAATTGTATCAGCAATTTATTTTCTATAATTAACCACCAATTGTTGATTGGTTATAGTTTTCTCAACTTAGATACCACCGGATAATTCGATGAATTTGAAGAGAAAAAGAATGACTAAAAAATTTATGGGGTGACGGACGACGAATCTGGCCGTCAGGAAATAGTCGGAAATTAGAATGAGTTTTTTTGAACTTCAGGAGTCATAAGAATAAAGTTTATCAGAATACTGGTAGTCACAGGATTTATCCTGCGGGATTTGATTGAGAACGCAACTCGCCCCGTCTCGCCTTCGGCTTCGCCCAGGCGGAAAAGTTACGAATTTGTTTAATTAACGCAAGCTAAAGCTTGCGACTACCCGGAAAAAATTATTTTTGAGACAGCCTCTAGATTATTTACTCTCATATAAGTGTTTATGATTTTTTTAGTTGTGGTACAGAAATCTCAGGTCTGGAGACCTGAGCCACGCTGAACTATACTTCGTTTCGCCGAGACAAGTCGGACACCCTCTCCCTCAGAAAGAGGGATGGGGGTGAGGGAAAATTTTATTTTTGTTAAGGGATTAAAAGGATTGGGATAGTTTTGAACAAGATCAAAGTATTTCAGTGACGTATTTAGTTTCAACAGTAAGAGGAAAGTCTGTATGTATTACACTCAGTCATCCACAATTAAATTATTAAATGCAATCATTCAGTCTTGCTCTTTGGAACCGGTGTATAGTATTTTAAAAAAAACAACGCTGGCGAGATGAATTTCGCACTACAATATTTTATATTTTATCTTAACAAAATCATTTTCTTAGTGTCAGAAAATTCAGAAGCTTGTAAACGATAGATGTAAATCCCCGATGCCAGATTCCGGACGTCGCCGGAATGACTTGCCCCACCAAATTCGACTTCATAAACACCGGGTGCTTTTTCTTCATTTACTAATGTTGCCACTTCGTTACCGAGGATGTCGTAGACCTGCAATTTTACCGGTACAGACCCTTCGACTCCGCTCAGGGTGACATATGGAATAGTGAATTTTATTTTGGTTGAAGGATTAAACGGATTAGGATAATTCTGTGAAAGTTCAAAATTCGTTGGTAAATCTGAAACAGGTTCTACTGATGTTGGGAAATCTTCAAACACACCATTTTCCCATATAGTTGAATTATCAGCATCATATATTCCCCAGAACAAGCTGTTTGTAAGCCAGGTCAAATCCTGAGTTACGTTTAAATCCACAGTATTAAAATGAATGGTTACAACATCTGTCCATTCGGGATTTGCAGATACAGTAGTTCCATTATTACTATTTACATATGGTAGATCAATGTTGACCCATATTGTGTTTATCAATGGCCTTGTTATAGTCGCCACCGAATAATTTTCACCGCTAAAATTGTGGAAGGTATAATCGACATCCTGAATAGGATTTTCATTTATGGAGATAGCTGAAGTGTTAAAGTCAAAAACGATGGTTGCACCACCAAGTGCAGCATTACCTGAATTAGTGTTAATCTGAAGAAGCACTGAAGTATTTGAAGGATCAGCACTTACAATTACAAATCTGCCATTAATGGTAGCCGGTTCTGCGGAACATGCATACCATAAGAATAGTATTACTAAAAGTGAACTATAAAGCTTCATATTTCTCTCCATAACATAAAAGAGTTTGCATCATATACCGGGGTCACACCCCGAACTCTTGTTAATGATATTTCGACTTGATTTTTGAACAGGCCGAATTTTTAACGCATAGTTTCCATCCACTCCAAATTAGTTGCCCCTTGTTATTTCTTTACAAAAAAATCTTAATCTCTGAAGTCATACAACCATACAGTCATTCGATCAGTATTTCCAACTTCAATTGATCATTACCTGATTCATCTTCCATCAACCATCCGTCTTCGCTAGGGCTTCCACCTACACTACAGTTTCGGCGGACAGGTCGTCGGACAAGTCTCCCATCTTCTCCGCCAGAGGCGGATTTCGCCCTGCCTACCGGACAGGCAGGTTCGCTCAACATCAACCACTTTTTACCTAAGGAACCTGCGACTCTTTTCCTTCATTAATATTGTAAAATTGATTAACATCGTAAACTGAGACCCCACTATCCATATTAAAATCACCTTGACGATATCCCATTGTACCCCTTTGTGGTAAATAAATGTAACTATAATCAAGACTATCAATTATACCATCTCCATTGCCATCAGAGGCGAACATTCCGTACTTACCTGCAGCTAATTCAACCATTGGATTTTGACCAAAAGCTTTATTCATTGAAGTTGTGAAATCATATAATGTGGAGTTTGATGATAGTTGAACTGGTCCCGATGACATAATTGCCAGATGATTTCTATGATATATAACTATATAGTAAGAACCCGGGTCAACATTGTTAAAAAAGACACCTTCAATACCATTTGGTTCTAACAGAAGTCCGTTATTCTTCAATAATGCAGCACGTGTAGCCACAACCGGAAAAGGATAAGAAGTGCTTCTCAATTCGACCAGCACCCAATCAACAACAGAGGGATTTGAGCCCGGATTAAAATTTTCATTCCCACTGTAGTTCCAGGGTGGTGAGTTATAAGGCTGTGAATTTGGCAAAAAACCACCCTGATTAAGGGAAGTTGACATAATATTAGAACTGAATGGACCCTGGATATAAATTTTTCCTTTCAGATTTACACCATTTTGTGGCACTCCTTGATACTGTAAAGCACCAGCATCCCAGGCACCTGTAGTTGGTCTGGGATTACCTAAAATGTCATAGGCTAATTCCGGATATTCTGATAACAGATTTATACCCCCTCCCCTTCCAAATTCCGTATAGTAACCGCTTGCAAGCGTATCATATTTATTTGTGAATGTTACGTTGATGGAGTTAGCTATATCGCCATGTGTATCATAACCATCACCTCTCCATTGAGTCCAAGTCCTGGTTGGGCCATTGTAAGCAAAAACTGTATTTCCGAAACCACCATATTTTGCATAGAAATTATAATCAATATCTTTGACTAACCCAAGCGCATCACTCATGAGATTATATATTTTGTCCGAAGTTGTATCTACAACAATCAAATTATTTTTTGCAATTAACGTATCAATATTGGCCGTTATTGGAGTGACCTGCACACCATCACCTTTTAGAATCAAAGTATTGTTAACTACAACTGCAGACTGGATTGTGCTGGCCGAATTAAGTTGACCGAACCAGATTCCGGCCATAGTAGTATTATTTTTCTCATCTACAATTATATTATTATAAACAAGCCATTTTAGATTTTTCTGATTCTGGAAATACATCATACCATTCCAACTTGTTCCAACTGCACCCTGATTTATAACGACATTATTAGATATGGTATTGATTGCATAAGTTCCTGGGGTAGCATCACCCTGACTACCAATTTGGAAACAATCTCTATGTGCTAAAGTAACTTCATTATCATTTCTGTAAATGAGTAAATTCCCATCTATAATATTCCCGCCTCTGCCTCCGCTTCCAGTAAGAAGGTCTTGGTCGTCTGTTAAACTATTTTGTTCATTTTCAAGTATACAATTTCTAATCGTAATTTTAGTACCATTCATATATATTAAACCATCTGCGAAGCCTTTCCCTTTCAGATGACAATTCTCAATAGTTTGCATACTATCCACGTAAACCCCAGCATCAGCATTTCCTATTCTTACAAAACCAGTTCCGTTTGTTCTAGTTTCAAAAATATTAAAGCCAGTGAACTTAATATTTGACTTATTCACCCAAGTAATAGGAGGTTTAAGATAAACATGTCCATTATGCCCTAAATGATAAGCAGGTGTAATTACGACCGGGTTGCCAGAAGCAAAGGTGTGCCTTATATTATCCTCACCTCTTACTGAACATTTAGTATAGTAAGTTGAATCGTCACCTCCAGATATATAAACAGTATCTCCCGGTTGAAGTATAGCCCAATTAATACCTTTATTGCCATACCAACTGGATGAATCTAAATAATTCCAAGCATCAGTCCAGTTTCTTCCCGTATTAGCTCCGGTTGCGTCTCTATCAACATACCAAACATTTTGTGCTTGTACCGTAAAAAATATCAGTATGCTTATAATTATTGCTTTCATATGTCCATCTCCCTATTTTAGAACCACCATGTTGTATAATTAAAAAGATTTTATACGCTTCAATATTATTCTTCCAACTGGCCCGAGCTCAATTTATACACTAGTATCTGAAAAATTATAAATTAAAATTTCTAATTATAGAATAAATTGCATCCCGAGAGGCATCAGCGAAAATAAAAATGCTGAAACAGTATCTGTTGTTTCCTGAAAATGAAGAAAAATATAGGCAGCCAGATAAGTTATCAGCGAAAAGAAATATACTATATGCCAGGAGCGATTTATTGCAAGTGAAATCCGGGATGCTTTTGCTGAGAAAAACTGTATCATCTGATTTGTCTCCAGTAAAATATTTTGTTGTAGCAATAACAAAATTTGTACCTTATTGAATCATTGTTTTTTAATGGCAATCAAAATGGGACATTGCGTAATATTGTAATTCTGGTAATATTTACTTTCTCTTTCCTGGCTATGGGAAATGAATACGTCAAAGGGGGATTAAAACGGAAATTAAGTCGGAGGAATAATCCAAGAACTAAAGTATTCTATTTCTTGGGGTTGAAAAGTAAATTTATTTTAAGTTAATAAAAAGTCAGAATACAGTGCCAGCTAAAAAAGTAATTATAAGGTGAGATATATCAGAGACAGCGTGGCAGAAATGTACAGACACCTATTATGATTATTCAGGTATTTGATGAGCGTCTTGCGGACAATCAGCTAGAAGGTATTTCCGGAAATTAGCTAGAGCCCGGATAATATAAATTTGTATATTCGGAATAATAATGTTTAGAATCCTACAAAAAGCCTAATTTGAGACAGAATATGTTGAAAAGAGGGATTTTTTAATTAGAAATGTAATTTTTTTTTTGGCATAGCTATAGTATACAATCATCAGCAAAAAACGAGCAATTTTTGACTTAAAATTAAATTGAGGGATACTCTCCGATTTGAAGAACCATTTTATTCAATTATTTTTTAATTATAACTTAGTGAGTTATGTTAAGAAGTACTGCCATAAATTTGTCATTCTGGCTCGTTCCGGCAGAACGCTCGTCTCGGTTGGACGAAGTCCTAACGGAGAGTTCTGACGGACTTGTCCAGAATCCGAAAAGACTAAACTAACATAGATTCCGAACTCCCCGCCAATTGACGGGTCGCCGGAATGACACCTTTGAGTAACGTGAGTTAATAATAGATATAAAGTACAGATGCTGGAATTTCTTAAAGTATTTTTAAAATAAAAAAAATGAAACAGAAGTTACTTAAAGAGAATAAAATTGAAATTTCTCAAGATAAAGGTGCAATTGTAATAAGTCTTACAGACCTACCATATCTTGCCGATCATGCTTTCCAGGGAATGGTGGTTCTGCCGGGATCTGCTTATATAGAAATGTCGCTGATTATCTGCAACCAGCTTTACAATAAGCTGCCCTTCACACTGAGTAAAATTAATTTTGAGAACTTAATTATACTATCAGAAAACGATACGAAAATTGATTTTGAATTGTTCGATGACTCAGACAAAGAATTGCGGATAAAATTCAAAGAGAAAATTGAAAATGATAAATCAATTGAGAAAACCACTTCTGCGACAACTCTATACCTTCACAAGGATGAACTAGCAGTTACGTCACAGATTTACGATTTCAGAATTTCAGAATTTCAGAAAGCGGCTGAGAAAAAAATTTTAGCAGAAGAGTTTTACAGCAAATTATCTCAAAACGGAAATCAATATGGTCCACAATTCCAGAACATCAAAGAAATATGGTTATCGGGAACTAAAGCTCTCGCAAGGTTAAAAAGCAAATCAAAAGTGAGTGAAATTCCGGGTGATCATTTTTTAAACCCATCATTGCTGGATTCCTTTACGCAGCTTCTATCAGTGCTCAATGAAAGCAATGGCAGAACATTTATACTAAATTCTATTGAGAAAATTAAAGTTTTCAACTACGATTTTCCTGAAGAGGTGTGGTGCACAGCAAATCTCTCACCAAATATTAAAAAAGAAGAGAATGGATTTGAGGGTGATCTTAAAGTATTTGATCCTGAGGGCAAAATATACATTGAACTAAACGGAGTTAAGTTTAAATACCTGGAAACATTTCAAACACATGATAAAATTCCGGATAAAGTAAAAAATGCTTTGTGTATTGCTTCCACGTTCACAGCAGATCCACTTGAGGATTCATTGAAATACTGGGACGATTACTTTAACCTGTCATTTGATGTCCAATTTGCTCCGTACAACCAGGTGTTTCAGGAACTGTTAAACCCGCAAAGCTTACTTTCGGTAAATCAGAACGGCATTAATGTAATACTTCTTGGATTGGAAGACTGGACAAGAAACGATCATGGGCTAACATCAAAAGTAAGCGATGCCGAGAGAGAAAAGCTATTTAAGGATAAGTCCACCTATACTCTGCCCAACCACCTGGAAATTGTTCACCTGAATAAGTATGAGACCGAATATGTTTATAAAGAAATTTTTGCAGATAAATGTTATCTCAAGCATGGAATTGCTTTAAATGACGGCGATACTATTATTGATATCGGTGCAAACATAGGTTTGTTTACATTGTTCGTTAATCAATACTGTAAGGATCCCGTTGTTTATTCTTTTGAACCTTCTCCCGTGGTTTACGATCTATTGAAGACGAACTCCGAGTTATATGGTTCCAGAGTTAAAACTTTTAACTTAGGAGTTTCGGATCGCGAGAAAACTGCAACGTTTACTTTTTATGAAAGTTCATCTGTATTTTCAAGCTTTAATCCTGATGAAACCAAGGACAAAGAAGCAATTCAAGCCGTTGTAAGAAATATGCTGAAAGATACTGCAGGCTCAGATGATGGTTCAATTGAAGAATATGTTGAAGAACTTACAAGCGGCAGACTAGAAAGTAAATCATATGAGTGCCGATTGTTGTCTATATCTGATATTATAAAAGAAAATAATATTAAAAAAATAGATCTCCTTAAGATAGATGCAGAGAAAAGTGAGTTGGGTATTATTCAGGGAATTAATGATGAAGATTGGGATAAGATAGAGCAGATTGTGATTGAGATTCATGACAAATCGAGGAAGGTGCTTGAGGAAATTGAAAAAATTCTTAAGTCGAATGGTTTTAGTATTGCAGTTGAAGAAGAAAAGATGCTTAAGGAATCAGGTCTATTTAATGTTTTTGCAATTAAGAAAATTTCTGATGACAATCAACAGGTAGATAACAATCAAACAAAATCACTGTCTGAGCGATTGAGTGAAAATATAGAAAATTTCGTCAACGCATTAAGTTCATTCAAACAAAGATCAACGATTCCTCTTGTCGTGGCGGTTACTCCAAGATCCACGGAAGCTATTATTAAACCAGCATTTCAAAGTTTGTTTGACAAATATGAAGAGGAATTATTCGATCAGATAAATAGCCTGCCAAATGTTTATACGATTACTTCTGAATCATTACTGGCTGCTTATCCAATCGTAAATTATTATGATCCACAGGGGGATGAATTAGGACATATACCTTATACCTTACCATTTTTTAGTTCGTTGGGCACGAGTCTGATCAGACTAATATTCTCACTTGAGCATTCTCCATATAAAGTAATCGCGCTTGATTGTGACAATACACTCTGGAAAGGTGTTTGCGGGGAAGATGGCCCGCGCGGCATTCAGATTTCAGAAAATTATAAGTTCCTGCAAAAGTTTATTATTGACCAGATAAACGCAGGTATGCTCGTTTGTCTATGCAGTAAAAATAATGAGGAAGATGTGCTAGAAGTATTCAGACAAAGAGATGATATGCTTCTAAAGCAGGAACATCTGGTTTCCTGGCGAACAAACTGGGATTATAAATCAGTTAATCTAAGGTCAATTGCTGAAGAATTAAATCTTGGTCTGGACAGTTTCATGTTTATAGATGACAATCCTGTTGAATGTGCGGAAGTTAAAGCTAACTGCCCTGAAGTTTTTACCCTTCAGCTACCTCAGCGAGAAGAAGTCATACCAATTTTCTTAAAAAACATCTGGGCATTTGATCATCTGAAGGTTACTGAGGAAGACAAAAAAAGAACAAAGATGTACCAGGAAAATATCCGGAGGGAAAAATATCTTTCAAGTGCATTAACACTAAAAGACTTTCTGGAGGGTTTGAACTTACAGATAAAAATCTCTCAACCTGATCCTGAACAAATGGAAAGAGTCTCCCAGCTTACTTATCGGACTAATCAATTTAATTTTACAACGATCAGGCGTTCAGAATCAGAGATTAATAAACTAATCAACGAAGAGAAATACAAATGTCTGATAGCAAATGTCAGCGACCGGTTCGGAGATTACGGTCTGGTTGGATTACTATTATATAAAACCAATAAGGATATTATTGAAGTTGATACATTTTTATTAAGCTGCAGAGTATTGGGTCGTGGAGTTGAACACAAGATTTTATCTGAATTGGGTTCTGTTGCAATAGAAAAAGGATTGAATATTGTAGAAATAACTTATCTGGAAAGCAATAAAAATAAACCGGCATTGGATTTTATTGAAAGTTTTGGGAAAGAATTCAAATCTGAAATTTCTGATGGTTTCAAATACACTTTTCCGGCTGAGTATTTAAAGAATTTAGATTATAAACCAGCCTCTTTGGAAGTTAAAGAAGTGGTCGATAAATCAGGGAAGAAGAAGAAATCTACTAATCAGGTTTCTGGAAATTATAATGAAAAGATTCAGCAAATAGGAGCTGAGCTCAAGGATATAAATGAGGTTTTCAGAAGGATTGAGGCGTATAAAATTGCACAGTCGGATAAGGAAAAAATAAATTATGTAGCTCCTGAAACTGATTTTGAGATACAGATGGCTGAAATCTGGCAAAAAGTATTAGGCGTAAGTAAGATCGGGCTGGATGATAATTTTTTCGAAGCAGGTGGAACATCATTAAAAGCTGTACAGCTGATTGCTACAATTAAAAAGGAGTTAAAAAAGAATATTTCTGTCGTAACTCTTTTTGAATGCCCTACTGTTAAATTACTTTCAAAAAAAATTGGGAATGCAGACGATAAAGAGGATTCCGAAGGACAGTTTGAATCTCAGGTTGACCGAGGCGTACGCAGAAGAAATAAGATAATTTCCAGAAGAAGGTAAAAAATTTTTTAGAATCCATTTGGCCTAAATTTAACGGAAATGCTTAAAAAATAGTCAGATTCAGATTTTGTCGTATTCTGATACAGGACATACCAGCATTCTAATGATGAGAATTAAGTATTTACCCAAATTGGGATTTTGGACTTTTTACATGATTAAAACAGGTACAGGTTTTGAGTTTTTAACCTGATTTTGAGGGTATTAATTATTCCTGATTGTCTGAATCAAAATCTACTTAATAACAATTATTTATTAGTGAAAAATTATGACATTTAAAAACGTTGGGGTTATTGGTGCGGGTAATATTGGAATTGGTGCGGCAACCGATTTGGTCTTGCATGGAATTAATTGTGTTTTAGTTGATATATCCCATGATCAACTGGAAAAAGCAAATGAAGAAATATTAAAAAATATAAGATTTGCGCCTTTAGTTTTAAAAAATTCTCCGAAGGTTTCCAAAGAAGAAGTTCTGGAAAGACTAAAGTTGAGCATAAATATTAAGGATTTATCTGCTTGCGATTTTGTAATTGAAAATGTAACGGAGGATTGGGAAATAAAAGAGAATGTATACAAGCAACTAGACGAAATTCTTAATCCTGAAGTCTGCATAGGCTGTAATACATCTTGCATTTCAATTACCAAAGTTGGGAGCGTTACAAACCGTCCTGATAAGATAGTAGGTATTCACTTAATGAATCCTGTTCACATGAAACCAACTGTAGAAGTAATAAAAGGTTTTCATACTTCAGATGATACTCTGGAAAAACTGCATGTACTGTTCAAACAATTGAATAAAAACTCTATAGTGGTAAACGATATGCCGGGATTTGTTTCGAACAGAATTTCACATCTGTTTATGAATGAAGCTGTATTCGTTCTGCAGGATCAGGTAGCATCAGCAAAAGATATTGATGATATATTTAAAAAATGTTTCGGTCATATAATGGGACCGCTCGAAACAGCGGACTTAATCGGTCTCGATACAGTAATGCATTCGCTCGATGTTCTGTATGAGAGCTATCATGATCCAAAATTCAGGTGTTGTCCCCTGCTCAGAAAAATGGTTTATGCAGGCCAGCTTGGCAGAAAGACCGGCAAAGGATTTTACGAGTATCCCAAAGTTTAAAATTAAAATAATAATTTGTGAATAATTAAACAAAGGAAGCAATGACCATAGAAACCAAACAAGCAACTAAGGAGATTATAAGAAATTTTATTCTTGACTCAATTAATATTCCAAATTTGAGTGATGATGATAATTTATTCGAATCCGGAATAGTCAATTCACTTTTTGCAGTTCAATTGATGACATTTATAGAAAAATCTTTTAGCATCGAAGTTACTATGGATGATCTGTCTATGGATAATTTTGAGTCCGTAAATGCTACTTCATCTTTTGTCGAACGAAAACAAAATCATAATCAATAAACAGAAATTTAAATAATGATCAGCTTGCTTACAGAAAATCAGAAAGCGCACTACGAAGAATTTAAAGAATTTATAAAAGCAAACGTTGAACCATACGCGTCGAAGTGGGATTACAACCAGGAAATGCCTGATGATTTCATTTCATTGCTGGCAAAATCAGGTTACCTTGGAAGTAACATACCGACTGAGTTCGGTGGAAAAGGCTGGGACTTCGTCACCTTTGGATTATTGAATGAAGCAGTGGGAAGAGGAATTTCTTCGCTCACAGATCTTTTAACTATCCAGGCAATGGTATCAATGACTTTATTGAAATGGGGAAGCAAAGAACAAAAAGATAGGTGGCTAAACCCTTTAGCTAAAGGAGAAATAATTGGAGCCTTTGCCCTTACAGAACCGAATGTTGGCAGTGCCATTCAAAATCTTGAAACTAGTTTTAAAAAGAAGGGCAATAATTATATTCTTAATGGTAGAAAAAGATGGACATCTTATGGTGAAAAAGCTGATCTATTTTTAGTTTTTGGCAAGGATGAAGACAAGTCGATGGCTTGTTTGTTGCCAAAAGACTCACCTGGGCTGGAGATCAGTCCGATAAAAAATATGATGGGATTCAGAGCTGCACATATGGCTCAACTGAATTTTCATGACATAGAAATCCCTGAATCGAATATTGTAGGAAAACCTGGCTTTGCGTTATCACACGTAGCATCCATTGGTTTGCACTATGGAAGAATCAGCACTTCCTGTTCAGCATCAGGATTATTGAGAGCTTGTTTTGAGGAGAGTGTTATTTACTCTTCTCAACGAAAAATAGGAAAGAAATTAGTTGGTGATGAAGGTATGATTCGAACTTTAATCGCCAGGATGGGAACTGATCTTCATGCCGCAAGTCTGCTTTGCTATTCTGCCTGTAAAGCTGAGGATGAACACACATCCAATGTTTATGAGAAAGTTCAAATGGCGAAGTATTTTACCTCAAGGGCTGTCGTTCGCGCAGCATCAGACGCAGTTCAGATTCAGGGAGCAAATGGCTGTCACGAATCCTCCCCTGCTGCCAGATATTACAGAGATTCTAAAATTATGGAAATAATTGAAGGTACAACGCAAATCCACGAGCGAATGCTTGGGAAAACATTTGTAGAAAAAGCGGCAAAATTAATTAAAGCAAAGATTTAGGTACAAAAATTATTATTATTCCAGATATAGCTAGTGACTGAAAAGCATGAAATAAATATCGATATTGTGTCAGATCAACTGATAATGTTCAATAATACTGAGCGGAAGTTTCGGGATAATGTAACAATTCATCAGCTTTTTGAAGAGCAGGTTTCAATAAACGGTTCTGAGATTGCAGTACTATGTGATCATGAAAAAACTTTTAACGGAAAGAAGTCTCTTACTTATGAAGAGTTAAATAGCCTTTCAAACAGCTTAGCCAAACTTTTAAGAGAGAATGGCGTTACGGCAGATAAAGTGGTCGGAATATGCGTTGATCGTTCCTTTGCTATGATAATTGGTATTCTGGGAATTCTTAAAGCCGGGGGTGCATATCTTCCGCTAGCTCCCGATTTTCCTAAAGAAAGAATTTCTTATATGCTTTCTGATAGCAGTGCTGAAATTTTGTTGGTTCAGGATAAAACAAATTTTGAGTATGATTTCGATGGTAAGATTATCAACATAGAGAATATAGATATTTACTCAGAATCATCTGAGAATCTAACTTCAGTTAGTGGTCCCCGAGATTTGGCTTATGTTATTTATACTTCGGGCTCAACGGGGAAACCTAAAGGTGTAATGGTTGAACATAGATCCTTGGTTAACAGACTTTCCTGGATGCAGAACGCTTACACAATTGATCGAAGTGATGTTATACTACAAAAGACACCATTTTACTTTGATGTATCTGTATGGGAAATTTTTTGGTGGGCAATTACGGGTGCAAAGATGTGCTTCCTGATGCCGGGTGGAGAAAAAATTCCACTGGCAATTGTCGAGGCAATAAAAAAGTATAATGTATCGATTTTACATTTTGTTCCATCAATGCTGAATGTATTTCTTGAATATCTTGAGGGCAAAGATATATCCCAAATTAAAAAATTATCATCTGTCAGAAAAGTTTTCTCGAGTGGTGAAGCTCTTTCACTAAGCCACGTGAAAAAGTATAACAATTTCTTTGGTCAGCATACATCAGCGCAATTAACGAACCTCTACGGACCAACGGAAGCAACTGTGGATGTAAGTTACTATAATTGTCCGTTAAATAATGGATTTGATAAAGTTCCAATTGGAAAGCCAATTGACAATATAAAATTTTACGTAATTAAAGAAGGTCAGCTTCAATCTATTGGGGAAACCGGAGAATTATGTATATCCGGTGTTGGTTTAGCCAGAGGATATATTAATAATCCTGATTTGACTAACGAAAAGTTTGTTGACAATCCATTTCTTCCAGGTGAAAAAATGTATAAGACTGGCGATATTGCTCGCTGGCTTCCTGACGGTAATATTGAATATCTGGGTAGAGAAGATCATCAGGTTAAAATACGGGGATTAAGAATAGAGTTAGGGGAAATAGAAACAACTATAAGAGAGTTTATCGGAGTGCAGGATTGTATCGTTACTGTAAAAAAATTCTCTGAAAATATAATTTTAATTATCGCTTATATCGTCTGGAGAGCCGAGTTAAATATTGATGGATTAAAAAATAATCTTAAAAAATATCTTCCGGAATATATGATCCCAAATCATTTTATAGAGCTTGATCAAATTCCATTACTTCCAAATGGTAAAGCAGATCGTAAATCACTTCCAGAACCCATATTGAATGTTAAACAATAAACTCACTGGAAATTTTATCAGGATCATTAGTAAATAAATAAATGAATAACAGTTTTGACATAGCGATAATTGGAATGTCCTGCCGGTTCCCCGGAGCCGATGATCTTGATTCTTTCTGGAATAATTTAGCAAATGGCGTTGAATCCATAAGTCACTTTTCCGATGAAGAGTTAAGGAAATCGGGAATTCCCGAATCATTAATTAACAATCCAAATTATGTTAAGGCTGCACCAATAATTAATGAACCGGGAATGTTTGATGCAAGTTTCTTTGGATATACTCCAATGGAAGCCAAGACAATGGATCCGCAACACCGGATACTATTAGAATGTGCGCACCAAGCCCTAGAACATTCCGGATACGATGCTGAAAAGTATAAAGGTAGAATTGGCGTGTTCACAGGATCTGCTATGAACACTTATTTTATGAATAATATTCTACGTTCAAAGTTTGTCGATGAATATATTCCAACTTTAATTGGCAACGATAAAGATTTTCTCAGCACACGAATCTCATACAAATTAAATCTTAAAGGACCAAGTATTAATGTTCAAACCGCTTGTTCAACTTCCTTGGTGGCTGTACATCTAGCCTGCCAGAGTCTCATTAGTGAAGAATCAGATATGGTACTTGCAGGTGCAGTATCAGTAAAGGCTCCTCACACGGCAGGATACATTTGTGATGGTGGTGGAATAGTGTCGAAAGATGCTCATGTAAGAGCATTTGATGCAAAGGCAAATGGAACTGTTTTCGGAAGCGGCTGCGGTGTTGTAGTATTGAAACGGCTTTCAGATGCGATAAAAGATAATGACACAATTCACGGTGTAATAAAAGGTAGTGCAATCAATAACGATGGTTCTGAAAAAGCTGGTTATACAGCGCCAAGTGTTAACAGTCAGGCCGATGCTGTAATTGAAGCTCTGTCTCTGGTGGACATTAATGCAAATACTATCTCATACATTGAAGCACATGGTTCCGGAACACCATTGGGTGATCCAATAGAATTGGCAGCATTAACAAAAGCTTTCAGAAATTTCACTAACGAAAATAAGTTTTGTGCAGTAGGTTCTGTTAAAACAAATGTTGGTCATCTTGATGCAGCAGCAGGAATGGCTGGATTAATTAAAACATTACTTTCCCTTAAACATAAAAAAATTCCACCCAGCATAAACTTCTCCGAACCCAATCCTGAAATTGATTTTGCAAGCAGCCCATTTTTTGTTAATTATCAATTATCAGACTGGAAAAGTATTGGCCCAAGAAGAGCAGGCATTATGTCTACTGGAATGGGAGGGACCAATGCGTATTTAATTTTAGAGGAAGCACCTGAAGAAAAGAAAGTATCCACATCAAGTCATCCCAACATTTTATTGTTTTCTGCAAAAAGCGAAACAGCACTAAGCGAACATTCAAAACAATTATCAGAGTTCTTAGAAAAGAATAATGAAGTTAACATTAATGATGTGGCTTATACACTGCAGCAAGGAAGGAAAAAATTTAATCATCGGCGATTTTTAGTTAGTAAAGACAGACCCGATACTATAGAAATATTGGAACAGGAGAAATCAAAAAGAGTTTTTTCGGGAAAACTTAAGAATACGTCTAAACGTCCTGTGATCTTTTTATTCCCAGGCATTGGTGATCATTATGTCGGTATGGGATATGATCTTTATCAAAATGCAAAAATATTTACTGAGGAAGTGGATAGATGTGCTGATATACTTAAAGAATATCTCGATTTAGATATCAGAGACATACTGTATCCTAAGGATTATAATAGAAGTAAACCTGGAAATGGTGGTGGTATTGATCTGAAGAAAATGCTGGCGAGCCGGGTTAATAAAGCTGCCGATGTGAATACTCAAAAGCTTAATCAAACATTATATGCTCAGCCAGCACTATTCACGATTGAATATGCGCTTGCAAAATTATGGTTACATCTCGACATTACTCCGGATGCAATTGTCGGACATAGCATGGGTGAATATGTTGCTGCTTGCCTGGCCGGTGTATTTTCTTTGGAGGATACCTTAAAGCTTATTGCTATTCGTGCAAAGTTGGTAAATGATTTACCGCAAGGTGGAATGCTTGCTGTTACACTTCCGGAAGATGAACTGACCCCTTTACTGAGTGATGGGTTATCAATATCTCTGATTAATTCACCTAATCTTTGTGTTGTTGCAGGTCCAGAAGAGAAAGTGAATCAGTTTGAGGGAGTCTTAAAAAATAAGAAAATACTTTATCGACAAGTTCAGAATGCTCATGCATTCCATTCTAAAATGCTCGATCCGATATATGATGACTATACCAAAGAGATCAAAAAGATTAAGCTAAACTCACCCAAGATACCATTTACTTCAAACCTAACAGGCAACTGGATTACTGATCGTGAGGCCACGGATCCGATTTACTGGGCTAAGCATGCTAATAATACAGCTAGATTTAGCAATTCACTTGAAAAAGCATGGCAAATGATCAATGCTATATTTTTAGAGGTGGGGCCGGGGAATACTCTTAGTGTGCTTGCGATGCAGCATCCTGAGAGTAAAAAGTATGAAAACCCTGTCACAATCTCCACTTTAAGACCAGAATATGATAATCAATTCGACTTGGACTATTTTTTTACTAGTATTGGCAAGTTTTGGTTATCGGGGACTGAGATAGATTGGGAAAAACTATATCAGGATGAAAAACCCAAGCGAATACCTTTACCAACATATTCTTTCCAAAGAGAAAATTATTGGATTGAAGACTTAGTTGATACTAATTCAAGATTCACATCTGAAGTATCAATTCACAAAACTTCAAATATCTCCGAGTGGTTTTATGTTCCGTCATGGAAACGATTAATTCAACAACCTATCTTGAGTAATGATCTAAAGTTAAAGATTGGACTAAGACTAAATTGGTTAGTTTTTTTAGATGATATGGGAATAGCTTCAAGTTTAGTTGAGAGACTTCGCAATTGTGGACAGGTGGTAGTTACTGTTAAGAAAGAAGAAATATTTAACTTTGATAATAATTCATTTACATTAACTCCGAGTAGATATAGTGATTATGAATTATTAATAAAAAAGTTAAAAGAGATCAACAAATTACCAGATAGAATAATTCACGCCTGGAGTTTAAGTCAAGATTCTAACAAAGATTCTGAAAGAACGTATTTTAATTTCAAACAGGAATTTGGATTCTTTAGTACTCTATTTCTTTCGAAAGCACTTGCAAAGAACAACATTTCTAATGATATGAAACTGTTTATACTCTCTAACAATCTACAAGAGGTAGTAGGAAGTGAAGAACTGAGTCCTGAAAAAGCTACTGTCATCGGTCCATGCATGGTAATTCCCCAAGAATATCCTAATATAAAAGCTAAAAGTATTGATCTAGATATAAATATTGCTCCCAGAAACGATCAAAAATACATAGATTATCTGACAGGGGAGTTATTAGATTTGACTCAAGATGTCTTTGTTGCTTATAGATCAAATAATCGTTGGGTGCAATCATTTGAACCAATTTATATAAAACCATTACAGGAGGAAAAATCATCTTTTAGAATAAAAGGTGTTTATTTGATTACAGGTGGATTGGGAGAAATTGGATATGAAATGGCACTCTATTTAGCAGAAAAGTATAAAGCAAAATTAGTATTGGTTGGTAGATCTGAATTACCTGAAAGAGAAAATTGGACAGATTGGGAAGCAACTCAAAGTGATGAATTTGATCATAGTAACAGAATAGAAAAAATCAAACGATTGGAATCTCTTGGCGGTGAAGTATCGTATCTGAGTTCAGACGTGTCAGATTTCAATAAAATGCAAAATGTGATCAAAAGAACAGAAGAAAGGTTTGGAAAATTAAATGGTGTTATTCACGCTGCAGGAATTGTTGGTGAAAAAGGGTTTTTCAATATTCATGATTTAGATTTTGAAAAGTGTCATCTTCATTTTCAAGCTAAGGTCAATGGGTTATATAATCTCGATAAGGTTTTAAAAGGTAAGGACCTCGATTTTTGCATGTTACTTTCATCCTTAACACCTATCTTAGGTGGCTTAGGCGAAGTAGCTTATGCTTCATCTAATATATTTATGGATGTTTTTGCCAGAAAGCATAATCGTAACTCGAATATGAAATGGATTAGTGTAAATTGGGATTTATGGCGAATTCAAAAGAGAAATATAGAAGAAACTGGATTTGGGAAAACATTAACCGAGTTGGGAATTCTACCATCCGAGGGGATGGAAGCAATGGAGAGAATTCTAAGCTTAAAAGATGTATCTCAGTTTGTTGTATCAACCGGAGATTTGAATAAAAGAATAAAGCAGTGGATTACCTTAGAATCTCTAGATGAAAATCAATTAAATCTCTCTGGCAATGAAAAAATATCAAAATATTCTCAAAGACCAGTTTTAGAGGTAGATTATTCTGAACCACAGGATGAAACGCAGGAATTAATCGCTGGTATTTGGCGAGATGTTTTAGGAATTGACCAAATTGGAATTTATGACAATTTTGCTCAGCTTGGAGGACATTCACTATTAGCAATTAAAATTATCTCTGAACTAAGAAAAGCTTTTATGGTTGATCTTCCAATAAGTGCACTTTTTGATACACCTACAATAAACGAATTAGCTGAAAAAATTAAAGAAATAATTTTAGTTGAAATTCAACAGTTAAGCGATGAGGATGTCAAGAAAATGAATCTAAATTGATAACAAATGAAATTAATTCATATTAAAATATTGGAGATATTTTGAGTGATGTAAGGAAACTTACCAGCGAAAGACAAGCACTTCTTGAAAAGAGATTGAAAGGAATCTCTTTAGGAAAATCTGTTTCCTCCTCTATTCCGAAGCGTAAAAAGAATGATATAATCCCATTGTCAGACTATCAGGAACCTTTGTGGATAATTGACAATTTGGAGCCTGGTAATCCTGCTTATAATGTGCCTGTAGCTTATCGTTTGAAAGGTGAGTTAAATCTACAAAAGATTAAAGAGTCTCTTAATAAGGTTATAGAAAGACATGAAACATTAAGAACTACGATAGAAAGACATGGGAATGAAGTCGTACAGGTTATTCATGAGAATCTTAAAGTGATTCCTGAATATATAGATTTAGAAAATATCCCTGTAAATGATTCTTGGAGTAAACTAAAAATACTTCTATCAGAAAAAGCTGGCAAAAGATTTAATTTATCGAAGCTTCCATTACTGAGTCTTACTTTGTTTAAATTGAGTATAAATGAATATGTATTATTTATTAATATGCACCACATTATTTCTAGTGGAATATCGGCTGGGATATTAATTAGAGAGCTATTTGCTTTCTACGAAGGAAATAATGAGATCCTTTCAGAATTAGATATTCAGTACGCAGATTATACGATATGGGAAAAAAGTAGAGTAAATAGAGAAACGCAAAAATCTCAATTAGATTATTGGAAAAGTACACTTGGTGATCAACTCCCAGTTTTAGATTTCCCAATCGATAAGTCAAGACCATCCCTTCCGACTAATGTCGGAGCGAATCATTTTTTTTCACTTCCTAAATCATTATGTGCCTCTTTAAATGAAATTGGTTCCAAATCAGGTTGCACATTATTTATGACCTTATTATCCGCTTATTACGTTTTATTAAGAAGGTATTCCAATCAAAATGACATCATTATTGGTGTGCCTGTGGTAAACAGAAACCTGAAAGAGCTAGAAAATTTAATTGGTTACTTTATTAATATAACGGCATTTAGGATAAAGACAATAACTAATATTTCATTTCTAGAACTACTGAGTCAAGTTAGAGATATAACTATCGATGCATTTGCTAATCAGGATATCGCCTTTAATAAGATAGTTGAAAATTTAAATTTTTCTAGAGATTTAGGCCATAATCCTATTTTCCAGACTTTATTCGAATTTACCGCTAATATGAACTTACAATTTCCCAATTTTCAAATCAGTAGGGTCCCGGTTGATAATAAATATTCGCAACTTGATATTTCTCTACATATAAATGAAGAAAAGGATGAATATTTATGCAGGTTTGAATATAACACAAACTTGTTCGATGAAACTACTTTGATAAGGCTCTCAAATAATTTCAGATATTTACTACAGCAGATCATTGAACATCCCAATGAGTCTATTTCTAATATTTCTCTCATTGCACCTAGAGAATCTCATTTAGTATTTGATGAATTTGTTTTTTCCCCAGCTGAATTTATTTGCGAATCTACGCTTCATCAAATGTTTGAAAAAACAGCGAACATTTTTAGCGATAAAATAGCAATTGAATATGACAACACAACATTGACATATAAAGAACTAAATATTAAATCAAACCAGGTTGCAAATTTTTTACAAAAAAAAGGTGTACATACTGAAATTCTAGTCGCTGTAAATTTAAATCGTTCTTTAAATCTAATAATATGGTTATTAGGAATTTTGAAAGCGGGTGGTGCTTACATTCCACTAGATACTGGATATCCTAAAGAACGACTTAATTTTATGCTGCAGGATAGCGCGGTTTCCTTTCTGGTTACGGAAAAAGAATTTGTGGAAACTTTTTCAGAGTTTAGTGGATTAAAAGTATGTATTGAGGAGGTTCAAAATTTAATTAATTCTGAAGATGATAATTTTACAATTGGTGATTCCAGATTGGACAATGCAGCCTATGTCATTTATACATCAGGATCCACAGGTACACCTAAGGGTGTAATTAATACTCACAAAGGAATTACAAATTATCTAACTTCATTACAAAATTATTATAAAGTTAATTCCTCAGATGTTGGGCTACAGAAAACTCCGATAAGCTTTGATGTTTCAGTAAGAGAAATCTTTCTGCCCCTTATATCCGGCGCTAAGCTAATACTTGCAAAACCAGATGGACATAAAGATAATGCTTATCTTATTGAACTTATAAGAACAAAAGAAATTACTTTACTAAGTTTTGTACCATCCCAATTAAGTGTTTTTCTAATGGAAAAAGATGTTAGTAAATGTAAAACCATCCGTCAGGTTATTTGTAGCGGGGAAGTGTTGAGTACTTCAATCCAAAAAATATTTTTTAATAATTTAAGTTCCGAACTTGATAATCTTTACGGTCCTACTGAAGCTGCAGTCGATGTAACAAGATGGAGATGTATTAATGATACTGAAAGTGGTTTTATTCCTATTGGTAAACCAATTACGAATAATAGGATCTATATTCTTGATGGTAATGATCAACAGGTTCCTATTGGTGTCTATGGGGAAATTTGTATAGGTGGAATTCAGGTGGCCCGAGGGTATTTAAACAGACAGGATTTGACATCTGAGAAATTTGTTCATGATCCTCTAAGCATTGATTCTAGTAATAAAATTTATAAGACTGGCGATATCGGCAGATTTCTTATTGATGGGAATATAGAATATAAGGGTAGAAGAGATAATCAGATTAAAATTCGAGGATTTCGAGTAGAATTGGGCGAAATTGAATCAATTTTGATTAAAAATAAAAACCTTAAAGACGTGGTTGTTTTATTACGGGAAAGAAATAATGAAGATAAAATAATCGTTGCTTATTATATTCCAAATGATCAAAACATTTCCATAGGTGATTTGAAAAGGTATGCAAAGGAAAGATTACCTGAATATATGATCCCAGCATATTTCGTAAAAATGGATGTGTTCCCTCTCACTCCAAGTGGAAAGATCGACAGAAAATCTTTTCCAGAGGTTGACTCAATATTAATTGAAAATGATCTTACTGAAAATATTCCTCAAAATAATCTTGAAAACGAAATAATGAAGATCTGGGAAAATCATCTTGGAGTTAAAAATATTGGGGTAAAAAACAATTTTTTTGAAATTGGTGGTAATTCTCTTTTAGCAATTAAATTGATTTATGAGTTGAATGATAAATTTAATATTGATTTACCATTGAGTATTATTTTTGACGCCCCCTCAATAAGCAAACTTTCGATTGAAATTTCAAAATTTAAGAACTAAGCATGAATCTATTTAAATAAATTGAAAAATTAGTTCGCTTAGAAATTTCTAACTCACTTTAATGTTTTTAATTTACTTCAAGTATGAAAAAATGATCAATGAGGAATGTTTAATTCTGTAGTTACCTAAATTTATAAACAGTTCAGGACAAATAATATTAT
>JACZKK010000197.1 GCA_014860115.1 Ignavibacteriaceae bacterium
GCTTGACGTAGCCTCATCGAGAATAAGAATTTTAGGATTGTAAGCAAGCGCTCTTGCAAAAGAAATCAACTGCTTCTGACCGACACTAAGTGTTGCACCTCTTTCCTTAACTTCCTCCTTGTAGTTTTGCGGAAGGTCTGCAATAAATTTATCAGCGCCAACTACCCGAGCCGCTTCAATAACTCTCTCATCACTTATAGTCTCATCATTAAGATTTATATTTGACTCAATACTTCCCAAGAACAAAAAGACATCCTGCAATACCATAGAAATGTGTTTTCTTAAATCCCGCTTATCAAGCTTTTCAATGTTAACACCATCGAGCAAAATTTCTCCTTTACTTATATCGTAAAACCTTGTGAGAATATTGATGATGCTTGTTTTACCTGCACCAGTATGTCCAACAATTGCAATTCTTTCGCCGGGATTTATGTTGAAGGATATATCCTTTAATACATAATCATCATCGTTGTAAGCAAACCATACATTTTTAAATTCGATTTTTCCCGTTACGGCTTCCAACTTAATAGGAATTTCAGGATTGCGGATCATCGTTTGATTATCCAGCAATTTAAATACTCTTTCTGAAGAAGCCATTGCGGTCTGCATTATGTTGTACTTTTCTGAAAGATCACGAATTGGTCTGAAAAACATTTCGGTGTATTGTATGAAAGCGAAAAGAACTCCGATTGTAAGTGTCCCTTGAATTACTTCACCACCGCCGTACCAAATGATCAATCCGATTGCAATTGAGCTGAGTAATTCAACACTGGGATAGAATACCGCATAATAGAAAATCGATTTTATGTTGACCTGCCGATAATCGCTGTTTATGTCAGCAAACTTTTTAAGCTCATCGTTTTCCTTATTAAAAATCTGAACTACACTCATTCCGGTTACGTGTTCCTGCATATAGGAGTTTAATCTTGCAAGATGAAGTCGTACGTCTCTGTAGCTTTCGCGGGCTTTCTTTCTGAAAAGAAATGTTCCATAAATCAAGACTGGAAGTACCGAAAGTGTAACAAGTGAGAGGCTGAAATCCATAAAGAACATAAAACCAAGTATCCAGAAAATTATAAACACATCACTGAACACCATCACTATTCCTGAAGAGAAAAGTTCGCCGAGAGCTTCAACATCATTCGTTGCGCGTGTAACAAGCCTGCCGATTGGTGTTCTGTCAAAGAATTTTAGCGCAAGTTTCTGAATATGATTGAAGATTTGAGTTCTAAGATCATATAAAGTTTTTTGTCCGAGGTATTGCGTGAAATAAGTGAGGAAGTATTGAATAACAGCTTGAAAAATAAGCGAGCCAAATAAGATCAAGCTGATTAAAAATAAACCATGGTAGTCCGAGTTTGCGATATAGTCATCAACTGCAATTTTGGTTAGGTAAGGACGAATCGGACCGAGTGCAGCGACTACTATATTTAACAGTATGGCAAATATTACGAAGCGTTTATAAGGTTTAACGTAGCTAAGCAATCTTTTCATCAGCTTTGCGTCGTAGGCTTTACCTAATATTTCTTCTTCGCCTTTGTAATCACTCATAAAATTTGTTTCATTATCATTTGCCTCTGTTTTAACTCTCCTCTCCTTTGGAGAGGGGCAGGGGATGAGGCTATTTTATCTCTTCAAGTTCCTGTTCAAGTAATTGTTTGTGATGCAAATCAGCATATATACCGCTTTTTGCAACAAGCTGTTCATGTGTTCCTTCTTCTGCAATTCTGCTATCTGAAAGAACTATAATTTTATCAGCATCTTTAACCGTAGAAATTCTGTGGCTAATTATAATGCTTGTTCTCTCTCTCATAAAGTTCTTTAGATTTTTCAGAATTGCTTCCTCTGTGCTTGTATCAACTGCTGAAAATGAATCATCAAGAATTAATATTTTAGGATCAATAGCTAAAGCACGAGCGAGACAAGCTCTTTGCTTTTGCCCGCCGGAAAATGTTACTCCTCTTTCTCCAATAATAGTTTCATACTTCATAGGAAATTCCTGCACATCTTTATCGAATTGTGCAATTTCTGCAACCTCGTCAACAAACGATCGATTAATTTCTCGTCTTCCATAAGAAATGTTATTTAATATTGTATCAGAAAATAAAAAAGATTCCTGTTGAACCAAACCAATATTAGGTCGTAATAAATTAAGAGGAATTTCCTTAACATTTACATCATCTACTAAAATTTCACCATCAGAACAATCATATAAACGAGGAATAAGGTTTACAAATGATGTTTTCCCTGAACCTGTGTACCCAATTATTGCAAGTGTTGAACCAGCACGAACTTTTAGATTTATATTATTTAAGATATAAGGACTGTGCTCATTATAACGAAAGGAAACATTTCTGAATTCGATATTTCCCTTAACATCCTTGACTGAATAATCAGTTCTTTCTGTTTCTTTAATTTCATAAGGTTCTGAAAATATTTTATTCAACCTTTTCATACTTGCTTCAGCTTGCTGAATAATGTTGATTACCCAGCCGAAGGCAATCATTGGCCAAATTAATATTCCGAGGTAAACTATAAAAGCTGTGATTTCACCAAGAGTTAATTCACCGTTAATTACTTTTGTGCCGCCAAGCCAGATAACAATAATTATTGATAAGCCTGTAATCAGAAATAGAATTGGCATTATCATCGCCTGAGTTTTTACAAGGTTCATATTTTTTTGAAGATAGTCCTGGCTATGTTCTGCATATCTTTTCATTTCACTTTCTTCGCGAACATAGGATTTGATAACACGAATACCAGAGAAATTTTCCTGAGCAAGTGTTGTAAGCTGAGCAAACTTTTCCTGGATGACAGTAAATTTTGAATGAATAAGTTTTCCTACTTTGTAAACGAGTATTGAAAGCAGCGGCAGTGGCAGCAATGCATAGATAGTTAAGCTTGAGTTCAGGGACAGCATTAAAATCAAAACCATAATCAATCTTACTGATGTATCTATGGAATACATTACAGCAGGACCAATAAACATTCTCACCGCATTTATATCATTGGTTGCGTGGGCCATTATGTTGCCGGTTGAAGTATTCTGAAAATATCGCATTGGAAGCAATTGAATATGTTTCCAGAAATCGCCACGAAGATCAAACTCAATTTCTCTTGAGACAACTATGATTGTCTGCCGTATCATAAATCTGAATATGCCGGCAAAAAGGGATGCACCAACTATCATCAAACCATATTGAAGTAAAAGCGAATTGGTTGCATTAGATTGGAGAGCATCAATTGAATCTTTCATCAACATCGGAACATAAACGGTTCCAATGTTTGAAAGAAGTATAAAGATGAAACCGAGAATCAGTTTGCTCTTATATCGAATGAAATATTTTTTAAGGGTGTAGAGATTTTTCAATTAAAATTCTTACTCTTTACTTTAATCTTGCACTAAAGTACGGCAATAGCAATAACGATTGGATAAATTATACTTTAAGATTATGAAAGGCAAAATGGTTATTTAATCTCAGTGAATCCAGTGTATTTTTGTAACATCTCAGGCACTTTGATAGTTCCTTCACCTGTTTGGTAAGTTTCCAATAATGAAACCATCAATCTGCTTGTAGCCAGTCCGGAACCATTTAATGTGTGGACAAACTCTGGTTTCTTTTCGCCTTCTCTTTTAAATCTTATGCTCGCTCTTCTTGCCTGGAAATCTTCAAAGTTGCTGCAGGAAGATGCTTCGAGCCATCGTTGTTCTGCGGGTGACCACGTTTCAATGTCATAACATTTTGCAGCAGAGAAACTTAAATCGCCTGTGCAAAGCATTAGTATCCGATAAGGTATTTTTAGAGCTTTAAGAATATCTTCAGCATCACTAACGAGATTTTCTAATTCATCGTAAGAAGTTTCAGGTTTAACAATCTTCACCATCTCAACTTTGTTGAATTGATGAACGCGTAAAAATCCTTTTGATTCTTTTCCATACGAACCAGCTTCTCTTCTAAAACAAGCTGAGTAACCGACGTATCGGATTGGCAAATCTTTCTCAGCTAACATTTCATCTCGATGAAGATTTGTTATCGGAACTTCTGCAGTTGGAATTGGATACAATCCGTCTTTTTCAATTGCATACATATCGTCTTCCATTTTTGGAAGCTGACCTGTTCCAAGCATTGATTCTTTGTTAACAAGAAATGGTGGAAAGATTTCTTTGTAATTATGTTGGTTTAAATGATAATCCAGCATAAAATTAATTAATGCTCTTTCAAGAGTTGCACCTTTGCCAACGTAAACAGGAAATCCTGAACCTGATACTTTTGCACCTCTTTCAAAATCGAGTATGTTTAACTTTTTACCAAGTTCGATATGATCAAGAGTCTTTTCTTTTTTCTCATATGAAAATCCTTCAGGTATCCATTTTCTTACTTCGACATTTTGTTCTGCAGTTTTTCCTACAGGAACAGACGAGTGAGGTAAGTTAGGAATGAACATCAGAATTGCGTTCAGCTCATTCTCAACATTCTTTAGTTGATTGTCGAGTTCAGAAATTTTATCTGAGACAGTTTTCATTTCGGCAAAGATTTGTGTCGTATCCTCACCAGCTTTTTTCATCTGCGGGATTTTTGCTGAAACCTGGTTCTTCTTTGCTTTCAGCTCTTCGACTTCTGAAATTATTTTCCTTCTCTTTTCATCCAGAGTAAGTATTTCATCAACACGATCTTTTTCGTTTTTGTTTTGGATCCCTTGCTTAACAAGGTCAGGATTTTCACGGATGTATTTTATATCGAGCATTAACTTCCTCTTTTTTTACCACTCAGACACTTAGTGCACTAAGAACCACTAAGTGAAACTAAGTGTTCTTAGTGTCTTAGTGGTGAAATTTATTTTACTACAATGTTATAAATCTTATTCTTTACGTAAATCTCTTTAACAATTGTCTTCTCTGCTGTGTGCCTTGTCACCTTCTCCTCGTTGAAGATCAACTTCTTCACTGCTTCTTGCTCACTATTAAGTGGTGCATCAATTGTTGCTCTCAGTTTTCCATTAACCTGAACTGCAATGCTTACAGTATCTTCAATAAGTGCTGATTCATCAACTTGATACCAAAATGGTTTCTCAAAAATTGAAGTAGAATTACCAAGCAAGCTCCAGCACTCTTCTCCGAGGTGGGGTGCAAGTGGTGAAACCATAATCGCAAGTCTCTGCAATGCATACAATTGAATTTCTTTTGAACAAGTTGAAATATCTTTAAAATTATTAAGTAACTCCATCAAAGATGCTATCGCTGTATTAAATCGGAAATGATTTATTTCTTCGCCGACTTTATGCAATGTCTGGTTTACTTTTCTGTAAACGAATTTGTCCTGATCTGATAATGAATTCAAATCATATTTTTCTTTCACAGTTGTTTCATTCTGCAAGTCTTTAAACTCATTGAATAAATCATAAACACGGTTAACAAAACGATCAGTTCCGGAAATACCTTTATCACTCCAATCGCCGCCCATATCGTAAGGACCCATAAACATCAGGTAAAGTCGAAAAACATCAGAACCAAACTTTGATGTGAACAAATCAGGATTGACAACGTTTCCTTTTGACTTTGACATCTTCGCACCAGCATTTGTAATTGTTCCCTGGTGAACGAGAGTCTGAAATGGTTCATCACCTTTGGCAAGACCAAGATCACGTAAAAATTTGTGAATGAATCTGGCGTACAAAAGATGCATTGTTGCGTGCTCAGCACCGCCAACATACATATCAACCGGAACCCAGTTATCGGAAACAGATTTATCAAATATTCCTTCTGAAAATTTTGGATTGAGGAATCTGAAATAGTACCACGAAGAATCAACAAAAGTATCCATAGTGTCAGGATCTCGTTTGGCACTCCCATTACAATTCGGGCATTTCACATTAATGAATTTTTCGTTGCGTGCGAGAGGTGATTCACCGCCCAACTTAAAATCAACATCATAAGGCAGTTCAACCGGCAGTTCGTCTTCGCTCACTGTTATTTCACCACATTTTTCACAGTGGATAATTGGAATTGGAGTGCCCCAATATCTCTGGCGAGAAATAAGCCAATCTCTCAAACGATAATTAACTGTTGCTTTCCCTATTCTGTTATCTTCAAGCCAATGATTGATTTTCTTTTTTGCGTCTTCAACAAAAAGTCCATTCAGAAACTCACTGTTGATTGCAGGCCCATCTTCAAGATAAGCTTTTCCTGTAAAATCATCCGGTGGTTGTACTGTTCTGATTATTGGAAGATTAAACTTTTCAGCGAACTCCCAATCTCGTTCGTCCTGTCCGGGAACAGCCATTATTGCACCGGTTCCATAAGTCAGCAGAACATAATCCGCAATCCAGATAGGAATTTTTTTATTGTTAACCGGATTGATTGCAAAGGCACCTGTGAAAACTCCGGTCTTTTCTTTTACAGTAGATGTTCGCTCAATTTCAGTTAATGACTTAATTGATTCTTTATATTCTTCAACTTTAGTTTTTAATTCACGGGTTGTCAGCTTATCAACTAATGGATGCTCTGGTGCAAGAACCATATAAGTTGCACCGAAAAGAGTATCAGGTCTTGTTGTAAATATTTTAATTACCTCATTAAATCCGTCAACCGTGCCTAACGGCAGGTAAACTTTAAAATCTACTTCAGCTCCGATGCTTTTTCCAATCCAGTTACGCTGCATAAGTTTAGTTTTATCAGGCCAGTTGATTGTATCAAGACCTTGAAGTAATTCTTCCGCATATTCAGTTATCTTAAAAAACCATTGAGAAAGATTTTTCTGAATTACTTCTGTTCCGCATCTCTCACATTTTCCATCGTGGACTTGCTCATTTGCAAGAACAGTCTGATCATTCGGACACCAATTAACCGGAGCTTTTTTTCTGTAAGCCAATCCTTTTTTGTAAAGCTGAAGGAACAGCCATTGATTCCACTTGTAATATTCAGGAACACAAGTCATTAGTTCAGTATTCCAATCGTACATACAACCAATTTTCTTCAACTGAACTTTAATATCTTTTATATTCTGAAGTGTATTCTCTAGTGGATGAATTCCGGTTTTGATTGCATTGTTTTCTGCGGGTAATCCGAAAGCATCATAACCCATCGGTTCAAAAACATTGTAACCTCTAAGTCTTTTATATCGTGCCCAGGAATCTGAAGGACCGTAGTGATACCAATGGCCTGTATGAAGCTTTGCACCGGATGGATAGATGAACATATTTAAGTGATAAAGCTTTTTATCTATGTTGGAAAAATCGGTCTTATAAACCTGTTTTTCTTCCCAGAATCCTTGCCATTTAGATTCTATTTCTGCGTGCGGATATCTCATTAATGTTACGTTTTTCTAAAAAAATGAAGTCAAAAATAGCCAAAAGGGGAAGGAATTCAAATTTCAGTAGTTAGTAGTGAGTAGTGAGAAGTTAGTAGGGGCGAGACGCTGTCTCGCCCTCTATTTATTGCCAATTACAAACCGATTGTTTTTGACTTTGATTGAAAATTAACTCAAGTTGCACATAGAAATATTTCTGAACCCCGAGAGGGCAATAATTTAGAGCCATCTGATTGTTAAACTCTGGACAGATGACACGCCGAAAATACTCTCCCGAAGCAGAAGTTTTGAAATTAACTTTTTCAACTTCTAATAGGAGGCGCGATATGTTTAGTTCTACGAAATCTAGCTTTGTGGGAAAAACTTTTCTTCACACCTTGTTTTTCTTTTTTTTCATTTCACAATTTTGTTTTGCACAGTGGTATTTACAAACACCACCACAATTCACTTCCCTCTGGGCTGTTATATTTACTGATTTAAATCATGGGGCAGCTGTCGGTGATTTCGGAGTTATTTTCCATACCTCAAATGGAGGTACAACCTGGATTGAACAACAAAGCGGAACTACCAGCTGGCTTGGCAGAGTATCTTTCAGTGATTCGATCTATGGGACTATTGTTGGCGATTTCGGAAAGATCTTAAGGACAACAAATGGTGGAGCTAACTGGGTTTCTAAAGCAAGTGGAACAACGGTCAGTCTTGAAGGAGTTTCTTTTACAGATCAATATCATGGTACTGTAGTTGGTGAAGGAGGTACAATATTAAGAACAACAGATGGATGTGAGACATGGGATTCTCTGCAAAGCGGAACATCGGTGCTTTTCAGAGGTGTTTGTTTTACAGATATAAATAATGGAACAGTGGTAGGAGATGTCGGAACCATTTTAAGAACTACAAATGGAGGTGAAAACTGGATTTCACAGATAAGCAATACAGTCAGTAATCTTATCGGTGTTTCTTTTACCGATTCAAGTAATGGAACAGTAGTAGGTAAAGATGGGACAATAGTTAGAACAACAGATGCAGGACAGAATTGGGAAACACAAACCAGCGGAACAACTGAGAGACTTTGGAGTGTTTCATTCACTGATATAAATAATGGAACAACAGTAGGAGAGAATGGAACAATATTAAGAACAACAAATGGTGGTTTAAATTGGATAGCACAATCAGGTGGAACAACTGTTGGAATAAAAGGAGTTTCTTTTGCTGATGAGTACAATGGCTGGGCTGTGGGTGATAATGGTACGATTCTTCACACTACAAACGGTGGTGTTTCATTTGTTGAAGAAGAACAAATTGATGAAATACCAACCGAGTTTTTACTTTCACAGAATTACCCAAATCCATTCAATCCAAGCACAATTTTTAGGTACTCAATTCCAACTCAATCACAAGTGGTGATAAAGGTTTACGATATACTCGTCAACGAAATAGAAACAATAGTTAACGAAGAAAAACCAGCAGGCACTTATGAAGTTGAGTTTAATGCAACATCATTACCAAGTGGAGTATACTTTTATCAATTAAGAATTCTAGGTCTTGAAACGAGTTCAGGACAAGCAGTTGTTCAAACTAAAAAAATGTTACTAATTAAATAACCATTTCAATTAATACGGAGGTTCAATCATGAAAAACATTTTTATCATTCTGTGCTCATTAGTTATTTTGTTTAGCTTTAAAAGCTTTCCGCAAGATATCGAAGGCAGCAAAGATCACCCGATGTTCAACAGGATGTCGGGATTTTACATAACTGATTATTCAGCTGAAGATTTTGGTACACATCAATTCTATTACCTTGATAAGGATGATGTTGTTGAAGGGAAAAAAACTTCCATAAGCTATCTAAGTGATAATGAAGTTGGTGCGCTTAAAATTATCCGGAATTTTTCAAATGCTATTAAGAAAATAGGAGGACAGGCATTTGAGGAAGGTGAAAATAGGGTCGTTCTATTTGTGAAAAAAGGAAATGCTGAAACCTGGGCAGAGGTGTATTCTTATAGCGACAGTTATAACCTTACGATAATTGAAAAGGGCGAAGTAGAACAGGAAATAACTGCCAATGCAATTCTCGAAGAACTTAATAAAACCGGAAAAGCTATACTCTACATCAATTTTGATTCCGGTAAATCGACAATTAAAAATGAATCAATGCCTGTTGTTGATCAGATAATTGAAATGTTGAATCAGGCACCCGATATACAAATTAGTATTGAAGGGCATACTGATTCTGAAGGCAAGAACGAATCCAATTTAAAACTTTCTGAATCCCGTGCCAAAGCAGTTGTGGAAGCAATTACTAAAGGAGGTATAGACGCGGCACGATTAAGCTCCGCGGGCTTTGGAGAAGAAAAACCGATTGCCGATAATTCAACTCCCGAAGGTAAAGCAAAAAACAGAAGAGTAGAGCTAATTAAAAAGTAGATTAAAATTTTTCTATTAGAATTAAAATGCATTTTTACCAAAGAAAGGTAAGGTGTAACTATGAAATTTTGCTATAATATTATATCCTGCGGCAGAGGTAACTATTTAATTTTGCTCTTACTTATTCCGCTTACATGTATTGTGAATAACTTTACTAAAGCTCAAAATATGGTTGCAAAGCTTAGTGATGAAGAGATAGTGGTCGTAATTCCTATATTGAAAAATGAGATGGCGGGATATGAAAATGTTTTAAATGCAATGTCGAACGAACAGGACAGGCGTTATCAACTATTCCTTGATATAAAGTCAGGAAAAACTGATCCTCTTGACTGGTTGAAACAACATTCGGAACATATCATAGTGCCACAGGGAGCTATATACGAATCAGACTGCTCAAGAGCTGTTTCTATAAAAGGCTGGGAATATCATCAGGATCCTGAATCAGTTATAAAACCAAGTGCAGTACCAACAGCTGTCTTTTCTTTTGGAAAAGAGTTTCCTGCAATAAATAAACAACTTCTGGGGGAAAATATTTCGCACGAAAGCTATCAGAAGTTCCTGTATAATTCCGTTAATCAGAACGATCCCAGTTATAAAAAAATACATGAAATACTTGAAGAGGCACGCCTCTTTTATGTTAAAAATGGTCTCTCTGCAAGTTATGGACTGAGTGAAGGCAGAGTTGTAAGCTTCTATCATCCTGATGAAGAGGGGCTTATTTCAGGAATAGTGTGTGACATAGATGTAACACTTTTTGATCCTGCATATCCTGAATTGATAACAGAATGCAGGTCTCATCTGATGGAACCATGTATACAAATCAAAGCTGAGTACGAGTTACTGGATAAAATATTTAACACCGCCGAAAGCACTGATCAGGTTGATGAAAATATCAAAAATAGTTTAAAAAAAGTCAATATTACCGAAGAACGTTACGCTCTGATAAAAATTTCCTTGCTGCAAGCGCGAATGGACAGCGAATTCCCTGATGCAATAGAAGTACCATCAATTGATTTCACTCCAACAACCGATGAGGAGAGAGAGACAGCAAAAATTATTGAAAATATGAAAGAGGATGCTCTTGCCAGAAAGAGCAATATTTTAATTTACAATAAATACAAATCAGAACTCGATCCTATTTGTGATGAACTCCGGAAGTATATGGGGGGACCATATTGAACGAGCGAAAACCTAATTAACAAAAAGGAGGAATTGAATTATGCACGAATTCAGATTTTCACATTTGGTTTTGCGAAATGCTGCAGTGACTTTCATTTTAGCGCTAACTCTGATAGTTACAACAAAGGCACAATGCAATAAATGTATCGATAATCGTATTATACTCTTTGATGCTGCGGTGAATGTCCCTCCTCCTCCTGATTCTGCAACTCAGGAAGCATTTGACTGGCTTTCACTCTTTCAGATGAGCAGGAATGTACGTTACTTCAGTCACTGGGAAGATCCATCACAGGAATGTTTCATTTGGATAGATGGAGGGATGTATCTCGCCAACTCGGCACAGGGTGGGACATTAAAGTTTGGAAGTACTTATTCGAATACTGCTCCATCTGGTCCAATAAAAGCTACCCCCTATCTTATGACAGGATCAATAACGTCAACAGGAAAGAATAGAGAATATACTATAACCTGGCAGATAGAATGTGGAACTACACGAGAAGTTGTTCGATCCTCAACTGCTAACTTTTCAGCAAATTTGTCTCCCGAACAGCTACGTCAGGTTGCAAAGCAGGTGGCTGCAAGGCTTCAACCAGTTCATCAGACTATCCAAGACTTTGAAATAAAAAAGCGTGATGAAGATATGGGAGTTGCACGTAGTACATCAGGTTTCTTTAAAGTTACTCCAGAGAAAAAAAATCTTCAGCCGAATGATAGCACAAAAGTCGAGTTGGAATTGATAGACATCTGTGATAATTACGTATTAAAAAATCGTGAGATTATCCTTGAACCTTATACTGATCCTGAAACAGGTGAAAAACTATGTAACGGTCCAACCGGTGGGAGAGTAAGACCAACACGAATAACAACCGATGAAAACGGAAAAGCAACTATTACGTTTATAGCCGGGAAAAGTGGAGGACTTGGAATAATTGATGCAGTATATCGTTATAAAAAACCTCATGGGTGGATTGATGCGATGTTTGGTGAAGCCAGTATCAATTTAGCAAAATCGATGTGGGACGTGAAAGTAGAGTTTCAACATTCAGCTAATTCCACAACTAATATGACTTCTATGGAAGGGGAAAACACTACTCTGAGCACTGCTGATTCATACTTCTATGTTAATGCAAATATGAGTTTTGTCTTTGAAAATACAAATTCTGAAAATGCCGGAAAGGACAGGTTAATTATCAGCGCTCCGGATGATGAATCATCAGGCATTGCGCACGGATTTAAATTTATGGGGAACTATCAGGAAGCTGGAATGTCACGTATAGAAAAAAAGGATGGTGAAGGTAATACATTCGGCTTATATAACAGTCAATCGAATTTCAGTGGTCAAGGAATTCGTTCAATGCATGATGCCGGTTTAAACTTCGAATATTCCAAAGATGGAATCTGTATGTTTTCATTTGGCGGTTCTGTTCGCCGCCAAGGATTTAGTCATACAAAAATCAGCAGTTTACCTGATGGTGGACCAGAGAAAATAGATGATGAATTCTCCGTGGCAAATGTAATGTTTACAAGTTTTGAACCAGAAGCTAAATTCAAATATGATGGATCGGGTTACACTGTAGACTACATTAAGAGGAAGACTACGAATGAACAAGGTGTATCATCCACATATACTTTTAAGGTACATGCTCAAATCACAAAAAAATAAAATATGTAACCCTTTCGGCTGTGGAATTTATTTCTATCAGTTGCTTGTCTCGGCTTTACAAAGCAAAGACGGAAAGGCAGGAAATTTCGTTCAAACGAAAAAGATGATGCTATTGAAATAAAACTTTAAAAACTATTAAATCAAATATTAACTAAAGGAATAAATATCATGTCGAATTTTCGATTACTTCTTTTATCTTGTTTTCTCTGTTTGGTATCTGCGAATTTATTGCAATGCCAATGGGAAAGAACGATGGAATTTTATGGTAATATTCTATCTTTTACAGTTTGTCCTGACGGTCCGTTCGAAACAGATATATTTGCCGGAACTAATGGTAGTGGTGTATTTCTATCAACTGACTGTGGCTCAACCTGGAATATTAGTGGATTGGCAGATACCTCAATTCTATGCTTAGAATCCCGTTTAGATGGCGAATATATTTTTGCCGGAACTTATGGAAGTGGTGTCTGTCGATCAATGAACAGAGGATTTACGTGGTCGGCAGCTAATATTGGATTAACAAATCTCGTTGTTCGTTCTATTTCTCTCATCTCTAACGGCGCACAGGGCTTATATCTGTTCGCTGGCACTGATGGTGGTCTATTTATTTCCTATGATTACGGCATAAATTGGACCTATCTTGATTTTTCTTCTTCTATATATGCTATAACAAGTACTTCCAATGGTACTAATATTTTTATTTCTCTTGCTGGTAATGGCGTCCTTCGGTCCACTGATCACGGCACAACCTGGACAAATATAAGTAACAACTTACCATATGGTACCATTTATTCTCTTGCCGTTTACAATGATGACGGCACTACAAATCTCTTTGCAAGTGCTCCAGGTGGCGGAGTCTTCAGAACTACGGATTATGGTACGAATTGGGTTGAGGTTAATAATGGTTTAACGAACTTATATGTAAATGATCTTACGTTTTATCCGGAAACGTCAGGCAATCTTTTCGCAGGTACAGATGGCGCCGGTGTATTTTTATCAACCGATAATGGGACAAACTGGTCTACAGTCAATGACGGCTTAGGTAGTATGAGTGTTAAATCTCTAGCCATTTGTCCCTCTGGCCCAGGTGGGATGTACCTCCTTGCCGGAACTATAAATACTGGCACTGGTGGTGGCATTTGGAGGAGAGCATTATCGGAAATGATTTTGGTTACTACAACACTCACCGCGCAAGCACTTGCTGGCAGTCAAGCCCTGGAAGTTGAGAGTATAAATGGATTTAATATTGGCGATGATATAAAAATTAATCCCGGTGGGCCAAATGAAGAGACTAACACAATAACAGGCTTTGGTTCTCTTCTGCTTCAGACTCCTTTGCAGTTCGACCACTCAATTGGAGAGATTGTCTTAAACTTAACTCCAACTTCCGTCGAAGAAAATAACTCAAGTGTTCCTTTAGATTATGTTCTATTTAATAATTACCCGAATCCTTTTAATCCTTCAACAATAATAAGATACTCAATTCCAAATCAATCAAAAGTAGTTATAAAAGTTTACGACATACTTGGTAAAGAAATTGAAACATTAGTTAACGAAACAAAACCCGTAGGCATTTATGAGTTAACCTGGAATGCAGCATCGCTTCCAAGCGGAGTTTATTACTATCAATTAAGGGCAGGAGATTTTATACAAGTAAAAAAGATGATGTTGCTGAAATAATAATTAATTTTATCAATCCGGAGGGCGAAATGAAAATTCAAATCTCTTATATCATTCTGGTTCTGATCATATTCAGTTTTAATATCTCAGCACAGAAAAAACCGCTGGATCTTGCGATAATCGGTGAACCGCTAAAAGATTTAACTTTACCAGTTTATAATGGTGGTGAATTCAAACTTTCTGCTGAAACAGGAAAAAATTTATTATTGATTTTTCCCAGGGGTTATTACGATAAAGATATCTGGTGCGATATCTGTGCTTATGAATATTTTGACCTTGTTGATGAATTCTATAATCAACGTCTTGCAGAGAAGTATAACCTTGATCTTGTTTTCATCTTACCTTATGACACAAGCACAATCCGGAAGTGGCTGGATGATTTACCGGAAGTATACGCCGGATTGGAAGCAGGCAAACATCTGGCAGATACTTTAACTAACGAAAAATCAATGACCTGGGTACACTTTGCAAATAAACATTACCCGAAAACATTCAATATGAAAGAAGGGGAAACTCCGCAGCCATTCAGAATACTTTCAGATGCAGATCACCAGGTTTCCGAACGGCTTGACATATTCAGAACAGAATGGTGGGGAACTAAAGTAGAACAAAATTTACCGACTTTTATTTTGCTGGATACAGAGAGAACGGTAATATTCAAATATATAAGCCAGCATACGATAGACAGACCAACACCTTTCTATCTACAAAGGATCTTAGATGCTTTGATTTTATAATAAGTCGCTAATTAGGCAATGAATATTATACTTGCCAATTACAAATCGATTGTTTAAAACATCTCATAAGTGGTTAAAGTATTACCCAGGTTGATTTGGCATTGCTTGAGTGTTCAATTTACCGCTGGATATATGTAAGTTTAAACACTATCAAAATAAAAATTTGCGAACCTCTTAAATCTATTACAGGAGATTTATTATGAATAAAATATTTATTCTAATTGTGTTTACTATCCTTTCAACAAATTTTCTTTTTTCTCAAACAGACGAACAACATAAAGGCACTCCACCAGATCCAACTGCACATCAGGAAATTAAGGATGATGATTATATCCCGGATTTAAGGGATAGTCAGGGAAGATCGCCTGCATTCAATTATTCAATGAATAGTATCGTTACCACTCAGGTGAATGTTGATGCAAACGGTCAAAACATAGTCGGCGATGCTGCCAATGAACCCTCAATTGCTGTTGATAGGCATAATCCAAACAGCATAGCAATCGGATGGAGACAGTTCAATACAATCACTAATAATTTTCGTCAGGCGGGATATGGATTTACAACAAACGGCGGACAGATGTGGACATTCCCGGGTGTAATAGAGCCCGGCATATTCCGGTCAGATCCTGTACTGGAAAGTGATGCTGATGGAAATTTTTATTATAACAGTCTGGCAGTAGACCCTGATTATTTTTGTGATGTATTCAAATCAAGCACCGGAGGATCTGCATGGGGTGATAAGGTTTATGCACAGGGCGGGGATAAGCAATGGATGGAAATTGATAAAACAAATAATTCTGGAAATGGACATTTCTATGCTTACTGGAATAGCTCCTACAGTGTTTGCCCTCCCGGTTCATTCACTCGTTCAACAAACGGAATAATATTCGAGGACTGTGTCACAATTCCAAATGATCCTTACTGGGGAACACTTGCAGTTGCACCAAATGGTGACCTTTATATTGGCGGAGCAACATGGCCAGAGGGTTTTCTGGTTGCTAGATCTTCAAATGCAAAGATTGCCGGTCAGACTGTATTATGGGATATGACTACGATTGTAAGTCTGGATGGCAGTATTGAGAATGGGCAAGGACCAAATCCAGGTGGATTACTTGGGCAGACAATAATTGCAATCGATACCTCAGGCGGACCTTATCATGATAATATTTACCTGTTATGTTCGGTTGATAGAAATTCTAACCCAGATCCTCTTGATGTGATGTTCACAAGAAGCACTGATGGGGGAGTAACCTTTAGTTCTCCAATTAAAATTAACGATGATCCTGGTACATCAGCCTGGCAATGGTTTGGAACAATGTCGGTTGCACCGAACGGACGGATTGATGTGATATGGTTGGATACTCGAGATAATCCCGGAACATACTTGTCAGCTTTATATTACTCAAACTCAAAAGATGGTGGAGTAACCTGGTCACCAAATCAGAGACTCTCAGAATTTTTTGATCCTCATGTTGGTTGGCCAAATCAAAATAAGATGGGTGATTATTTCGATATGGTTTCTGAAATCAACGGTGCACACTTAGCCTGGGCTGCAACCTTTACAGGTGGACAGGATGTCTACTATAGTTTCATCACTGATACGACAGTTATTCCTGTAGAACTGCTTTCGTTTACAGGCACATCTAATGGTAAAGAAGTGATTCTCAGTTGGTCAACTGCAACGGAACTTAATAATCAGTTGTTTGAAATTCAGAGGAGCTTCGAAGGAAGTGATTTCGCAACTGTTGGTTTCGTTAATGGAAAAGGAACTACAACTGAAAGACAGGATTATATTTATAAAGATGAAATTAACGTTGATGGAAAATACCTCTACCGATTGAAGCAGATTGATTACCTCGGAAGCTATCAGTACTCAGACATAATCGAAATAGATTTAAGAGTATTTAATTCTTACTTACTTGAGCAGAATTTTCCCAATCCATTCAATCCTGCAACAACAATCGGATATGGGATAAAAGAGAAGAGTGCAGTTAAAATTACAGTGCTTAATGCCATAGGAGAAGAGATAGCGTTGTTAGTTAATGAAGAAAAAGAATCCGGATATCATACTGTAGAATTCAACGCAGCCAATTTCCCGAGTGGTGTTTATTTTTACCAATTGAAAGCAGGAGATTTTGTAGAGCTGAAGAAGATGGTTTTGATGAAGTAGTTAGTAGTTGGTATTTAGAATTTAGTCGGGGCGTGATTTATCACGCCCTAGATTCTTTCAGCCCAATATAATGGTTCCCTTTTCTGATGCATCACTGCAAGAATATAAATAACATTTCCGTCCACACGATACAAGATAGAAAAAGGAAACTTTATGATTACAGCTTTGCGAACATTTTGTTTTGTAACTGGATATGCTAGCGGGTTAGTTTTAATTATGTTTAAACATCTTTCTATTTCAGTAACAAATTTTTCTCCGAGTCCAAAAACCAAATCATCCTAATAGTCCTTTACCTCCAGAAACTCTTTGCCTGCTAAATCGTGAAAAAGAATCTTGATCACTTATACTTTGACTTGGCTTCACGAATAATTAGTTCACTATCAATAGTAAACTTACCAGCCTTATAAATCTGATCGTACCTGCTGAGTGCTTCAGCTAGCCAGATATCTTCAACATCTGCTGATTCTTCATTTTCTAAACTATTTAAAAGCTTATATGTTACAATTGCTCTCTCTCTTGGTGTAAGCTTTAGTAGTTCAGATTCTATTGATTTTAAGTCCATGTTTATCCCATCAGTTTTTATACAAATATATGAGTTGATGTACTAATCAGCAATTTATTTAATCAATTTCTGTGGATGTGAGTGTATATGAAAAAAATATTCACACATATAAAGTGTCCATACAGGTGAAGTTATCTCTCTACGTAAAACGTTTGTCCTCGTTTTGGACCAACGGAAATAATTTCAATCTTAATCCCCGAATGTTCAGCCATGAAATTGAGATACTCTTTTGTTTTTACAGGAAGTTGATCGTAGGATAAACAATTACTTATGTCTTCATTCCAGCCATCGAGTACTTCATAAACAGGTTTTACTGCGGATAACTGCTCTACTGATGTAGGAAAATATTTTATTCTCTTTCCATTCAGTTCATAGCCGATGCAGACTTTAATTTTCTCAAAGCTGCTTAGTACATCAAGCTTTGTAATTGCAACAGATGTAATTCCATTCACCATCTGTGAATATGCAACAAGAAAAGCATCATACCATCCGCATCTTCTTGGTCGTCCGGTTGTTGCACCAAATTCAGCACCGATACTTCTTAACTTTTCACCTGCAGCATCTAACAACTCAGTCGGGAATGGACCGTTGCCAACTCGCGTAGTGTATGCCTTTACTATTCCTACAACTGAATCTATCTTTGTTGGTGGAACACCTGTTCCTGTGCAAGCTCCACCAGAAGTCGGACTGCTGGAGGTGACGAATGGGTATGTTCCAAAATCAATATCGAGTAACGCGCCCTGAGCACCTTCAAGCAAAACAGATTTACCATCAGCAATCGCCTGGTTAAGGAATGAAGGAACATCTTTAATATATTTGTCAATTGTTCTATCGAACTCGAGGTACTCTTTTACAATCGCATCAACATCAAGTCCTTCATGCTCATATACTTTTTTCAGAAGCTCATTCTTTTCTTTCAGATTCAACCTGATTTTCTTTTCAAGCCCCACTCTGTCGAGGAGATCAACAATCCTAATTCCTTTACGTGCAAACTTATCTATATAGCAGGGACCAATTCCTCGTCCGGTTGTCCCGATTTTTGTATCACCGCTTTCACTTATCGAATCGAGCAACTTATGGTAAGGCATTATTAGATGAGCATTATGACTAATATACAATCTACCTTCCACTTTAATTCCGTTTTTTTCAAGAAGATCAATTTCTTCAAGCAAAGCTGTTGGATCAATTACAACGCCGTTGCCGATTACACAAAAAACATCATCTCTTAAAATTCCTGAAGGAATTAAATGGAGAACGTATTTTTTATCACCGATAATAACTGTATGGCCGGCATTAGCACCGCCCTGGTATCTTGCAACTATTTTATACTTTTCACTAAGTATATCAACTATTTTTCCTTTGCCTTCGTCGCCCCACTGGCTTCCAACAAGAACTGTAACACTCATAGATTGGTTATTTCTTCAGGATTGATTTTAGATTAAGCAAATAAAAACTCCGAATTTTTCAATCCGGAGTTTCTATTCAGAAATTAATTTTATTTGATTTATTTTGGTAATGATTCGATTGCTTTATCAACAGATTCGTAGTGTTCAAAAATTGTTATCAGCTTAGTTATTATGAGCAAGCTTTCAATTTTATCTGTAACATTCGCAAGCTTGTAAAAACCATTTGCCTTTTTCATTGTTGTTAAACCGCCAATTAACATACCTAGTCCGGAGCTGTTCATAAACTTAACATCGCTGAGATCTATGATTACTCTTATCTTATTTTCCTCAATTAATTTGTGCAATAAATCGTTGAATTCTTTGGTGTCATCACCGCCCATCACATTTCCTTTTAATTCAACTATTACGGCTCCATATTTTTCGGTGGTTTTGATTTTCATTAATGTCTCCTTTAAATTTTCATCGAAATTTAATCAGATAAGCATACTTTTGCAAACAGTACACATTATTTAAATCCAATGCTTTCTGATTAGATATATATTTAATAAATTGGAACAACACTGTAAATATTACGTCTAAAAAAATGATTTCAAAAGAAGAAGAAAAGGACTTGCAGCAGCCTCAAATACTCTCAATAGATGATGATTATTCGATAATCAGGCAATTTGTTGATGGTGATAAGTCTGCTTTTCAGATACTTATTAAAAGACATAAAGAAAAAGTAAGGAACATAATTTATATAACTATGAACAACAGTGCACTGGTTGATGACATCGCTCAGGACGTTTTCATTACAGTCTATAGAAATCTGAAGCATTTCAGGTTTGAGTCGCAGTTTACTACATGGCTTTACAGGATTACAGTTAACAGGTGCAAAGATTATTTAAGAAAGATGAACGTCAGAAAAATATTTTTCCCTATCGAAGATGGTTTCGAAGTATCTGAATACTCTTCACCTGTTGAAAATAATGATATTTCCAGAATCGTAATGGATGCAATCTCAAAGCTGCCGGTAAAACTCAGAATGCCATTGATACTTAAAGACATCGAAGGGTTTAGTTATCAGGAAATTTCAGAAACACTGAAGTGTGAAATGGGTACGGTAAAATCAAGAATATTCAGAGGAAGAGAAAAGCTGAAAGAAATATTACAGCCGCTTGAGAAGGAGTTGATGAATTGAAAAAAGATTTACGAAATATGGAATTGCTCTCTGCTTATCTCGATGATGAACTGACTCAATCAGAAAAAACAGAAGTTGAGAAGCTTCTCGCCACTTCACTTGAATTGCAAAAGAAGCTGAATGATCTGAAAAAAGTCAAACAACTTGGTAACAGGATAAAGCGAATTCCGGAATCTACTTTTTTTGAAACACGGCTGAAGGCTGCAATTGAAGGACAAAAAAATGAACCTTCATTAATTAAGAGATGGATACCGGCGGCCGCATTAGCAGTTATTACAATTGTTATAATGTTTGTGTTAAAGTTTAACCTTGGTATAATAGATAAAATGTGGGAAGATCAAAAGGTTGCAATCGCCGGCTTCTATAAAGAAAATCTTCAACCTGTTTTACTTGCTGCTAACCTCACCAATGAAGATGTATTCAATTTTGCATTTAACAATGAGCTGCCGCTTGATAATACACGCCAGCAATATCTTCTTTTAGGATATGATGATTCAGGAAAAGAATTTTTTGAGATTCGTTCGAGCCACGAAAGAGTGAAGAGAGAAAGTTATAATGAATTTATATCTGCAATGAATTTAGATGTTGAGCAAAAGCTAACTGTTGATTCAATCATTGGCAGCTATAGCAAAGCGCTTGAGTCACAAGTGCTTGTAAATGAAAAGAATACAATTGCAATTAATCCTAATTTATGGAATTTAAGAAAAACCATCTTTGCTGACTTACTTGTTGCTTCCGAAAAATTAAATAAGGTAAAGTTTGATAGAATTGTCCCATCTGGAATTACTAATGCTGAAAAAATGATAGTAGTTAATACACTGGAAAAATTAAAAAATACATCCGGTGATCAATACATTTTTGTTACCCCGGATTCGATATTTGCTGAAGCATATCAGTTTGACTCCCAGCAGTTTGAAAAAGAAATGAGAGAATTTGAGAAGCAAATGGAAATTAATGAAGAGAAAGTAAAGCAGCTTACACTTAATATCAGGTTTGACTCAACTTACAAATATTATACTGATGCTCAAAGAGTACACTCTTTCAGGATTCAGATAGACTCAAACATCTGCCGGGTTGATTTACCTGAACCGCAAATAGCAGAAATACCTATCCCCGGAATGGCAATCATAGATCCACTCGTTGAACAGGCTACGAATAACATTCATTTTTACGCTTACAAAATTCCCAAGATTGAAAAATCAAAAACAGAAATTAAAATCGAATACTACAATGACGATTCAGTTTACAGCTACGTAGTAAACTATAATATGCTCAATATGGATTCGCTGGCCGAAGCTAACCCCGGATTGGATCTTTACAACCTTGAAAAATTAAAACCTGTCAAGCCTTCCGATGATACTATGCTAATTAAATATCAATTTAACCGTGATTACTATAACAGATATTACTCCGATGACGAGTTCAAAAAGCAGATGGAAGAACTGCAGAAAGAACTTCAGCAAATGAGCGAAGAACTTAACAGGCAGAAAATCAGAGTTAAGTCAGAAGTTACGAAGAGTCCTAAAAAATAGGCTATATTGATGCCTGAGTATTAAATTTAGACTCGTTAATTTTTCAACCATCCCAAATATTTTCCGTTCATACCTGAAATCTTTAACCATAATCCGGTTTCGCTTAATTTTCAGCAGTTGTATTTTAGACGGTAACAAATAAATTTATTTGCCAGTCAAATTATTAAAATGGTTAAAATCTCACGAAATATTGTAACCACTCAGTTGCAGCTTTTTTTTCTTGTTGCATTCTTGTTATTTATTTTCAAAATATTTTTTGGAAGCAGCGATTATGTTTATTTGAGAATTTTACTTGACCTGTTAATATCTGCCTCAATATTCTTTTTGCTTTTAGCTTTGGTAAGATTTGAAAACAGCCGTACAACCGCCCCCTTGTCCCTGATAATGAATGTTGGAATTCTCAGTGCGATTATGTTCTTCATCATTACATTTTCCGATTATCTGATGCCGGGTATTTTTGATAACATCAACCTCAAACTGAAAAACCCCGGTCTTGTTTACGATATTGTTTCTGTTTTTTATGTACTCGTATTTATAGGTTTTGTCTCGTACTTTTTATTAACACTCAGACATTTTTTCTTTTTGAACCAGGGAAGGAACGTCAGGATTTACTTTAATACAATGATGATCTTTTTCATTCTTGCCAGCCTTTCAGGTAATTTTTTTCAGGCTGAAAACGTTTCGTTCCTAAGCAGCACTTTCTTAATCGTATCGGTTCTGCTGATGGTTTTTAATTCTATTCGGATCTCGTGGATTGCTTTTTTATCAAAGAAGGAAAAAATCTATTTACTGCTGCTGTCATTTGTAATAACAACTTTGTTTATTGTAAATATTAGTAATAGTTCAGGCGACAATATTCACAGCCAGATGATAAATGCTTTCTCTCCTTCACTCAAACAGTTCAATGTAATTGTTATGGTTTATGGCTCGATTTATTTTTTAATTTTATTCTTTACAACACTGTTTCACCTGCCAACTGCAGAAGCTTATGACAGGAAAGCCCAGGAAGTAACTTCACTTCAGTATTTCAGTAAGCTAATAACTGAAGTTCTGGACTTTAATGATCTTGCAGAAACAGTAACTGATATTGCACAGAAGTTAAGCGGTTCAAAGGCTACTTGGATAATATGGAAGAATGGTGCAAAGCAGAATTCGTTAGCTGCGAAGAACATCGGGTTTGTAGAATCTGATAAAGTAACAAAACAGATACTCGAAAGAATCAGTTTCGAAAATCTTACGTCTACACGAACATTTAATATAAAAGAAAAAATTTCCGAAAACCCGGCTAGCAATTCACTAGCAGTCGTATCTGTATCTCCAATAAAAACCCGTGGAGATACTCAGGGAATATTGGTTGCTGCTAAAGGATCTGGCCAGATATTTACTCAGGATGATTTGAATGCAATGGAAACTTTTTCTGATTATGCTTCGGTTGCAATTGAAAATTCCAGGCTGCTCGAAGAATCGATCGAGAAAGAAAGACTTGAGAAGGAACTTGATGTAGCTAGGGAAATTCAAAGAAAAATTCTTCCACTTCAAGTACCTGTATATCCGAACTTGCAAGTTGCGTCAGTTTTTATTCCCGCTTTTGAGGTCGGTGGTGATTATTATGATTTCTTTAAGATAACTGAGACTAAGCTTGGATTTGTGATAGCAGATGTATCCGGCAAGGGAATTTCAGCTGCATTTATAATGGCTGAGGTAAAAGGAATATTTGAATCACTTTCGAAAACTATTGAAAGACCTAAAGAAATACTCATCAAAGCAAATGAAATTTTAAAAGAAGCATTGGACAGTAAAACTTTTGTCAGCGCTGCATACGGATATTTTGATTTGGCGGAAAAGAAACTCGTATTTTCACGGGCAGGGCACTGTCCATTATTTTTACTGAGAGGTGGCGATTCAAAACAAATCAGACCTTCAGGATTAGGATTAGGCTTAAGCGATACAGATTATTTTGAAAAGACTCTTGAAGAATACTCAATCGATCTAAATGAAAATGATACGATCGTTCTTTACACAGATGGAGTAACTGAAGCAAAGAATGAACTGCTGGAAGATTTCGGCGATAAGCTTTTTTTGCAAGCACTTCAGTCAAACATAAATCTGACTGCAGAAGAACTTTCAAATACAATAATAAAAGAAATAACAGTTTTTTCCAGCGGTCATGAGCAGTATGATGATATAACTTTAGTTATTTTTAAGTGGCAACAATAATTAAAATTTTTGGAGTATAAGGATGGCAGAATTTAGTACATCAGTAAGAGAAAACGGGGATATTAGTATTATTAATCTCAAGGGCTTCCTTGATGCGCACACTGCGCCGACTCTTGAGAGTAATTTTACTCAGCTGATAAATGATAGCAAATTTAAAATAGTAGTAAACTTTGAAAACCTTGCCTACATAAGCAGTGCAGGTTTGGGGGTTTTTATGGCATACATAGAAAGCATCAGGGATAATAAAGGTGATATTAAGCTTACTAATATGAGCGATAAGGTGTTCAACATTTTTGATTTGCTCGGGTTTCCATTGCTGTATGAAATCTACAAAAATGAAGAAGAAGCAATTAAAAAGTTTAGCGGGAGTTAAAATTGTCTGTTCGTAGAAAAAATAGATCCGCTCAGCTAAAAGTAAAAAGCCGGACGGAAAACCTTTCCGAGATAAGGGATTTTGTCAGTGGAAATGCACGTACTGCGGATATTCCTGAAGCTACTGTTGAAAATATTATCCTTGCTGTCGATGAGGCTTGCACAAATATAATTAAGCACGCATATAATTTATCTCCGGAAGGTGAAATAATAATTAAAATAGAATACGATGAAGAAAAATTTATGGTTACTATTATCGATTACGGAAAATCTTTTGAACCTGACAGAGTTCCTCTTCCTGATCTTCAAAAATATTACCGCGAGCACAGAGTAGGTGGTCTTGGAATGTATTTGATGAAATCTTTGATGGATGATGTGGAATATATCTCAGTTCCCGGCGAGTATAATCAGGTGCTCCTCTCAAAAAACATACGGAGCGGTTAAGCAAATGCTGGAGGCTAAAAATTTAAAAGTAAAAAGAAACCTGACTGCTCTTATAGATTTCAGCAGGATAATTAATTCAAGCATCGATCTTGATTTCATACTTAACAATGTATTGCTTACCTGCCTTGGAAAATTTTTAGCAACACGCGGATTAATAGCTTTAAAAGAAAAAAATAAAATTGTTCTAAAAAGTTCAAAAGGGATTACCACCGAATTACTTCAGGAATTTCCTGAACTGGAAGCCACTCGTGATTGCATTGACGATCCAAAGTTAAACTCATTTATGCACATTGCTAATTTGAAAGTAGTTGAAAAAATCAGCTCCTCTGACGATTGCATTGGATTGGTTTGTCTTGGTGAAAAACTTAACAAATCTGAATACACTGAAGACGATGTTGAGTTCCTTGGAACAATTTTGAATATCTCCGCAACTGCTGTTCAGAATTCGATGGTGATTAATGAATTGAGAAATGTAAACCGGCAGCTTGATTCAAGGGTCCAGAGGTTAAGTTCACTTTTTGAACTGAGCAAAGAGTTTGGTTCGTTTGCTGAATCATACCGGGTAGTTAAACTTCTGGTATTCTCAATACTTGGCCAATTCCTTGTTCAGAAATATGCCATTATTCTTTTTGAAAATGATGTGCCTGACATTCTTGATTCAAAATTTGATAATGAGAAATTACTTCAGTTAATAAAGAGATATGAGCTTCATAAAACCCCGGACTCGATTAAAAAAGATTTTCTGAAAGTCAATCACAATGAGCTTCTGGAACTTGGAGTTGAGTTGATTGTACCGATGCAGCTTCAGAACAAAACGCGTGGAATAATTTTGCTTGGCAGCAGGGCAGGTAACAGAGATTTTTTTAACAGCGATATTGAATATATTTACTCAGTTGGAAATCTTGCAATAATTTCGCTTGAAAATAATCGTCTCTTCCTTGAAGCTCTTGAAAAACAAAAGATGGAAGAAGACCTTTTAATTGCAAGAGACATTCAGCGAAACCTTCTTCCTCAAACTCTACCTGAATACGACAAATATGATATTGCCGCTTTGAATGTTTCATCCAAACAAGTTGGCGGAGATTATTACGATGTAATTCCAATCGTTGACGAAAAATTTTACATTGCCATTGCTGATGTATCCGGCAAAGGTGTCCCGGCTTCTCTGATGATGGCGAATATCCAGGCTTTTCTGCAGGTCATTTGCCAGCAAGGGATGAAAATTGATGAAGCAACTGCTATGATAAACGACCTTGTTACCGGAAATACTTCTGAAGGTAGATTTATAACTTTTTTCTGGGGATATATTAACAATAAAACCAACACTTTAACTTATGTGAATGCCGGGCACAATCCTCCGTATATACTAAGAGGTGATAAAGTTATTAAGCTGACCAAAGGCGGGATAATTTTGGGTGTTGTAAAAACTTTTACTCCTTATATTTTTGAAGAAGTGGAGTTAAAGAAAGATGATGTGATCTTACTTTACACTGATGGTGTTTCAGAAGCTCTGAATCTTGAATTTCAAGAATACTCAGAGGAAAGATTAGAAAGGATTGCAAAAAGTCTTGTGAAAAATTCGGCCGGAGAAATATTAAACGGAATAAAAGAAGATGTGCAGATTTTTACTCAGGGTAACACACAATCGGATGATATTACTATGATTGTAATTAAAGTGAGATAGAATTATGAGAACATTAAAATCATTATTTCTGAAATACCGCTCACCTCTGATTACAATCTTTTCAATAATTCTTATTGGTGTAGCAGTGTTGTGCATTTATTACTCTCTTGCAGTAAGAGTAACCAGCAATGATGAATGTCTTTGGGAACCAAAAACTGTATCAAAGGATAGCATTGCAATCTTTTTTGATTTGGTTAAAGTTGATGGTGTTACCTGGAATGCGGGAATACGAGACGGCGATCAGCTTTTGGAAATAGGCGGCAAACCGCTTCAAAATACTGTTCAGGCTACAATTATTTTTAATAGTTTCAAATCCGGTGAATATGCTGAGTATAAATACGCTCGGGATGGTGAAGTCTTTACTACAAAAGTTTATGTAAAAAAGCTTATAAGTTTCGAATGGCTTGCTAGCTCAATAAGCGCTCTATTCTGGATTTTAATTGGATTCATTGTCTTAAGTGCAAAGCCTGATGGTAAAGTTCAGAAAATATTTTACACTCTTGCCGTTTTGATCGTGCTGTCATCAATGACCGTTTTGATCCCATTTCAAACAAATTTTTTCGGCTTTTTTAAAGAGAGTACATTCCTTGCAAGTTTAATAGGAATAAGCTGGATAATTGGACTATGTTTTACTCCATTCACTTTAATTTATTTCTTTTGGATTTTTCCGAAACCCTTCCAATTTGTAGCGAAGAGATGGATAAGAAGAGTAATGTTTATAATACCGGGGATTCTTACTATCGCTTTAACTCTTCTCGCAATATTAACAATCAATTTTGGGATGGTCTATTACAGCATATTTTACAGTGCTCTTGAAAATTTCAGATATTTTTCAATGGCAGGAAATCTAACTGCATTCGTTTTTTTGATAATTCAATACCGGAGACTTAAAACTAAAGCAGAAAAAAAACCTTTAATGCTTTTCATCATTGCTTTTATATTTACAATAGTTATACCTGTTTATATTGGTCGAATTGCACCTGCAATATCAGATACAATATTTAATTCCCCTGAATACTACACGCCAATAATTTTAATAGTAATTGTTCCCTTAATATTCGCATACTCAATCTTTAAATACCAGCTGATGGATGTAAGCGTTGTAGTTAAGAACACAATAATTTATGGAACAGCCACAGTAACAGTAGCGGCAATCTATTTTTTTGTTATCTATGTTGCCGGGCAGAGCATCAGTTCATTTTTTGGTGTTGAGAACCAGGGAATCATTGCAGGAATTTTCTTTATAATTTTTGCACTTGTCTTTCAGTCTTCAAAAAACAGGTTTCAGGATTTTCTTACAAAAAGATTTTATCCTGAACAATTTGCTTCTCAGAAAGTGTTAATTGATTTAAGCAATGAGCTTTCAACTGTTGTAGGGCTGGATAATATTCTTCAATTGATGAAAAAAACTTTCGTTGATGCACTCAAGATAAAAACCTTCGGAATAATGATGCGGGATAAGGATGGAAATTTAGCACTGGTAGATAGTGTTGGTATGAACAATGACAAATGCCTGATAACTGAGTCACGGATCATTCAATTCTTAAAAGATAAATATCTTATCACAAAATACCCTTCGATTGAACAGTCAGATTATAAAGTTGTATTTCCTGATGACAAAGCTGAACGTCTGGTCTCTGAAGGAGTTTACACAATCATTCCGATGCTGGTAAAATCCAAAATTGTCGGGCTGCTTCTATTTGGACTCAAGCACTCGGGTTCGCATTTTGCGGGCAAAGATCTTGAACTATTATGGGCTGCTGCTAACCAGGCTGCAATTTCAATTGAGAATGCTCGTCTCTACAAATCTGAAGTTGAAAAACAAAAGATTGAGAGAGACCTCGACCTTGCAAGAAAAATTCAGCAGGGACTTCTCCCTCAGTGCATACCAGATATGAGTGGATTGGATATTTGCGGTGAGATGATTCCGGCGATGCAGGTTGGCGGTGATTATTTTGACCTGATACAGGTTTCTTATTCAAAATTATTCGTTGTTGTTGGTGATGTTTCCGGTAAAGGCCTTTCTGCATCACTTTATATGACCAAACTGCAGACTATGATAAAGCTTAGCTGTATGGATAATAAATCGCCAAAAGAAATTCTGGTTGACATCAATAAGAGAATTTACGACGAACTGGACAGGAACTGGTTTGTAACTATTACACTCGCATTGTTTGATATGGAAACTAACAAGCTTACGTTTTGCCGTGCAGGACATATGCCTGTGTTGCAGGCAACAAACGGTACTGTGCAGGCTTACAGAACACAGGGTCTTGGTGTTGGAATGGAAAAAGGAATAGTCTTCGAAAAATCTCTCCTTGAAGAAGTGGTTAACATTGCATCTGGGCAAACCTATGCGTTCTTTACAGATGGGGTAACAGAAGCAATGAATGAACGCAACGAATTTTTCGGTGATGATAATCTTAATTCAATTTTAAAAAACAAAACCAACTCACGTTCAGCGGAGATAGTGAACGAGATCTGGTCCTCAATTAAATCCTTCCGTGGTACTGCTGAAGTTAATGATGATATGACAATGGTTGTGGTGAAGGTGAAGTGATTCTTAGATTTTTTTAATCATTCCTCAATTAATCTTCTATAATTGCCCCAAACCGCTTAAAATCAATTATAAAATATTATAATGGAGTTTATTGGCTTAAAGTAAAATAAGATTTGGGTAATTTTAAGGAAAACCGTTAAATTAAAATAAGCGAATAGCTAATTTTAAGTAAAATTAAGAAAATTGATGAAAATTGAAGAATTCAAAGCTGGGCACTATCAGCAGGAATACAAGTACAAAATCTTTATCCCAAATAAAGTAAACCACGAATGGGTATGGAGCAATGCAAAGATAAATTCACTTTTATCGGAAGCAAATCTGAGCCTTGGCAACCTGAATGCGTTTTCACTTTACGTTCCGGATATTGATTTATTTATAAAAATGCATATGGTAAAAGAAGCAACCAAGTCCAGCCAGATTGAAGGTACACGTACTGAAATGGAAGAAGTATTATTAAAGGATGAAGATATTCTGCCGGAAAAAAGAGGCGATTGGAAAGAAGTTCAGAATTACATTGAAGCGATGAACTACTCAATCTCAAAACTGAAAACACTTCCTTTATCAACAAGATTGTTAAAAGAATCTCATAAAATATTAATGCAGGGAGTTAGAGGAGAAAAGAAAACTCCGGGTGAATTCAGAACGAGTCAGAACTGGATTGGCGGGGCAACGATTAATGATGCTGTATTTATTCCGCCACCACACACGCAGATAAATGAATTGATGGGTGACCTGGAAAATTTTCTGTATAATCAAAATATAAATGTGCCCTCCTTGATCAAAACGGCAATCGGTCACTACCAATTCGAAACCATTCACCCGTTTCTGGATGGCAATGGAAGAATCGGAAGATTACTGATTACTTTGCAGTTAGTTGGTTCGGGCGTGCTGTCAAAACCAACTCTCTATCTCTCGGATTATTTTGAAAAGCACAGAACAATTTATTACGATAATCTTAACGTGGTAAGAGTTAAGAACGATCTTGCACAATGGATAAAGTTCTTTCTTGTTGCAGTAATTGAAACTAGCAAGCGAGGAACAGAAACATTTCAGGGAATATTAAAATTAAAAGATAAAATTGAGAATGAGAAAATAGTCAAGCTGGGGAAAAAGCTTTCGAAAGCAAAACAACTGATGAATAAACTTTATTCGAATCCGATGATTAATTCTAATGATGTAAAAGAATTTCTTAGAGTTGCTCCAGCCACTGCAAATTCTCTGATTCAGGATTTTATTAATCTTGGGATCCTAAAAGAGATTACCGGAGGTAAGAGATATCGTCTATTTAGTTTTGAAGATTATCTGAATCTCTTTACTAAAAATAATTTTTAATTATTCATTTTTAATTTTTAATTAAAATGATAGCAGCATAAATAGTTCAAAGAGTTTGGAATTACATTCACACGTTAAGAGATGACGGTGTAAAGCACGGCGGTTATTTACCAACTCTACAAACGCAGTTCCTCAAAACTAATTCGAAACGTTCTGTGCATTACTTAATCGTGAAGGTGGTTCAATTCTTCTTGGCGTTGATACTGAAGGTAAAGTAATTTTGTTTCCTTAACGATTTTAGCCAATATTTCCATTAATCGCTTTCCGTTCAGCAATTGATGCTTTTCATTTAAATAATAATTATCGATTTTTGCATAACGGCTGCAATAGTTGTCAGCCGCATTTAAACATTTTATTGAATAAATAACTGCTGCTTACTTATTACTTGATTAAGAGCAAGTCTAAGATGCTAAAAATCTTCTCAGGGGACATACCGATATTTATTTCATTCAAAACACTCCTGTGCTCTGTAATAATTTGTAGGCATTCATTTTTCAATTAACTACATGCTGTTTGATACACAGTAAAAAAATCGTGGAGGTAATAATGGAAAAAAAAATTTTCCAGCTTTTCGCAAGCAGTTTATATAAACTGTTAGTTTTATTTGCCGCGTTTTCATTTTCAAATATGAATTTGCATGCGCAGGTAATCAATTATTCCGATGGCTGGGGTACTCAGGGTTTCAGCACTGAAACTGAGAATGCATCGGGAGTAAAATTAAATTTTTCAATTCATCAATTTGAAATGCAGGAAGTAAATGTTAACGGTACTACGATGAAAACAGTTCATATCCCCGGTGTTTTCCTGCCTAATGATGAGGGTGCGCCAGATCTTGCAGGCACCTCGAGATTCATTGCAATACCTCAAGGTGCAAGAGCAAGCTTTAGGGTAACTGCAGCAAGAACCGAGTCATTTGAAAATATTGAAGTCGCACCTGCGTTCCGTATCCCAAAAGGAAATGAGGACGGTCCTCTCAGCTACATCAGGGATGATAGAATTTATAATACGGATGCATTTTATCCCGCTGAGCCTGTTTTGATTTCTGAGCCAACTGAAATAAGAGGCGTAGATGTTGTTCAGCTTGGAATTACTCCCTTTCAATACAATCCTGTTACAAAGGAGCTGATTGTCTACCGGGACATAAAAGTTGAGGTTGATTTCATAGGAGGTACTGGAAACTTCGGTGATAATCGTTTGCGAAGCCGATGGTTTGATCCGATCCTGGATAACATTCTCATAAATTATAAATCATTACCTGAAGTGGAATATCAATTTCAATCGGATGCTTTGACAGAAGATTTCGAATACATAATTATTTGTCCAAACGATGCAACATTTCTAGCCTGGGCGGATTCAATAAAACAATTCAGAACTTTACAGGGAATAAGAACAGGTATAGTTACAACTACACAAATAGGTGGAAACAATTCTACTCAGATAGAGAATTACATTAATAATGCTTACAACACCTGGAATATTCCTCCTGTGGCAGTGTTGTTTTTAGGTGACTATGGGACTACCGGAAACACAGTGCATAGTCCCACATGGAATAGTTACTGTATTTCAGATCATATTTATGCAGATGTTAATGGTAACAACATGGCTGATATTATCACGGCACGTATGACTGCTCAGAATGCAACTCACTTGCAAACGATGATAAATAAATTTTTAGGCTATGAACGGACTCCTCCAACGAATCCTAATTACTATAACAAGCCAATTACTGCAATGGGCTGGCAGACGGAGAGATGGTTCCAGATCTGTTCAGAAACAATTAACGGATTCTGGGAACATGAATTGGGAAAAACCCCTGTAAGAGAAAATGCTATTTACATTGGAACACCGCCGTTTACTAGTTGGTCATCTAACCAGAATACAAGCATGGTTGTGAACTATTTTGGACCTAACGGAGTAGGTTACATTCCGGCGACTGCACTTCACTTAACTGATTGGGGAGGAAGTGCTACTCGGATAAATAACGATATAAATAGTGGTGCCTTTATGATTCAGCACCGCGACCATGGCGGCGAAACAGGCTGGGGTGAACCTGCATACAGCAATTCTAGTTTATCAGGGCTAAACAATAATGATTTAGTCTTTGTAATGTCGATTAATTGTCTGACCGGAAAATTCAACTGGAGCGGTGAATGTTTTGCAGAAGCTTTTCACCGTCATCAAAAAGGCGCACTCGGGATTATCGCAGCAACCGAAGTCTCATATTCATTTGTTAACGATGCATATGTTTGGGGTATGTATGATGGGATGTGGCCTAACTTTATGCCTGATTATGGTAACCCGGGTCCTGATAGAATTCTTCCGGCATTCGGAAATGTTACTGGTAAATATTTTCTGCAATACTCCAACTGGCCATACAACACAAGCAACAAGATGGTTACATATTATCTTTTCCATCATCATGGTGATGCTTTTTCTACAGTTTATACTGAGATGCCGCAGAATCTTACCGTGACTCACGATCCCGTTATTGTAAGCGGACTGCCGCAGTATGTTGTTACTGCAGATAACTATTCACTTATTTCTCTAACACTTAACGGCGAGATAATCGGAGTTGCTGAGGGAACCGGTGCTCCTGTTACAATCACAATTCCATTTATAACTCCGGCGAACACAGTTGTGCTTACAGTTACAAAGCAAAACTATTACAGATACACAGCAAATATTCCTGTTGTTCCTGCCAGTGGTGCTTATGTAGTTGCAGATTCATGTATAATCAATGATGCTTCCGGTAACGGAAATGGTCTTCTTGATTATGGTGAATCTCCATTATTATCTATCAGAGTTAGAAATGTTGGAGTAGCGAATGCAAGCAATGTTAATGTGAAATTGCGAAGCGAGGATAGTTATGTTATAATTACTGATTCAACTGAATTTTACGGAAACATCTTAGCTGGCGAACAAAAATTAATTAACAATGGATTCGCAATTAGTGTTGATCCACTCGTTCCGGATGGTCACTTTATTAATTTCCAGGTTGCTGCTGCTGATGGTGTCAATAACTGGACTAGTAATTTTTCGCTGCAGGCACATGCGCCTTCACTAGCTCTTGGTACATTCAGTGTTTCTGATCCACTAGGGAACAATAATAATGCACTCGATCCCGGTGAGACTGCTGATGTGATTATCGAAATTAAAAATGATGGTTCTTCCGGTGCGGTTAGTGTAATTGGCGAATTACTCTCAAGCGATCCATACATTACCATAAATACAAGTTCTCAAGCTTATGGTAATATTGGAGCTGGTGGTGCCATAACGAAGTCATTCAGTGTCACCGCTGGAGCCAGCACTCCAACCGGTCATTCTGCTGATTTCAATTTTAATATTACAGCAACACCCGGATTAACAGCCAGTGGAAGTTTCTATCTCATCGTTGGACAAATTCCGGCACTGATACTTTGTATGGACACAAACCATAACTCTAGTCCGGCCATCCAGGCAGCACTGGATTCCAACAACGTGACTTATGATTATTCAATGACTTTCCCTGCTGATCTAAGTCTGTATAGATCTATCTTTATCTGTTTGGGAATTTACAGCAGCAACTACGAACTTAGTTCAACTGATGGACAACAGTTAGCAGATTATCTTAATAATGGTGGAATGATTTATATGGAAGGCGGCGATACCTGGTATTATGATACCCAAACTGCTGTGCATCCAATGTTTAACATAAATGGAACTGCTGATGGCAGCGGTGACCTTGGAACAATTCTCGGACAAACCGGCACTTTTGCAGAGGGAATGACCTTCACATATACAGGAGAGAATTCCTGGATTGATCATCTTGCAAATATTCCACCGGCTGTGTTAATCTTTAAAAACCAGACGCCTGAATATGGTTGTGCAGTTGCATATAATGCAGGAACATATAAAACTATCGGTGCGTCTTTTGAGTTTGGCGGATTAAGCAATGGAACAGCACCGTCAAACAGAAAAGTATTAATGCAAAAAATAGTTGAGTTCTTTGGTTTAGGAATTGTACCTGTTGAACTAGTTTCTTTCAATGCAGAGATAGAGCAGAATATAATCATGCTTAAATGGGAAACAGCAACTGAAACTAATAACCAGGCATTTATGATTGAGCGAAGCAGTGATAATTTTAATTTTGACAAGATTGGTGAGATTGAAGGAAAAGGTACTACAACTGAAAAGCAGGAATATATTTTCAGAGATGCAAGTATTTCTTCCGGCAAAGGCAAAGTCTATTACAGATTAAGACAAGTTGACTTTGATGGAACTGAAAATCTTTCAGATGTTATTGAAGTAGATTACTCAATGATACCAACAGTGTTTAATCTTTCACAGAACTATCCGAATCCATTTAATCCAATGACAACGATAAGGTTTGACATTCCGAATGAAGTAAAAGTAACTTTGAAAATGTATGATATGCTCGGTGCAGAAGTTGAAACACTAATAGATGAAGTTATGGAACCGGGTTATTATAAATACGAATGGAACGCTTCACAATTTTCAAGTGGAGTTTATTTCTATCGAATAACTGCGGGCAACTTTGTTAGCGCTAAAAAACTTATCCTTCTTCGCTAGGACTATGGCGGGCAAGTACTCCTGAAACAATTCCGCATATAGTTTCTTGCAAACCCCTGTCACTGAATGACGGGGGTTTTTTATTTTAAACCAAAACTTATGCTGGGCAAAAAAAGCACAAAATCATCTTAAATAAAGAAGATCGAGGTTATAAATTCACTAATGAAAATGAATTTTTAGTTAAATTTGAAACCATCAAATCAATCATTTATAGGGAGTAGTATGAAAAACTTATTTTTCTTTTTATCAATTACATTATTATTTATTCCATCCTATTTGTTCTCGCAGGATGATGAGCACTCATCTGAAGTTAACAGCTCGGTGCCTGAACTCTTTGCATTTCACGAAGTTATTTATCCAATCTGGCATACTGCATATCCGGAAAAAAATTATGCAATGCTTAAAGAAATGGTTACTGACGTGAATTCAGGTGCAGAAAAAATATTCTCAGCACAGCTGCCCGGAATTTTACGCGATAAGCAAGAAGAATGGGATAAAGCAGTTGCAAAGCTTCGTTCATCAGTTGAGAAATACAATAAGGCTATTCAAGGAACAGATGAACCGGAAATGTTGTTAGCTGCTGAAGATCTTCACTCAGACTATGAAATGCTTGTTCGAATAATCAGACCTGTTACAAAGGAAGTTGATGAATTTCACAAAGTGCTGTATATGATCTATCATCATTACTGGCCAAATAAAAATATGGAAGAGTTCGGCAAAGCAGTGGATGATCTGGCAATGAGAGCTGATGAACTGGCAAATTGTGTATTACCGAAATGGGCATCAGACAAATCAGATTCATTTAAGGAGCAGTCGCAAAAATTATATGATGCAACTAAGAAGCTTAAAGAGTTGAAGGATTCCGACGCAGATGAAACTCAACTTAACAAGGCTATTGAAGATGTTCATGATAATTATGTTGCACTGGAAGGATTGTTCGGTTAAATCTTAAATCAAATTTAAAATCCATTTTATTTACCATCCCTGTTGCAAACCAGCAGGGGTTATTTATTTTACTTCCACCTTCAACAATACTTGCCGAATATGTAACAAAGTTGACTTTGTGAAAAATTAATTGCAGTTTAAGACAAGAAAATCGCATCTGCTATGGAAGAGCTAGAAATACAGGTCTAAATAATGAATAACTTTCTGAGATAAGCTCGTAGATTACTCTTCCGAAGCAGATATTTTGAAAATAACTCTTTCAATTTCTATCAGGAGGCATTATGAAATCTATTGTTTCTGTTCTTCTCGCCTTTTTCTTTTTCACTTCATTTTTATTTTCACAAACAATTCAATGGCAGCAGCTAAGTGGTCCACACGGTGGTGCAATTTATTCCATCGTTAAAGATAACAGCGGAAATATTTATGCAAACACTATGTGGGGTGCAGGTCCATTCAAATCTACCGATAATGGAGAAAGCTGGTTTTCGATAAAAAACGGATTAACACCATATAATGGTGAGTTTCACCCGATGAACATAAACTCAAGCGGTGATCTGTTTATTGGCGGTGCTCATAACACGGCTTATCTTTGTCGTTCTACAGATGGAGCAAATACCTGGGAACCATTAAATAATTTAAATACAAATCAGGGAAGCGTTATTTGTATCTCATTTGATGCTAGCGATAATGTTTACGTTGGAACAGGTACGGGTATTTATAAATCAACGGACAACGGCGACAACTGGGCTTTGTATGGTAACTTCACCAGCCAGACAGAGGCAATAGCATTTAATGATAGTGGGCACGTTTTCGCCGGAACCTCTTATGCAGTTTACCGCTCAGCAGATGACGGTGCGAACTGGACACAACTACCAACTGGTGGTGGTACGCGAACAGTTTGGATAACGCCCAACGGATATATATTTGCGGGTTGCTGGGAAAATGGTGGTATCTTACTTTCAACAGATAATGGAGATAGCTGGAATTATTCGTACCCTCAAACGGTTCAAGTAAGGTCTGCATCAACGCCTTTCTTTGATGATTATAATTATATCTATTTCCCAACTCAAGGTAAAGGAGTTTTGTTTTCCTCTGATTATGGTAATAGCTGGACTGAATTTAATGATGGATTAGGTAATAATAATGTTAGAGCTGTAACTAAAACACTTAATCAGTTTTTGTTTGCTGGTGGTGATTATGGTCTCTTCAAATGTAACAGCTGGGCAGGTTATCCATATTGGTACTCGACCGGACTTCCCGTATGCGGTGTGAAAAAAATAGAAATAGATCAGTATGATAACGTCTTTACAGGAGTATGGGGAGTTAACCGTTCACTCGATGAAGGACAATCTTGGGAAACTATAAATAATGGCTTATCCAATTTAGAAGTAAAAGAAATGACTATTAAAAATGATGGGACAATTTTTATAGGTTGTGGAATTAATGGTCCCTGTATTTTCCGCTCGACAGATAATGGAAATACGTGGATAGTTATAGAAAACGAGATTCAAAGACACGATGTTGAGGCAATTACTGTTGATGCTGCGGGAAATATTTATGCAGGAAATTATTATGGCGTTTATAAATCAACCAACAATGGAGATAACTGGGTAAATATTGGCGGAGTTGGGGGGGCAAGAGCTCTTCAATTCAATTCTTCCGGAGATTTATTTTTAGCAAGTTATGGACAAGGTTTATGGCAACTACCAGCGGGAGATACAAACTGGGTTAATCTGACCTCAAATATCGGCGCAAGCTGGATAACCTGCATGCTCATCTCTGCTAATGGATATATATATGCAGCTGGTAAAAAATCTACTGACAATGGAATTACCTGGACAGATATGGGAACCTCTGGAAGCTGGCTTTCTTGTTATGCAGAAAACTCAATCGGACATCTGTTTGGAGGAGATTATTATACCGGTGTGTACCGCTCAACAGATTATGGTGATAACTGGCAACAAATAAATACAGGATTAACAATAACTGATATTCGGTCTCTTGCCTTTGATTCAGACGATTATCTCTATGCAGGTACAAATGGTAAGTCTATTTTTAAAACTACCACATCAACTGTAACATCTGTTAAAGATAAAGAATTCAAACCAACATCATTTACTTTAGAACAGAATTATCCTAATCCGTTTAATCCAAGCACCAAAATAAGTTGGCAGTCGCCAATAGGCATTCATCAAACAATAAAAGTATTTGATGTTTTGGGAAATGAAATCATTACACTGGTTGATGAATACAAACCCGCAGGAAGATATGAAGTTGAGTTCAACTCATCCAGTATTCGGAATCTGGCATCCGGAATATATTTCTATCAACTGCGTGCAGGTGAATATAAAGCAGTGAAGAAGATGTTGTTAATTAAGTAAAAAATGTTTTTCATCTAGCCCTATCAATGATAGTTGGTAGGGATTTTTAATTTTACTTTCAACAATACTTGCTGAATAGGTAGCAAAGTTGACTTTATGAAAAATTATTTACAGTTTAAAATAGGAAAATCCTATCTACTACGAGAGAGCAAGAATTACAGAAAATAAATACTGAATAACTTGCTGAGATAAAACCGCGGATTACTCTCCCGAAGCAGAAGATTTGAAATTAACTTTTTCAACTTCTTAAGGAGTACCGAAATGTATTACACAAAACTTTTTTCGCTGTTTTTACTCATTTTGATCGCAAATTCATTTTCACAATCTTTTATTCCTCCCGGTGATGTTAGTGGCAGCTGGACTTATGCTAATTCACCTTATTACATAATGGGAGAAATTACTATACCAAATGGTGAATTATTGACCATTGAACCAGGAGTGGATATTATTTTTTCCGGGCATTTCAAATTCAATGTTCAAGGGCGACTACTTGCTGTTGGTACACAACTGGACTCAGTAAACTTTTTTGCTGAGGATACGCAAACTGGCTGGCATGGAATCAGATTTAATTACACTCCAAATACTAATGACACGTCGAAATTAATTTATTGTTCATTTAGATACGGAAATGCTAATACGGGAGTTAGCTCAAGTTGGGATAGATGTGGTGGCGCAATCTTAATTGGTTCATTTGATAAAGTTTTTGTATCTGATTGTCTTTTTGAATACAACATGACTAATGGTGATATTTCTCCAACAATCGGTGGTGCTGCGATTTTCATTAAATCGTCTTCACCAATTATAGCAAATAGTACTTTCAGAAATAATACAGGCACTACTGATTGTGCTATCTTATGTAGCTATGGCTCCATTTACAATTCAGACGCAAATCCAATCATAACGAATAATTTATTTTTAAATAATAGTGGACCGCACGGTCCTGTTA
>JACZKK010000198.1 GCA_014860115.1 Ignavibacteriaceae bacterium
ACTAATTTGTCATCAACTACAACTGCATGATTTGGAAAGGCAGATATAAAAGATGAATCAGCGAAGAAAAATTTATTGGTCTCTGCTTTTAGAAAATTGAGATGCTGTTCTCTCTCAGCCCGGAAATTGCCAACGATTGCTTTCATAGTATCAACACCTAATTCTCTTTCACCTCTAATTCCTCCCTGTGACTGATGAAATGAGAATTGAGAGCCATCCATTACGATTCTGTGCTTATCAAATATTAATTTCCTGTAAAGACTCGTTTCCTTTACATCTGCTTCGTGAATTTCGCCGCGCCATAAATCCATAACAAGATTTTTTTGATCTGCCGTAAAATAAATTTTACCTGTATTTGCAGTAACTACATTTATCTTTGCAGGAGTTGTGTAATCATAAATTGTTACACCACTCAGCTCATTAGTATTCGAGTTAATTGCCCTTACCAGTATTGCGTACTTAGGAACTTCCTGGGAAAAAAAACCCGGCTCCAGTGAAAGTGTCGGCTTCTGCTGCGAAATATCCTGCATAAGAAGTCTTGCCTGGTGATTGGCATCCGGCAGCACTTCATCGTTAAAAAGAAAAAGTAAAAATGCTAAAATGATACTTGCAATAAATGGACCTTGCATCATTTTGTAAAGACTAACACCTGAGGATTTTAAAATTGTAACCTCATTGTTCTGGGAAAAATTTCCAAAAGCCATCAATGTCGCAACCAAAGTTGCCATAGGTACTACAAGCACAAGCATCCAGGATAAATTGAATACGACCAGCTTAATTAGTAACCATGTATCAAGTCCTTTGCCTACAAGCCGGTCAGCAAATTTCATCATAAACTGAAGCAGAAATATTCCCATCAGCGTAAGTGTTGAGAATATAAATGGTATAAAATGGGCTTTAAGTATATATCTGTGTGCAATCATCAAAATAAAAATAATTAAGCTGGCTTAGTTTAACAAGATAATGTTTGTGTATTATAATTCTACTTTGTTTGATATATTTAATAGTAAGTTATGATAAATTCATTTTTAATGATGAGAAGTACTACTTTATCCCTTTTTTTTTCTTTCATTCTTTCGATATTTCTGTTTGGGCAAGACTCAACAGCATTAAAAATTCATCCTGCGAATAACTACCCAAGATGGCTGAAGAATGATGTGTATCATACAAACCAGACTTCAGGGATGTCTTTCTTAAGAGAAAAAGATGACGGCGCCTTGGAATTCCTGCTTGCTGATGATATCGGTAAGATTCACAGGTTGTGCATTCAGGATGATACGCTGTTTAATTTTTCGGAAATAAAATTCAGCGATGAAGTGAAACACTACCTTTCTGATTTTCCCAAGCTTGATTTTGAAGAGATATTTTACGATAGGTTCACTAAACAAGTTTATTTGACTATTGAAGGCAATGGGGAGAACCATTTATCATATCATGGTATTTACAGGTTGAAATTTAAGGATGATAACATATTTCAAGATTCGGTCGTTGCATTGGAGAAGCTTGTGTTTAAGCCAGAAGAAATGTTTTATGATAATCTACTTCCGAATATTGGTTACGAGGGGTTTACTGCCGATGAAAATTATTTCTATTTAGGTTTGGAAAACGAGCAAACATCAGAAGGTAAGTTTAGTGGTCAGACTTTAATAAGAATTGCTGATAAGAATTTGTTGACGATCGTTAAAGAAATTTCAACTGAAAACATTGATATATCATCTATTTGCGGACTTTATTCTGATGAGAATTTTTCTCTATGGGGTATTGACAGAAATCACAGAAAAGTTTTTAAATTGCATTTAGATGAATATTTTAACATAGTTGATTTAATTTATTTTGACATAAAAACGGTTGTTCCGAAATACAATCATTTTGAATATGTCGGGTCACTGGAATCCATAACAATTGTTTCCGAAAAATTTCTTTTTCTCGTTGACGATCCCTGGCATACTTTCTTTATACCACCAAATGAAATTTTGAATCAGCTTGATGTAAACACAATTAATAATTTTAAAAACTTTATACCAGTTATTCATAAGTTTGTTCTCGAATAAATACAAGGAGTGAAAAAATGGAAAGTGTTGTTGGTTATATAAACTCAAACAAAGAAAAATATGTTGAGGAATTAAAAGATTTATTGCGGATTCCGAGCATAAGCACATTGGCAGTAAATAAAAATGATATGATCACTGCAGCAGAATTTGTTGCCGGTAAACTTCGTGAAGCCGGAATGGAAAATGTTAAAATTATTGAAACTAAAGGTCACCCATTGGTATATGCTGATTGGTTGAAAGCTCCCGGAAAACCAACAGTACTGGTTTACGGACATTACGATGTTCAACCTGTTGATCCAATCAATCTCTGGGATTCACCTCCTTTTGAACCAACTATAAAAGATGGAAAAATATTTGCACGTGGTGCAACCGATGATAAAGGGCAGATGTATATGCACATTAAAAGTGTTGAAGCCTATTTTAAGACTGTGGGCAAGCTTCCATTAAATGTAAAATTTATTATTGAGGGAGAAGAAGAAATTGGCAGCGGTAACCTGGATGAATTTGTAAATAAAAATCAGGAGATGCTTAAATGTGATTCGGTTTTGATTTCCGACACTTCTTTATACGGACCAGGGATTCCAACACTAACTTACGGACTGAGAGGTCTCTGTTATATGGAAGTTGTAGTGACGGGACCAAACAGGGATTTACATTCCGGGACATTCGGCGGTGGTGTTGATAATCCGATAAATGTAATTGCCGAAATGATATCAAAACTGAAAGATAATAATGGGAAAATAAAAATCCCCGGTTTTTATAAAGATGTAGTTAATCTTACCAAAAAGGAAAGAGAAAATTTTAAAAGATTGCCATTCTCTGAAAAACAGTATGCAAAAGCTCTTGGTTTAAAAGTTTTAAAAGGCGAAAAGGGTTACACAACTCTGGAGAGAGTCTGGGCAAGACCAACTCTTGACTGCAATGGTATCTTCGGTGGATTTACAGGTGAAGGAGCCAAGACAGTTCTTCCTTCCAAAGCAACTGCAAAGATTAGCATGCGTTTAGTACCGAATCAGGATCCTAAAAAAATTGCTAAGCTCTTTACTTCTTACATAAACAAAATTGCTCCAAAAACAGTAAAAGTAGAAATTTCAGATCTTCATGGTGCATATCCAATCGCTACCTCGCTGGATGATAAAGCAACTCTTTCAGCAGCAACAGCAATAGCCAAAGTATTTGGAAAGAAGACTGTATTTATGCGTGAAGGTGGTTCGATTCCAATTGTTGTTTCATTTGCCAAGAAATTAAAAGCTTCACCGGTGCTAATGGGAATGGGACTTAATACTGAAAATCTTCATTCACCAAATGAGCATTTTAATCTGAACCATTTTCAACTTGGTATTTTGAGCTCCGCTTACTTTTTGGATGAGTATTCAAAATGAGATAGAAAAATCTCATTAAGAAAAATATGTAGTAGCAATAAAGCTCATATCAATTGAATTTTACTTGAATGATAACGGCATCGATATTGAGTTAAATGCTTTATTCCAGAAGACACATAATGAAAATCATAGCTGCTATATTTTTTCTAATTTTTTCTATTGGCTTTTTATCGTGCACTGATGAAAGTCAAAAGATAAAAGAAAGAGAAACCGGAATAGAAGATGTTGCCACAAATCCTGATAAGGATGCAGAAATTCAACGAGCAAACCTTGAACACAGAATAAAAATTGCTGGCGAACGTTTCCCCTGCGATACTCTCTCACTGATTGATTTTGTTCTGAAGAATTTTCCTGAAGGAACATATCTTGTTGATTTTGATAAAACACTTACCTATAATATTCCTCGTTCAGCGGTTATTTATTATGATAAAAATTATGTGCTTGGAATTATCGCAAAATCGCGGGAAGGGGAAAGACTTATCGAAGTAAAAAATATTATAGGATATGACCAAAGCTTTATTGACCTTGATAGCACAGATCTTGGAACAGCTTTCTTCTACCTAGCTTTGTTTGAATGCACAGATGATGAGTCTTTTAAAGTAATTTGGGAATCACCAATTCCATCTCATGGTGGATTTAATAATATGAGCTTGAAAAAATGGATTTATAAAAACACACCGTATGTAAAAGTTAATTTTCACTATGCGCAAGGAATCGGTCATATCAATTATAACTACTTTCTCATTGATGGTTTGAATAATCAACCTCATCTTCTTATGACCTATGAAGGGATAAATTTCAAACGAACCATTGCAAATCTGAATGACGATAATTACCCCGATTATTATGAGTATTTATACTACGATTTAGAAAACCGTGTCTTTCCAAAAGACTCAATAGGATTTATCTGGGATACTGCTAAAAATGTTTATGTAAATACCCGAAATAAAAGGCAAACGCGTCTTTATTAGAACGAATTCTGCTTCAATCCTCCAAAAATTTCAAAACTGTCCTGATTATACTTTTTATTCATATTTAGAATTGTATATTTGTAGCCTAAAATTTGATGTTATATTTATTTTTATTCATAAATTTTAAAAATTTACGGAATGGTTGTTACAGACGAGAAAAATTTACAGCTTATAGACTACCTTGAATCGATGGGATTTTCGTCTTTTCCTATTGATGGGTATAAGGTTATAAACGGATATTCAAATCTTGAAGTTGAAATTGACTCAATTTATAATGGAGTGGCATTAAGAAATATTTCACATCAGGGAATTATTGAGCTTAAAGGTAAAGATGCACTTGATTTAGTACACAGGATTGGAACAAACAGTGTAAAAGACTTGGTAAAGGAAGGAGTGAAGAATACAATTTTTACCTCTGAGAAAGGCAGAATCATCGGCTTAACTACTTTAATGAATTTTGAAAACTACCAGTTACTTGTATGTGACAGAGCAAGTAAATTGAAGGTGATGGGCTGGATAAGAAAATATGCTGTAAGCGATGATGTTGAAGTTAATGATGCAAATACTAAATATAATCTCCTTGAGTTAAGCGGACCACAAGCGGAGTCTTTTGCCACTTTAATTTGTGGTAATATGGTGAATGAGATTCAAGTGAATTCATTCAGAATTATTCATACTGAAAATATTCTTTTCTTCCTCATAAAAGTTCCGGGTGAAAGAGGAAAAAATAAATTTTGGTTTCTCGCTGATTTTGAAAATTCAAAGCGTCTGATAATGTATATGAAAGAACACAAAGGTGTTTTTAATTTTAGTATGGTTGGAGAAGAAGCATTTAATGTTTTCAGAATAGAGCAGGGACTACCAATTGCTCCAAATGAATTGAATGATGAATTTAATCCGCTTGAAACTGGTTTGGATGAAATTATTGATTTCAACAAAGGATGTTATATTGGTCAGGAAGTTATTGCAAGATTACAAACTTACAATAAAGTACAGAAGAAACTTGTCGGTTTAAAATTCAGTGATCCATTAGAATTTAATAATGGGCATATCGTTCTTGAAAATGACGGAGAAGAAGTTGGCAAACTTACTTCCTATGCTATATCGCACAAGCTTAAAGCACCAATTGGTTTAGCATATATTCGCAACTCACATCTGACTGCAGGGACTCAAATATCGTTAAAACTTTCTGACAATAAAATTGTTAATGCAGAAGTTCATCCGCTACCTTTCGTAAAATGAAAATCTATACTAAAACCGGTGACAAGGGTGAAACCGGATTGTTTGGTGGTGAGCGTGTCAGCAAAGACTCTCTTCGCATCTCAGCTTATGGAACTATTGATGAATTAAATTCTTTTATTGGATACGCTATAACCGAAACTCTTGACAAAAGCTTAAAAGAGAATTTATCGAAGATTCAAAATTATCTTTTCACAATTGGGGCCGATTTAGCAACACCTGAGAATGAAAAAAATGCGAAGTTGAATATTCAAAGGACACCGGAATCATTCTATAGAGAAATTGAAAAAATGATTGATGAATACGATGCACAGCTTGAAGAGTTACGTAACTTTATCCTTCCTGGAGGCTCAAAAAGTTCCGCTTTGCTTCACGTCTGCAGAACTGTTTGCAGAAGAGCAGAGAGGGAAGTTGTGGCACTAAAAAATTCAGTGACAATAGGTGATAATATTGTTATTTTCCTCAACAGATTATCAGATCTATTCTTTGTTCTTTCACGTTTTGAGAATAAAGTCTCAAACCATCCTGATACAAAGTGGAATCCTTAACTAGGATTGCCAATTGTAAATTGCCCACTGGTTTTTGGGGGTGAAATTTTGGTTTCGACGGGATTGAGGAGACTTAGAACTGCGTACCGTGTTCCCCGAAGACACGTTAAAAAATTGGGAACAAAAATATAACTGGCGAATATAACTACGCCTTAGCTGCGTAAATAAAACGTAGCTCGTTCTC
>JACZKK010000199.1 GCA_014860115.1 Ignavibacteriaceae bacterium
AGAAGGATAAAGTATATATGCTTCAAGTTTTAATTCTTTAAGAATAAACTTAAGTTTGATATAGTCGACGGAAAAAATTCTGCGTATTAAATATAATATCAATTCAATTTATGGAGGTTTATATGAAATCTCGCTTTATACTTTTCTTATCTGTATCCATCATTGTATTTTCTTTTGTCACTAATAATATCTTTAGTCAGAGCAAAGACTTTGTTGGTACGAAGAAAATTGAAAAAAATGGTAAAATTGCTTTCGAAACTATCTCCGCTCAAAATAAAGGAGGTATAGAATCACTCGATGATCATTTACTCGGAATGAATAATTCTCAGGGAGATCAATTTGTTCTTGGAGGATCAGTACTCTGGTCTACTCAGGATCCAGTGGCAATTGCAAATGTTGTTGCCATTAATTCTGCCGGTAATACCGCTATTACTGGTTGGGGTTTAAATGATATGAGAGTTTCTCTTTATTCAGATGCCAGTGGTAATCCTGTCTGGAATTTCCCAACAGGACAATACGATCCTTTTGTTGATATTTCAGGTGATGGTTCAAAGATAGCTGCAACTGGTGGAACGGATTTTTATTTATTAGATCCCACCAATGGAAATATTAATTTTCAATTCACACTACCTGATTCTTTTTATGCTTCATCTGTTACATTATCCAGAGACGGCTCAATAGCTGTTGTTCTCGCAAATGCCTGGGGTAGTTCAACTACTTACAGAGCTTATGCTTTTGATCTTGCAGGCGGCACTCCTTCAATAAAGTGGACGTTTGATGTTCAAGGAAGTGAAATTACAAACTGGGCAGGTGTAAACTTTTCACCAGATGGATCAGTTGTAGCTATAACCGGGAGAAATCATTTATACATTTTAAATAGTTTAAATGGTTCAGTAACCTGGCACCACTTCATTGATAATACTGAATCTGCACCTGCAATAAGTGAGAATGGTAGGGTTGTTGTTACAGCTGATAATAGTGGATTTGTTCAAACTTGGCATTTTGATTCAGTTAATAACGAATATTTCTTATTATGGCAGTACAAGGTACCACCGTCAGCATTTAGCAGTTGGGCTTCTTCTGCAGGTATTTCGGCAGATGGTAACACCATAGTGGCTGGCTCTCTTATTTTCCCCGCATCAGGTAATGAAGGATCAGTTATGTGCTTTGATACTTATGGAGATGGAACACCTAAATGGGTATTCAGTGGTGCAGGTGATTTAGTGGATGACATTAAACTCTCCGACGATGGAAAAGTTGCTGCAGCTGTTACATGGGGCGATCTGGCACATACACGTCCGGATTTAATGGTATTCGATACTCAAACCGGGGAGATGACATTTAATGTAATTACTCCCGGTTCATTTTTTTCTTGTGACTTAAGTCCTGATGGTAAAAGAGTTTTTGCCGGTGGTAAAGCTGTTCATGCCCGTGAATTCGGAAACGGTGGCCGCATTTATTTATGTGACATACAACTTGGAGGCGGAAACGTTACGGGTAATATAAATTTAACAAACACCGGTGACGATAGTGGTGTTTTGGTAAAAGTTGTTGGTTCTGTTCGAACAGCGATTACTGATGTGAGTGGAAATTACGAAATCCAAAATATTCCTCCCGGAACCCACACCATACGGGCAGAAAAACCCGGATATAATTTCGGAACAGTCGCAAATGTGGTTGTTACTGAAGGTGGGACTACAGCAGGAGTAAATATGTCACTAAATCCATTCTCAACACAACCGCCAACTCTTAGTGCTTCTACAGGATTAGTTGGAATGATTATACTTAATTGGACTTCATTATTACCAAATCCTGAAAGAGAAAGGGAAATTGCCTTGATGGTTGGGGATGAACTTTTTGAAAATAATTCGTTACCGAATGGTACTCTTTCAGTTAAAAATGATAAATCAGAATTAATAATTTCAAATGGATTTCAATCTGTACTCTTAGCTGATAGCATAGCAATCTACCGAAGCTTAGTTGGAGGTGGTCCGTATAAAAAGATCGCCACTGTTCCTGCAACCGAAACAAACTATGCTGATACAGATGTTTTCGCTTTGAAGGATTATTACTACGTTGTCAACATATTTAGTGAAATCGGTCAAAGCATTTATTCAAATGAAGCTCTGGGAAAAGTCAGTGATTCACTACTGACTTTTAGTCTAGAAGTTCCCGAAGCATCAATACCAACTATTGATGGTGTTTTGGCTCCTGGTGAATGGGATGATGCATTCAAACTAGATATCTCAGATATTTTTGGTTACGGTGGTGGTATTCCCAGACCTCAAGGTTCTGCATTTATGTACTTAAAATTTGATGATACAAATGATATGTTATACGTTGCGGGTGAAGATTTTCTCAATCCAACTCTCGATGATAACGAGGGTTTTGGTTTATACTTCGATGATAATAACAATAATGTATTTGATGGTAATCCTCCTTTTGTCCGAGAAGGAAATTTCTGGGCTTACTGGCATCCAGGTGGATCTGACTTACGGTTTCGAGAAATTCCGACTTATGTAATCACTCCAATAATAAATGCAGAAGTAGATTTTTCAGATATTAATGGACACTTGCAAGGTGAATTTGCCATCCCGATGGGTTTCCTTGAAGGATATCAGTTGCAAGTTTTTGGTCCTGACAAAATTGCAGGATTGGGTGCTTTCCTTATTGCAAGGCAGGGAACTACACCAATATATAGTGGTTGGTGGCCTCAAACAATGAACAGCGTTTTTAACCCTGTTTATTTCGGTGATGTCGGAATTGATGTTTCATTACTTGCGCCGCCGCAAGCTCCTTCGAATATTTCTGTTACACGGCAGGGAGAAGATCTACTTTTAACCTGGGATGATCCTGCATTAGGAATTAATAATGATCCACTTCCGGTTCCGCCAACAATAAATGTTTATAAGAATGGTGAATATATAACTTCCTTTGTAGCCGGTGTTGAGTCTTATCTTGATAATGATGTTTATTGTGTTGCTTGGTACGAGTATCAGTTCAAAGCATACATTGTTAATGGTGCAGATACTTTAACAGGTCCAATGAGTGCGCCAGTTGGAGAATATGCTTGTGATGAACCTACGCTTGTTCCAATAAGTTATGATGATGGTAACTGGAATAGTTTTTATGTTGCCAGCTTTACGTGGGAAGAGAATAAATTTGGCATTCGCTTCACTCCCACATCTTATCCAACGTACGTTCGTAAGCTTGAAACAATTGTAAATGGTAATGATCCATTTGATTTTACAATTCAGAAAGATAATGGTGGAATTCCGGGAGATGTCATAGCAGGACCTTATCGTGTTTATGACAGCACTCCTGCTCAGGTAGGTACAGTTATTAAAAATGTTCCTGGTATAGATCCTCCGGAAATTACACAGGGTGACTTCTGGGTTGTAATAAACTGGCTTGAAGCAACACCCGGAGCACCAGGCATAGGTGCCGATACGGATCAGCCAATTGACAACCGCAGCATGTATTATTTAACAAGCAGTGGATGGGTTAGTATTGCAGGTATCGATGTTATGGTTACAGCTTATGTATCAGATCAACCTGTTGGTGTTGAAGACAACAATGAAGTTCTCTTACCATTCACATTTGATTTGAAACAAAATTATCCTAATCCATTTAATCCTTCTACAATAATTACCTATCAGCTACCACAGAGTGAACTTGTCACTTTAGAAATTTATAATGCATTAGGAGAAAAAGTCAGAACTCTTGTCAATCAGGTTCAGGAAACTGGTTATTATCAGATTGAATGGGATGGAAAGAACAACTCAGGCAGTCAGCTATCAAGCGGTATCTACTTATATCGTATATCTGCAGGTAATTATGTAAAAGTAATGAAGATGGTTCTACTCCGTTAAAAAGTTATTAATTCTATAAATGGGCTCACTTTGACAGTGAGCCTTTTTTTAGGACGATACAAGCTTATAATACTCCAACCGAGGTAGCACGGGTGAAATGCATATCCAATTTCACATCACATTTTGCCGGATTTCATTATCTTTGTTTAGGCTTAAACTATTGATTACTGCGTGTCTTACTTATTATCTCTAAGTTGACCATTCTTAAAGAGGGCATTACTATAAAAATATTTATTAAATATATATCTATCGCTGTAATTCTTTTCGTAATGCTTTCAGCATGTGATAAAAAACCTGTTGAAATTGAAAAAAGTCTGAACGAAAAACTGAATTTCAGCTCCACCGAATATCTAAATGTATTCAAAAGCAAAATTATTTCAGTTGATTCAGTTTTGGTCAAGCAGGATACACTGATTCAGTATTATGATACTTTGAAATATTTTTATTCATTAAAAAACTTTGAACCTGTTTTCATAAAAAGTTTTGAAGATGAAGATATTGTCTATTCGATTTTATCTGTAATTGAAAAAGCCGAAGAACATGGATTAAATCCGGATCAATATCACCTTTGGAGCATCTCACAAGAGTTTTCCAGTACGATTGATACCATTCCGCATAATTCAAGATATTCACAGCTCGCAAATGCAGAATTATTACTGTCGGATGCAATATTAAAATACAGTTATCATCTCAGATACGGTATAGTTAATCCAAAGGAATTATTTTCCGACACTTATTATTTGCCACTTGATGATTCATCAAAAGGGGATCTGTTTCAGCCATTAAGACAAGAAAATATTCTACAATATTTGGCTGATATTGAGCCGAAAAGTAAAAGATATAAGGCTCTTCAAAAGGAATTGAGCTATTATAATCGCTTTAGGGAACTTGAATGGTCGTCTATACCACTGCCGAATGAGAAAATTGAAGTTGGAGCTAAGGATACTTTAGTTTCTCTGATTATAAACAGGTTGATTGAACTCGAATATATTGATACTTCAAAATATAAATTAAATGAACATACAGTTTACGATACCTCTCTGGTTGATTATATAGAGCGGTTCCAGCGAAATAATGGCTTGGTTGAGGATGGAGTTATTGGGAATAATACGATTGAAAGATTAAACATAACACCGCAACAGTATATTGATAAAATTAAACTTAATCTCGAAAGATTCAGATGGAATGATTATCCTGATACATCACAATATATATTGGTAAACATCCCTGAGTTTATGCTGCATATTATCGACAATGGAGAAGAAATATTTAATACGAAAGTTTGCACTGGAATAAAACGTTCATCGTATTATGAAAGTCAGTTAAAGGTTTATAAAAAAACTAAACGGTGGGGTGATAAACCTGATGATTGGGAAACGCCAAATATGTATGGCGAGATTTCGTATATGGTACTCAATCCGACGTGGAATGTGCCTGCAAGTATTATGAGAGAGGAAATAGCTTACAAACTGAAGAAGGACTCAACATATCTGCGGGACAAAAATTTTAAAGTTTACAAAGATGACGTAGAAATAGATCCGATGACTGTTGAATTAGCTGAACTTCATTCCGACAAAATCCCTTACAGGATTGTTCAGGATCCGGGTGCTGGAAATGCGTTGGGAAAAATAAAATTTATGTTTAATAATCCTTTTGGAATTTATCTTCACGACACTCCAAACAGACCTCCGTTCAATAAATCCAATAGGGCAGTAAGTCACGGTTGCGTTCGAGTAGAAAAACCGCTACCGCTTGCAGAATTTCTATTGAGAAATCATCTTAAATGGAACATTAATTATTTGAAAATCGAAATAGGACAAAAAGTTGATGATAAAAAAGTAGTATCCGAATATTATAGCAAAAGAGAATCACTTAGAAAATATGCAAGTATTGGTGAGACAACGGATGTTATTCTAGCACAGAAAACTCCTGTATACATTGACTATTATACAGCATGGGTTGACGATAATGGTGTAATACAATTTAGAGCTGATGTTTATGACAGAGATAAAGTGCTGCTGGAATATTTGAACTCGAATAAATTTATTTAATTATTTGAGCAACAACATTTTTTTCGACTGAACAAATTCATTAGCAATCATTCTGTAAATATATGTTCCTGAACTCATTTGATTTCCGGATTCATTTAACCCGTCCCATTCAATTGTATAGTTTCCTCTTGGAACTTGTTCATTAAATAGAGTCTTCACTTCTCTTCCAAGAATATCATAAATTTTTATCATTACTTTGCTGTCAACCGGTACTTCAAATCTTACACTTGTGGATGGATTGAAAGGGTTCGGGAAATTCTGGTAAAGAATGTAATCAAGGGGTATATAAGGTGGGGTTCCATAAACTATTTCTATTTCAGCATCCATAATTCTTTGTCTGTTGATATCAACTAAGATCAATTTTTCAATACTTATATCCTCAGGATTACTGATAAATGATGGAATATCAGCAATAAAATTCTCACCGGATTTAATAGTTTTCATTGCCTTTCTGTCATATAACAGAACTCTGAGTATTTCATCATCTTTATTGTAATACCCATGACCCAGATCTGTGTTAATGAACATATTATTTGAAATCTGAATATTTCCAGCAAATTCTACCTGGACTGCCCTTACATCAACACTGGCATTTGAATATAGAGTTATACCTGATTTATTAATATAGAATGTTACTTTGAAGTCTTCTCCACTATATATTTTTTCAATGCTTGTAAATGAACATGCATTTATCAGGATACCATTTGGATAAACACCGGTGAGTATAATATTTTGAAGCAGTGAAAGATCCTGTACATTAACATACGCATCCGGGTTCGGGGCAGGCTCACCCGGTATCCAGGGCGCAATATTTGCTCTCTCAAACTCATCCGTTTCAAGTGAATCTCTGCCGACTATATGATCAACAATCATGATAATATCGAGAATATCGAGACATCCATCTCCATTAACATCACCATAAGCGCTGACTCTGTTTTGTGCAATAATAGTAAGTTCATCCCTCGATGGCGTAATGTCAATTGGAAAACCCTGATAAGTACTTGCCTCAGCTTCTGAAATTTTTATTGATGATTTAATGCTGTCCTGTAAAGCAGGCAAATCTGCGACTCGATACTTGACTTTTAATAACTCATTATAGTCACCCGGTGGTAAACCATTATTCTGATCAAGATTAAATAACAGGACCAGGATTTCATCTACAGATGCACCGTTTCCGGTAAGCGGACCTCTAAAAACGTTGTAAGTAAGAATCCAGCTGGGGTCAAGAATATCGCTTCCTTTTTGAATATTCTGAAAGGTTAATATGACATTGTCATCAATAGACTGGTTAACTAATAATCTGAATTGCAATGCCTGTGCTTTATCAGTCAAACCTTTCAACTGCATTATATCTACATAAGAATCATATTCAAGACGGTAAACCGTATCCTTTTCAAAAATTAATCCCTGGCTAGGGATGATTGTAATTGCTTTTATAATTAATTTAAATTCATCCCTTGATGGTGTAATATCAATCGGTTGACCTTGTGCAGTGCTTGCCTGAGCGTTAGTAATTTTCATAGAGGATTTGACACTATCTTGTAATACCGGAAGATCTGCAACTATGTAATTAACTTTTAATAATTCATTGTAATCTCCGGGAGGTAATCCACCATTCTGATTCAAATTATAGAGTAAGATTAATACTTCGTCCTTCGATGCGCCATTCGGTAAAACAGTACCTTTAATAATATTGTAATTCACCACCCAGTTTTGGTCACTGATGTCAGCACCTTTTTCTAAATTATCGAAAATTAATATTGTACTGTCATCTTCAGCTTTGTTTAACTGAATTCTGAACTGAATTGCCTGTGCAATACCGCTAAGATTTTTAAGCTGTAGAATATCAGTATAAGAACTGTCTTTTGAGATGTAACGGAATGTTTTCTCGAAAATCAAGCCGGAATCATCTGTTGGATAAAATGAAGGACGATTTGAATCCAACTCAAAAGAATTGTTTTGAAAAGTGTTCTCTCCTGCAAAAATTCCCTGAGCAGGAAATAAAACAAAGAATAAATAAAATGAAATTAATTTACGGAAAACCCGCATCCTTGTTCTCTTTTTAAAATTTTTACTCAACCACGAGCATTATTATTCAATAACAATACCATCCGAAAAGCTTATTTTGATACAGCCATCCTTGTGAAAATCATTCTTAAACACAATTTTTGATTATTAGCTGTTGAGTTAAACAAAGAAAGAATAGCGAAGTGATGTAATTATTTCTGAGAGGAAGAAAAGTCTAATGGCTATTGATGGATATTAGAGATAGATTAGAATTAATGAAAAAACATTAAGTTTTAAAGGGATTCATCGAAAAAAATAGTACAACTAAAATCGTTAGGGCTACCAAGGATATCGTAATCGTGCCACCTAAATCAAATCTGGATTCTTTTACTTTTTCAACTTCACTTATCCCAATTAATTTTCTTTCAGAACCTTCAGAGACAACCAAAGAATCTCCTACTAACTTAATGTTAGTAGTGTCGTCTTTTTCGACAACAAATTCCTTTCCGTTTTTATAAACAATTTTAATATCTTCCATATTTTCAATTTTACTATAATCGTCATTTGGGAAAGTATAATATGAATAACAACCCGTAAACAAAATCGAAATGGATAGTATCCAGATTGTGAAATGAAAAGTTATGTGTGAAAATTTCAAAGTAAAGTATTTTTAATAATTCAATGATTGCCTATTTAAGCAATAACATTTTTTTTGTCTGAGTGAAACTTCCGCATTTTAATTGAGAAAAATAAATTCCGCTTGGTAATCCTTCTGCATCGAATTCAATTTCATATTTACTTGCAGTTTTATACTCATTAACCAATGTTGCAACTTCATTTCCTAAGACATCATAAACTTTCAGTGTTTGCCAACTGCCTATTGGCGACTGCCAACTGATTTTTGTAGTCGGATTAAACGGATTTGGATAATTCTGATAAAGTATAAATCCTTCCGGAATATTTCCTTCAGTAATTGAAGAAACTGGATTATATTCATAAGCGCCAATATCAAAACCAGTTCCCTGTGGACGTGATACATAATCAAGATCCTCAGACACAGTCGGTAAAACTAAATTTGTTCCAGCATCGACGGCTTGCGCATTTTGAAGGAGATGAAAATTACTATTTGTGTGATCAACAAAAATTTGATTTTCAGGATCTGCAATCATTGAATGAAGATCATATCCAAGAGACTGCCATTGGCTCAAAGTCATATTTGAATTTCCATCATCATTGCTTAATCGATTAACCAGGATATTATAATCACTAGTAAATCCTGTTATGGAAGCTGCATCAATCGAAATACTTCCTCTAAAACTGTGATGACTAATTAAAATATTATTGTAAAGCGTGTTACCAGTTGAACCATCGGTTACAAGAATATTCCATCTTCCATCTGATGGCTGGATGATTGTGTTGTTATAAACTTTATTATTCTTAGATGCATCTCCTCCATCGATTTGGTACATTGCAATTCCGGTTGCGTGATTATTGTAAACCAGGTTGTTGAAAATTTCAGAATTCTGAACTCCATCCATATTTATTGCTGAACCGCCGCCGTATCCGTTATCGTGAATAATATTTCCTTCAACCACTGCATTGCTGATAATTCCATCACCACCCATTGATATATCGCCATTCATATGGATTCCGCAGCCGTTATTGTTGAATGAATGATTGTTCCTGATTATTGGTCTGTCACTGCTGTTTGAAACATAAATTCCGTGTTCATCTTCGCTGAAAGAACAGGAATTATTTTCTATTAATATATCATCTGTAAATCCTGTAAAAATTCCCCAGCGATAATTGTTATGGCAATAATTATTTTTTATCGTTATAAAATCTGAAACCGCTGCACGAATTCCTGCACGAGGCTGATCCAGAATTTCGAATCCATCAATAACAATCCACGAAGCATTCTCAATATTAATTCCGTCAGGGGTTTCAGAATTTGGTTGATCGATTACAACATTATTTTCAATGGCCTTAAAAACAATTGGTGAAGTTTGGCTTGCATTAATTCTAATATCAAATCCAACATAAGTTCCTTCAAGAACTAAAACTGAGTCTTCTGCAGAAATCATATCTGCTGCATACTGTAATGTTGCAAATGCAGTTGGAGGTGTTAATCCGTTGTTACTGTTGCTTCCTGATTCTGAAACGTAATAATTCGTCGAATACACATTGAAACTCAAGTTAATGATCAGCGCAATGAAGATGGCGAATTGTAATTGTGACCTCATATTCTTCCTCTTTTTTTATTGCATTTATGAAGGCAATTAGAATACCAGATTTCAATGAGTTAATATTTTAACCAGAAGTGATTTTCATCAAATTAACAATTTGTTAAAGCGTCAAAGGTTACATTTTGACCGTCTATTATGGTAATTTTACGAAGCGTTTTTATTCAACTTTTAACTACAAAACAGACGATTTTATTGGAGCATTTCAATGAATTTTAACCTCATAAAAAAATCAGAATTCGATAAAGTAAGATCATCCGGCGGTGATTGGGCAACAAAGATGGAACTCTTTGCAGATATGTGTAGATACAATACTCTTGTTGCTGTGAAGAAAGCTGGTTCAGGTCATCTTGGTTCTTCACTTAGTGCGATGGATATTACAACTTATCTTTATTTAAATGAGTTGAATGTATTAGAAGTCGGACTTGATTCACCTGATCGTGATATTTATTTTTCATCTAAGGGACACGATGTGCCGGGACTTTATGCTCTCTTTTATGCACTTGGAATTATTCCGGAAGAAAAATTATTGATGTTGAGAAGATTGAATGGACTTGATGGTCATCCTGAAGTTCGTCAGCCAGGAATTGAAGCAAGTACTGGTTCACTTGGAATGGGAATTTCAAAAGCAAAAGGAATGGCCTGGGCAAAAAATTATAATAAGAGTAAAGGACACGTTTATGTGCTGACTGGTGACGGAGAATTTCAGGAAGGACAGATTTACGAATCACTTCAGGCAACAGCTCATCAGAAAGTGAATAATGTAATTGCAATTATGGATCACAACAAATATCAGACAGATATGCTTGTTGCAGATGTAAATAATATTGAAGATGTTGTTGAAAAAGTCAAAGCATTCGGTTGGTATGTTGTGAGAATAAATGGTCACGATTATAATATGCTTAAGCATACCTTTGATGCAATGAAGAAGTTAATTGATAAACCAAAAATGATAATCGCTGATACAATAAAGGGAAGGGGAGTTTCTTTTATGGAAAAACCTCTAACTGAAACTTTCCAGGGAAAAACTCTTTACAAATGGCATTCCGGTGCGCCGGATGATGAAAGTTATGACAAAGGATTAGCTGAACTAACAGAGGCAATAAATAAACTTTCTGAAAAACTTGGTGTTGGAAAAATTCAGATACCAGAAAACAAATCTGAAGGTAAGCCAATTACAAAGCTCGATAAAGAATTTGTGACCGAAGCTTACGGCGAAGCTTTGGTTGAACTTGCAAAGACAAATAAAAAATTTGTTGTACTCGATGGAGATCTCTCTGCAGATTGTAAGCTACGTAACTTTGAAAAAACTTATCCCGATAGATTCATTGAAAACGGAATTGCAGAACAGGATATGGTTTCTATGGCTGGCGGACTTGCAAGAATGGGACTGATTCCAATCGTCAATACATTTGCAAGCTTTCTTGCTGCAAGAGCAAACGAACACATTTACAACAATGCTGGTGAGAAAACTAAAATAATTTACACCTGTCATTTCTCGGGAATGATTCCAGCGGGACCTGGAAAATCTCATCAAAGTGTCCGGGATATTTCTCTGTTCGGTGCTTTGCCGAATGTTACAATTATTCAGCCCTGCAATGCCGAAGAAACAAAGTGGGCAACAGATTATTGCATAAACAAAGCAGAAGAAAATTGTATGCTGCGATTGGTAATTGGTCCCTCACCAGAAAGAATTCAATTACCGAAAGATTACAAATTCAAAGTTGGTGTTGGTGCTGAATTAACTCGAGGCACTGATGCAATTTTATTTGGCTACGGACCGGTGATGCTTCACGAAGCTTTAGTAGCTGCAGATTATTTAAAGAAAATCGGTTTCGGTTTAAAAGTTATCAATATGCCCTGGCTGAATAAGATTGACAAAGAATGGTTGAACAAAGTTGTATCTGATCAGAAAAAAATATTTGTGCTTGAAGATCATTCTGCTGTTGGCGGACTTGGCGACAGGTTATTAAATGAATTCGTGTCAATTGGTGTAATTAGTGGCAAAGAATTTACCAACCTTGGATTAACTGAATATCCAGAATGCGGAACTCCTTTGGAAGTTTTAGAATTTCATAAGCTTGATGGGAAATCTCTTGCTCAAAGAATTTCTGGTATTAATGAAATTGAAACCGCAGAAGCAGTCAAGCAAAAGTACACCGCAGATGCGCCGCAATAGTAATCGAAGAACTCGCTGACTGAGTGTAACACTCTTATGTCATTCTGGCCCTGCCTGTCCGGCAGGCAGGTTGTCCAGAATCTGATTAATATTCACGTGGTGCAGATTCCGGACTCATTTCATTCGCCGGAATGACGTTTATCGGTACATTCAACTACTAATTATTCAAACAACTCATTCAAATTATGAATATAGAATGCCAGCCCCGTCATCTTTGTTTGGGTAATATTAAAATCAGAGTAATCTGTATTATAATATCGTATATCAATATGGTCTCTTAGAAAATCTGTTATCGGATCTTTAGCCCACACTGCACAGAGCTTGAGCAAACCTTTGGCTCTTATCTCAAAACCATTTGTCTCCTTTGGGTCAGGATAACCACGACCTGAAAAGTGTCCAAAGTACAGTGAAACTGTTTCGACAAATTCGAGTTTTGTACCAGCGTGAGATACAATTTTCTCATCACCCTCAATCAGCACAATATTCTTCCAAAACTTCAAATCACTTAAAGTCTGTTGATATTCCCAATCGTTTGACATTGATTCTCTTTTAATTAAAATATCATCTGCTTCAACTGTGAATGTGAGATTGAATGCATTGATTCTGAAATTATCTGAAATCAAATCAAAGCCTGCTGTAATCCCATAACCCAATCTATCCATCCTTGGAAGAAGAACAGCCTGAGCAGGATCTACATACGTGATTTCATCTCCAATATTAGATTTTGAATAACCCAAAGAAAAATTAAATATGGGTTTTGCAAAAAGGTTTTCATCTAACTGAGCTTGCATTTTGTCATCAATTAATTTTAACACTGGAACATTTAATAGAATTCCAAAATCATTAACCGTTGTCTCTGCTTTTACTTGCCCGGAATCAGGACTTGAAGAAAAATCAGCTAGCAATGATTTCACATCTTTAATTGTATAACCAATGCTTAACTGAACAAAGTAGTCTACTCCCAAACCAAAAGAATATGCGTTGTAATAATCTTTAGCTTCAACTTCATCAATAATATTTCCAAACTCATCGTACATATAAAAAGTACCAAAATTGAATTCAGGATTTGAGTAACCAAAACCAAAACTTAAAGGAAAACCAATTAATTCTTCGAAATTATATCCTGCATTAAATGCTATTGCTTTAAATTCCCAGTCCAAATTGAAAGCCGGAAACCATTCTAGCTTTGACGGATAAAAAATGAATGATAGATTATTTGTTTGACTTGTGTATCCTAACTGTGCTGGATTCCATAAAAATCCAAATGGATCTTCAGTTGGTAAAGCTGTTCCAGTTGCACCCATTGCACTAAGAGAAGGAGAAGGATTCAGTAATAAGAATGGAACTGCTGCTTCGCCCTGCGCAAAACTTGTAACTGAAAATAAATTGAATAGAAAAAGGATGGTTAGAGAGGATGTAGTTTTCATCGAAATTCTCCTTGAAAATCTTAATTAACTTGATTGAACAAACTTTGATTTTGAACTAAAACAACTCATTCAAATTGTGAACATAAAATGCCAGCCCTGTCATCTTTGTTTCAAGATCGTGATCAGCAAAGTAGTTCGTGTTATAATATATAATGTCAAAATGATCTCGCAAGAAATCAGTGACAGGGTGCTTAGCCCAAAGCGCAGCAACTTTTAAAAAACCTTTAAATCTCACTTCATATCCGTTTGTCTTTCTTTGACCATAGCCTTTACCTGAAAAGTGTCCAAAGTTATAAGTGAATGTTTCTACAAATTCGATCTTTGTTCCTGTCCGGGAAACAATTTGCTCATCACCCTCAATCTGCACAATATTTTTCCAGAAATCCAGATCATCCTGATATTCCCAATGAGATTGACTCATTGAACTTCCTGAAACCAGAATGTCCTCGGCTTCTACAGTAAATGAAAGATTAAATGCATTAATACTAAAGTCATCAGTGACTAAATCAAAACCCGTTGCGATACCATAACCGGTTCGTGCTACACGCGGAAGTGGATCGGCCTGAGCGGGATCTATATATGAAATAGAATCGCCAATGTTTGATTTTGAATAGCCTAAAGAAAAATTAAATTTGGGTTGAGCGAAAAGGTCTTCGTCAAACTGAACCTGCATTTTATCATCGATTAATTTTAGAACCGGAACTATAAAAAGTATTCCAAAATCATTAACCGTTGTTTCAGCCATTCCAGTGCCTTGTTCCTCACCTGTAGGTTGATCGGAGAGAATTGAGGTTACATCTTTTATCGTGTATCCAACACTTAACTGAACGCCGACATCAAGACCCAATCCAAAAGAATATGCATCGTAATAATCTTTGGCTTCAAAGGTGCCAATAACATTTCCATTTTCATCAGTTCTAACAAATTCCCCAAAATTGACTTCAAAATTTGAATAACCAAAACCAAAACTCAATGGAACTCCAATTAAGTCTTTAAAATTATATCCAGTATTGAACGCAATTGCTTTTAACTCCAAATCCAAATTGAAAGCTGGAAGCCATTCTAATTTTGCCGGATAGAAAATGTATGAGAGATTATTTGTCTGGCTTGTGTAACCTAATTGTGCAGGATTCCACAGAAAACCGAATGGATCTTCAGTTGGTAATGCTGTTCCTGTTGAACCCATTGCACTTTGTGACGGTGATGGATTTAACATTAAAAATGGAACTGCTGCTTCGCCTTGTGCAAAGCTTGTGATTGAAAATAAATGGAATAGAAACAGTATGGATAGAAAGGATGTAGTTTTCATCGAGATTCTCCGTGAATATTTTTTGAATCAACCTGATCAAACGTAATACTCTCTAAAATATGTGTCAATCCTAAAATAGCGTGAGACTTAAGGATACTTCATGACTTAAATTAAAATGAGTTTCGCTGCTTTACTTTAAACTTTTTAATTACTTTGGTTCCTATCCAAAACAAAAAGACAATTGTTACAAATCCTGCAATTACAGGAATAAAGATTGCGAGTAATGACAATCCAAAAGATGAACCTGCTTCAACAGTTGATACAATTGGATTTGCCAATCCGCCTGTAGTCGTTGTTGAAGCTGCCCGAGTTAGTGTCGTTCCGGTTTGAACAATTCCGGCAGCCCCGCTTCCTGCGATAATTGCTAAAGCCCATTTTGCAAGTGGAGGTAATCCGCTGACAACTGCAACCATCAAAATTGCACCTGCAACGAAGGCAGCCGGTGTAGCAATTGAATCAAGTAAGTTATCAAACCAGGGAATGTAGTAAGCAGCTATTTCAAAAATTGTAGCGACTCCGAATGCAATCAAAGCTGGATAAGTTCCAATCCATTCGAATGATGGAGAAAGAGGAAGGTAGCCGGTGATTGAAGCAACGCTTGCAACAAGAAAAGGAACAAATATCCTGAATCCTGTTGCGGCACTAAGTCCGATTCCAAGAAGAATTGATGTTATTGTTTCCAATTATTACTACATAAAAAATTATTTAATATGGTCCGCTTCCTTCACGGTCGCGGTCTTCGAAAGAACATTCACCAAGCTCAACATGACCTTTGAATTGTTCTTCCATTGTTTGCTTGTAATGCTCTTCAAGTGAATGACAGATTTCAGGTCGCTCCAGCCATTTTCCTTTTTCAGATAGGCAGTATTTTTTATCTATAGGAATTTCCTTTTTCTGATAACATGCGAACAGCTCGACATCTTCCGGGAGAATGTTGTTGCTGCTTAAATATTCTACTAATCCGCAAATCGTATCAGAGAAATAGTGATTTACAAGATTATCATCCCTCTCCAGAATTTTTACTTTAGCGATGTAAGTGTATGGAATGCTGTCATCGTATTTTGAAATTGGACCGATAAACTTCTTTATTATCCCCATTACATTTGTCCTCCAATATGTTACTCAAAACGTAAATAAAATAATAATAATGTTCAAATAATTTCATAGAAATTTATTTAGCTCGCTCGTCATTTCGGTCGATCCCCATTTATCGGGTGAAGAGCCGGAATCTATTTAGTGATTTATTTTCTGGATTCCGTCTCAAGGACGGAATGACACAAGTAATACTATCACAAGTGCAATTCAACAATGTCTTTATCGTGCAGAACGTGGTCTTTGCCAACCATCTGTCCATCAAAAACATTTTTGCCCCAGACACGTGCAGTCTTCAGGTTGTGAATGAAATCGTGATGGACTTTACCAGCAAGCTCTTCCACTGTATTTGCTTTTTTCAGGATGAAAGGTTTTGATAAATCCGGTTCTTTTCCCGGTGGTTTAGAATATATCCTTATGATACCGAGACTTCTAAATACTTGATTCTTAAGCTTGTCAAGATTTCTTTTATTTGTTACAGAAATAGGTAAAAGTGGTAAGTCGATTTCAGTCAATTCTTTGAAGACTTCAAAGTCCTCATCAAACAGATCATCGTCATCTTTGTTAACGATAACGAGAACAGGAATAAATTCAATTCGTCTTTCATCATTAGTTTTTTCTTCCCATTGTTTGGGAATGATTTTGTGTTGATTTAAAATATCAAGTGAATCTTCAAGCTGTTGAAAAGGAGTTGTTTGCAGATTAATTATAAGAAGAATTAAATCTGAGCTGCGGATTAAATCAAATAATTCGGGCTGCGAATGTTCTTTACTTATTGGCGGTGTGTCAATCAACTGTATCTGGATGTCTTCGAATTCCATCATTCCCGGCAAAGGCTGCCAGGTTGTAAACGGTGCTTCGGAAATTTTCGGTGTTGCGTGAGTTAATGCAGCAACTATGGATGATTTGCCGGTATTTTCAAAACCAATTAAAACAACCCTTCCCGCACCTTCTTTTTCAATATGATATTCTGATTCGTGTTTACCTGCCCCTTTTTTCTTTTGCTGATTTTCTTTAAGCTTCGATATTTTTCTTCTTAGTTCAGCACGCAGTTTATCAGTTCCTTTATGTTTTGGAATTGTGCTCATCATTTCTTCAAGTGCTGCAACTTTAGCAGAAGTCGATTCTGCTTCTCGGAAAACCTGCTCGGCTCTGAAATATTCAGGTGGAAGATTTGTCGGCATATTAAAACAAATTGAAGTTCGTTCTAAAAATATTAACTCTCATCTCAATAAAATTATTAGCAGATCGAAAACCTGCTGAGAGTGTTGAATTATATTTATTGCCAATATCCTTAGGGACGAATTGGATCAGGACTAATCGGAGAAGGCCCCCATATCTGAACATCAATGTTTGTTACGAACTTCCTGAAATCTTGTGTGATTTTCTGAAATTCAGGAGATTGAGCCATCTCCGCATAATCAGAAAGCCTTTGCCAAACTGAAGTTCTGCGAACATTAGGAGAACCCATCATATTTCTGTTAGCTCTGAATTCAATAAATCCTTTTGATGAAAGCATAATCTGGGTTGCACTTCTTGCAACTTTGGTATAAGCTACTACGTCAAAATTAGGAATGAAATCATAAGTGAATGCTACTTCGATCATAACTAACTCCCTTGATATTAAGTGTTTAATTATTTTCTGATGGAAAAGAATAACTAAAAATTATTCTCACTTCAAAACGTAATCAAAATTTAGAAGATCATCAATTAACTTCTGAATTTTTAACCTGTAATTATTTTATCTTTGTATCAGAATAAAATTATTATCTGAATAACCAATGAAAATTCATACAAACCATCCGGTAATCAGTATTGACGAGATAGTCCGCCCAACAAGAGTTGAAGTGGATTTAAAAATCCTCACAGAAAATTTTAAGGCGATAAGAACTCACGTCGGTAATTCTAAAATGATGCCTGTCCTTAAAGCAAATGCATATGGACATGGTTTAGTACGTATTGCTCAACTCTATGAGGAGCTGAAAGCTGATTATCTCGGAGTTGCTGTAGTTGAAGAAGGAATTTTATTACGAGAAATGGGAATTAAAATTCCAATTCTCGTTTTAGGAGGTGTTTGGGGAAACCAGATTCCATTATTCCTTAAAAATAATCTATCAATCACAGCTTCATCAATCGATAAGCTAAAACAGATTGATGAAACTGCAGCAAAGATGAAGACGAAAGCAATTGTCCATCTGAAAATTGATACAGGAATGGAACGTATTGGAGTTCATTATTACAATGCTGAAAAATTTCTTGATGCAGCTTACTCTTATAAAAATATTTTTGTTGAAGGAATCTATTCTCACTTCGCAACAGCTGAATTTGAAGATCTGACTTTCCCAAAACTTCAGCTTGAAAGATTTAACCAAGTGCTGGATTATTTCAACAAGCATTCAATCAAATCTCCACTAAGACATATATCGAATTCAGGAGCAATTCTTCAATTACCGGAAGCTAATCTTGATATGGTTCGTCCGGGTATAATGCTGTTCGGGGTTTATCCCTCAAAGAATATTAAGAAAACTGTTGTCGTAAACCCCGCACTTACCTGGAAATCTTTAGTCGTTTACTTCAAAGTTATTAAAGATGGAAACTCAGTAGGTTATGGATTAACCTGGAAACCCGATCACAACATTCGGGCGATTACAATTCCCGTTGGATATGGTGATGGATATTTCAGAAGTATGTCGCACAAAGCAAAAGTTTTATTGAACGGAAAACTTTATCCAGTTATTGGAAATATTTCGATGGATCAAATAGTCGTGAATATTGAAAATGATTCTGCGTACAACAGCGATGAAGTTATTTTACTCGGAAGTGGTGGGAAGAATTCTATTACTGCCGAAGATCTTGCAGAATGGGCGGGCACAATTCCTTATGAAATTCTTACCAACATAAATACACGCGTTCCCAGGATTTATTTGGAATAATTATTTCTGACTCTCTATACTTGTCATTCCGGTCGAGCGAAGCTCAGAACCGGAATCTACTTTGATCAGAATAGATTCCGTGTCAAGCACGGAATGACATTTTCATTTGTTACCAATAACCACTGTCCACGGTCTGATCTCCCATTTGGCGATCAATCCATTTTTTACGTACGGATCTTTCCTGATGAAATTTTCGATGCTGGATTTATCTGCAGCTTTGAAAATGAGCAACGCTTTATCCGGCGGATCACTGAAGGCACCTGCGAGTATCATTTCACCGCGTTCATTTGATTTCTTTGCGAGTTTTAAATGCTCTTCACGGAATTGTCCTCGTCGATCCATATAATCGTCAACAAGATGATAAATAAGTGCGTAGTAGTTCATAAAAATATCCCTTCAATTCTTTTTTATAAAGTTAACCTGTCCATATATTGAATTCAACTATTTGATGAAGTATAACTTTGTGTCTTGGAGTCTTTGTGGCAATATTTTCTCTTTGCCACTGAGACACAAAGTCACTAAGAATTTTTTTTTAATTCTATTCTGATACCCCTATCTTTGCCAGTAATTATTTAAGTCATCGGAGGAAAAATTGAAATCTCTTGCTTCCCGTATATTCAATAAATCATTAGACTACATAGAAATAGTAGGCAATAAGTTGCCTCATCCCGCAACGCTTTTTGGACTGCTTGCTGTTATTGTTGCAGTAGTCTCTTTAATTGGCGCAATGGTTGGAATGACAGCAGTCCATCCTGCAGATGGCTCAACCATTCACGTAAAAAATTTATTGAACGGTGACGGCTTAAGATGGATTTATGAAAATGTTGTTCACAACTTTGTACTCTTTCCTCCGCTTGGATATGTGCTTGCCGTAATGATCGGAATCGGTGTCGCAGAGGGATCGGGACTTTTCAATACTGTAATAAGAGCACTCGTTTTAAAAGCGCCAACTAAACTAATTACAGGTTCAGTTGTGCTGGCTGGAGTTCTCTCTCATTTAGCTTCTGAAGCTGGTTACGTAATTCTTATTCCTCTTGGCGCAATGATTTTTTATGCGATTGGAAGACACCCAATGGCAGGACTTGCTGCCGCTTTTTGCGGAGTGAGCGGTGGATTCGGTGCTAACTTCCTCATCGGTTCTGTTGATCCGATACTTGCCGGACTGTCTGAAACAGCCGCACATATAATTGATCCTACTATGAAAATAAATGCCGCCGTTAATTTTTATTTTATGTTCGTTTCTGCTTTTATGATTGTAATTGTTGGAACACTCGTAACAGAAAAAATAGTTGAACCACGATTGAAAAAATATGAAGGCAATGCTGAAAAACTTCCGGTTCACGATATCACAACCATAGAGAAAAAAGGACTTAAGTGGGCAGGAATCTGGCTATTTATTTTTGCTGTTGCGTTAGCCTGGACAATAATTCCTGAGAATGGTTTATTCAGAAATCCGGAAACGGGTACAATTCTTCACTCACCATTCTTTGATGGAATAATTACGGGCATTTTAGTTTTCTTCTTTGTCCCGGGACTTGCTTATGGTATTGTAACTAAATCAATAAGGAATGATACCGATATGATGAAGCATATCATCAAGTCGATGGGTACGATGGCAACATACATTGTACTTGTATTTTTTGCCGCGCAGTTTGTTTACTTTTTCCGTTACAGCAACCTCGGATTGATACTTGCAATTGATGGTGCTGAGTTTTTAAAGAGCATTGGCTTTACAGGAATTACACTTATCGTTGCATTCGTACTTCTCTCTGCCTTTATAAATTTATTTATGGGAAGCGCATCAGCAAAGTGGGCAATCATGGCTCCCGTTTTTGTTCCGATGTTTATGCTTCTCGATTATCATCCTGCATTAACACAGGCAGCTTTCAGGATAGGGGATTCGGTTACAAATCTTATTACACCGATGATGAGCTACTTTGCACTAATTGTTGCATTTGCACAGAAGTATGATGAAAAGTATGGCATAGGCACAATCATCTCTACAATGATTCCTTATACAGTGATCTTTACAGTTTTCTGGATAATTATTCTGGTTATCTGGATGCTTCTCGGTTTGCCTTTGGGACCGGATGGACCTTTGTATTTGGTGAAGTGAGAGATTAAAAGATTAATAGAACTCACCCTAATCCCTCTCTTCAAAAGAGAGGGACTTCTTTTAAATAAATCTTTAGATAAAAAAATCTTGACAGAATATTTGTTGGAAAGACATCACTAACAATAATCCCTTCTCTAATTAAGAGAAGGGTAGGGATGAGTTTAAACTAACTTTGGGACCGGATGGACCGCTGTATTTGGTTAAGTGATTAAAAAGTGCTTCGAGTAATTTTTTGAGTTAGTGGAACTCACCCTAATCCCTCCCTGCCTTTGCCGGCAGGCAGGTCGGGACGATATAGAAAATAGGGTGCGGTGTAGATTAAATCACATTGTATTCTCCTCTAAATAACACCATATTTGTGCCTCATTTTTTAAGAATTAAAAGAAGAAAACTATTGAAACAAATAAGAAACATAGCCATAATAGCCCACGTTGACCACGGCAAAACCACGCTTGTAGATCAGCTTCTTAAGCAAAGCAACGTATTCAGAAAAAACCAGGTTGTGCAGGATTGCTTCCTCGATTCAAACGACCTTGAAAGAGAAAGAGGAATTACTATACTTGCCAAGAATATCAGCATTCCTTACAAAGATGTAAAAATAAATTTAATTGACACACCAGGTCACGCAGACTTCGGCGGTGAAGTTGAACGTGTTCTTAAAATGGCAGACGGAGTTTTGCTTCTGGTGGATTCATTTGAAGGTCCGATGCCTCAGACAAGATTCGTTCTGGAAAAAGCTCTTCATCTTCATTTGAAACCGATTATTGTGATAAACAAAATCGACAGACCGGATAACCGTCCCGCAGAAGTTCTCGATGAAATTTATGATCTGTTCATAGATCTCGGTGCTGACGATGCACAACTTGATTTCCCGGTAATTTATGCAAGCGGAAGAAACGGCTGGGCTGTAAAGAATCTTAAAGATGAAAGAAAAGATCTTGTTCCGCTACTTGAAAAGATTGTAAATAAAATTCCTCAGCCGAAAGTGGAAATAGGCCCAATGCAAATGCAGATTACTTCTCTCGATTACAACGATTACGTTGGTCGAATCGGTATCGGCAGAGTTTTCCGCGGAACTTTGAGGAAGAATGATTCGCTTTGCATCATCAAAAGAAATGGCGACATTCATCCGGTCAGTATCAATCAGCTTTTCATATTTGAAGGAATAGCACGAACAGAAGTTGATGAAGTTGTTGCAGGTGATATCTGTGCGATGGTTGGTGTTGAAGATATTGATATTGGCGATACAATTTCAGATGCCGAAAATCCCGAACCACTTTCAATCATAGATATTGATGAGCCAACAATAAGTATGTATTTCACAGTGAATACTTCTCCCTTTTATGGAAAGGAAGGGAAGTATGTAACTTCCAGACATCTTCGTGACAGACTTTACAAAGAGCTTGAGAAAAATGTTGCGATGCGTTTGGAGGAAACAGGCTCACCGGATACGTACAAAGTTTCGGGAAGAGGATTGCTTCATCTTTCAATTCTTATTGAAAATATGAGACGTGAAGGTTATGAGTTTGCTGTCGGACCACCGAAAGTTATTTACAAAGAAATTGATCACAAGAAAGCTGAGCCGATTGAAATACTCGTTGTCGATGTACCCAATAGTTTAACCGGTAAAGTGATTGAGCTTGTCGGACAAAGAAGGGGAGTGATGACAAAAATGGAAAAGAAGGGAAGTCTTACCACGCTTGAGTTTCATATTCCTTCCCGCGGATTGATGGGATTGAGGAATAGAATTCTTACAGTAACAGCCGGTGAAGGAATTATGCATCATCGTTTTTACCAATACGAATTCTTCAAAGGTTCGATAGTGCAAAGATCGAATGGAGTTTTGATTTCAATGCACGAAGGACAATCAACTGCGTATGCGATTGATTCGCTTCAGGATCGTGGTGAGTTTTTTATTGAACCGGGAGATGTTGTTTACCGTGGACAAATCGTCGGTGAATACAATAAAGATAATGATATCGAAGTTCACGTTAACCGCGGAAAGAAATTGACGAATATGCGAGCATCAGGTTCTGATAAAGCAGCTAAGATTGCACCTGCAATCAAATTCAGTCTTGAAGAAGCACTCGAGTATATAAAAGACGATGAGCTGGTTGAAGTAACACCAAAATCAATCAGGATGAGGAAGTTGTATTTAGATCCAACCGAAAGAAAGCGCTTTAATTTATCCAAAGTGTAATTGCAGTGTGTCATTCCGGTCGATCCCGATTTATCGGGAGAAGAACCGGAATCTATAATTGTATTCATACCTTGGATTCCGTGTCAAGCACGAAATGACAATACAATTCTTGATTTGAATGCAGCCAAATATTTGGGAATATTTTACTTTAATAAAATCATTTTTTTTGATAAAATAAATTCTCCTGCAAGGAGATTGTAAATATAAATTCCACTCGGTAGATCGCTGGCATCCCAATCTGTTTTGTAGTTTCCGGCAGATAGATTTTCATTTACAAGTAATCCGACTTGTTCGCCAAGCAAATTGTAAACCGCTAACGTAATAAATTGGCTTTCGGGAATTCTAAACTCAATTGTTGTAGAAGGATTAAAAGGATTAGGATAATTTTGTTTTAGCTCAATTGTTTCGGGAATTGGAGCGTAATCATCTCGTTCAACCTTACTTATATTCGGATCGAATTTCAAAAGCCAGATATCACGAGTATTAGTAACTTCTGAATAGTATTCGCCTGCAATTATCAAGCTGCCATCACTGTTTTTATTTATAGAGCGACCTACATTGTTAAAAGTTCCACCATAAGTTTTTGACCATTGAGCATTTCCATTTAAGTCTGTTTTAACGACCCAAAGATCCTGGTTGAATGTGCTTATTTTTCTATAACCTGTCCAAACATAACCACCATCTGATGTTTGAACAACTGACATTGCTCCATCGTGCCCATCACTACCCCAGCTTCTGGTCCAAAGAGTATCACCATTGTAATCAGTTTTGATCAGCCAGGCATCGTGATAATTATTTGATGCCTCTGTTGACCCGGCAATAATAAATCCACCGTCGTCCGTTTGTCTGACATCATTGGCATAATTATCCTCAGTATTACCATAAGTTTTTGACCAAATCAGGTTACCATTTGAATCGGTTCTTATTAGCCAGCCATCAAAATCCCCGGTACCGAAAGACTCAGTACTTCCGGCAATAATAAATCCACCATCGGAAGTTCGATTAATAGAGCTTGAAAGATCACGTTCTACTCCGCCATAAGTTTTTGTCCAGATAATATCACCGGCAGAATCAGTTTTCACAAGCCAAAGATCCTCCGGATCACCCGCACCAATTTTAGTATAACCTACAAAAACGTAACCACTGTCCGGTATTTCAACACCTTCTTCAATAAAATAATACGCATAGTCACCCAAATGCTTTGTCCAAAGTGTAGTACCAGAGTTATTTGTTTTAATCATATAACCTTCCCAGAAGTTTGGATCGAATGAATTGGTTTCACCGAAAATAATGTAACCACCATCATTGGTCTGATGAACACAGGTTGCATAATCGTAATCGCTTCCTCCGATTGTTTTCGTCCAGAGTGTATCACCAGAAGAATTTGTTTTAATAAGCCATACATCATCTAAACCGGATCCAAATGCATCTGTTGTGCCGACCAGAATGAAACCGTCATCACTTGTTTGCTCGGCGTAATATCCGTACTCGTTTGCACTTCCTCCTAAGATTTTCGTCCAGAGTGTATCTGGTGTTTGTGAAAAACAAGTTTGAATTGAATAAAGAGTGAAGAATATCAGGAAAGAATAAAGCAAGGTTAAATTTTTACTTAACATTTGAGCCTCCAAAAGTTTAAATAAAAAAATATCAGTTATCTATAGAAAGTCAGTGCTAACTGAGTCAATTATAATTACATATAAAACTTAAATTAATTTTTAGGAAGTTTCAATCAACAACTGGACACTGTTGCCAACGCGCATTTGAAAAAAAAGAGTTACTGTTTGAGCAGCAACTCTTGTAATCTATTGTAAATATTTATGGTTATGACTACTTAGCTAACTTTTATCGTATTCTTCTCTTGTGATAACTTTTATTTCTTCCAGATTCAAACCTTTTAGTTCAGAATTTATCATCATTAATTCTTCACCAAGTATTTTATTCATTTGTTCCCGGTAATTATCATAAACTCCAGTAAACAAATTCAATCCCGATATCTGAGAATCAGTGGGTTTTCCTGAGTAACTGATAATTCCTGAATAAATATCAGCAACTTTTTCTGCTAACTTTACTTCTCCTGAGAGACGATTCGGACTGGTTGCAACCAATTCTTTGTGCATCTTTTCAAGTCTATTGGATAATTCAGTCATTGAATTCTTTAGTTCATCCGAAGAAACTTTTTCTTTAGCTCTATTCAGCTTTTCCATTAAATCAGTTGCCTGTCTGTCAGTAAAAGAAATATCTTCAAGCAGAGTGTAAGCACGATTAAGAGTTTCATACTGAAGATTCATATCTTCTGCCAAGTGACCGGTTGAAGGATCAGTTTGCAAAGTAATCTTTCCTTCATAAACATTTTCACCCTTTTTGATTTTCACCGTGTATTCACCGGGAGGAAATGTAGGTCCAAATGCAGTTCTGAATGCAAGCATAGGATTCGCTGCTTTTACTTTCGGTGGTTTTTTCCTTACAGCCCATTCAACATAGTTTATTCCTTTATTCTTTCCTGCAGGAAGTGTTTTTAACAGTTCACCATACGAATTATAAATCTCGACTGACATATCACCAAACACATGCCGCTTCTGCATATAGTAACTTATGATTGCGGAGGATTTCGGATTGCTTCCCCAAAATTCTTGATCACCCGAAAGACCGGTTGCATATCTCGGATTAGTTATTGTATAAGGTTCTGACGGAAATATTGTTAATTCAGAAGAGAGAATTTGATCAGTCAGCATTCGGAGAGGAGTAATGTCATCGATTATTAAAATTCCTCTGCCATGTGTTGCAATTACGAGATCATTTTCAGTAGGATGGATTACCATTTCGTAAATCGGAACTTTAGGAACTTTACCTTCAAACCGTACCCATTCTTTTCCTCCATCTATTGTGATATACAACCCATATTCTGTTCCGAGGAATAATAAGTTTGGATTAACGAAATCTTCGGTAATTGTTCTTGCAAATGTTTCAATACTTTCTGTTGCGAGTGATGCCCATGTTACACCGAGGTCTGTTGTTTTATAAACATAAACTTTCTTGTCACCATTTCTGTGACCATCGAACACAGCATAAGATGTATTTGCATCGTGATTACTTGCCTGAACTTTTGCACACCAGGTATTTTTTGGAATTCCGGTAATATTTGAAGTAACGTCCGTCCAGCTTTCACCATCATCATCTGTTACCTGGAGATTTCCGTCATCAGTTCCTGCCCAGATAATTCTGCTGTTCTTTGGTGACTCGCTGATTGTATAAATAGTACAATGATTTTCAGCAGTTGAGTTATCGATTGTTAGACCACCAGATTCTTCCTGCTTTTGTTTTTCAGGATCATTTGTTGTCAAATCAGGAGAAATTTTTTGCCAGGAATCACCACGATTAGTTGTTCGATAAAGATACTGTGAACCGACGTACATCACTCCGCTATTTGTTGGTGAAAATGCAATCGGTGTATCCCAATTGAATCTTAGTTTTTCCTCAGAATTATCCGAGAACGGTTTTACTTCTTTTATTTCCCCCGTATTTTTATAATAACGCATCAGATTACCGCCCTGATACTGCCAGTAGATAATGTTTCTATCTGAAGGATCGGGGATTACATTAAAGCCATCTCCATAACCAACACTTTGCCAATCTGAATTTGAAATGCCACCAATTCCCTCAGATGGACCAACCCACGAACCGTTATCCTGCAATCCGCCGTAAACATTGTACGATTTTTCATTGTCGACGGCGACATGGTAAAATTGTGATATTGGTAAGTTCTGTGCATGAACCCAGGTGCTTGCTCTATCGTAACTCATATAGAGTCCGCCATCGGTACCAAGATACATCTGCGAATTATTTTTAGGATTTATCCATAAAGCATGCATGTCACCATGAACATTTCCACCTTCAATGAATGGAGAAGTGAATGAGAAACCACCATCATCACTTACGACCATGAAAAATCCGGGTTTATATAATCTGTTTGTATCAACCGGATCGGGAACGATGTATGAAAAATAGAATGGACGATCAGCAACAACCTGTGCAGTTGTTCTGAGTTCCCAGGTTTTGCCAGAATCAGTTGAACGATAAAGACCTGTTTTCTTTGATTCAACTAAAGCATAGATGATTTTCGGGCTGACCGGAGAAAACGCTACAGCTATTCTTCCAAGTTCTCCCATATCTGATGCAATGTCAACCTTATTCCAATTATTTCCAGCATCAGTTGTCCGATATAATCCACTCCCTGGTCCACCGGATCTGAAAGTGTATGCCTTTCTCTGGAAATCCCACATACCCGCATAAAGTACATTTGGATTCGAAAGATCCATCGCAAGATCAGCGCAGCCTGTTCCGTCATTAACAAATAGAATTTTATTCCATGTTTTTCCGCCATCAGTTGTTTTAAATACACCTCGTTCTTCATTTTGACCCCAGACTTTTCCAAGTGCAGCAACATAAACTTCATCTGTATTTTCAGGATTGATTATGATTTTAGAAATGTGTTCAGTGTTTTCTAATCCAAGATGTTCCCACTTTTCACCGCCGTTGGACGTTTTATAAACACCGTCGCCGATACTGATGCTGTTTCTTGTTCTCGTTTCACCGGTTCCAACCCAGATATTCTCTTTGTTCTTCTGATTGATTGCAACTGCACCGATTGTCTGAACGTGATCTTTGAACACTTCCTTGAAAGTAGTTCCGCCGTTTGTGCTTTTCCACAATCCGCCACTTGCTGCGCCAATATAAACCAATCTTGGATCATCATTGAAAGCATCAATTGATAATATACGTCCGCTCATTACAGCAGGACCAATCTCACGTGCTTCCATCGAGCCGAAAAAGCTGGAAGTGAGTTTTGAAGTTTGTGCATCCAAATTTTGTACAGAAAATATCAGTGCAGCGAATAATGCAAAATAGATTACTCGTTTCATTTTGTTTACCTTAGATTTTATTCAGACTTTGTCGAATCAGATGGAGCCGTAACTTCAGGCATTTCAAACATTGAATCCGGTATTTCAACATCGTAAGTAATCTCCTCAAGCACCATCTGCATAACTGTTTGTCCGTTCATTTTAGTTTCAACAGAATAAGCAGCCAGAATGTCATTAACAGGTTTATAATTACTGAAAATTGTTTCAGCTTCAGTTTCTACTCCCTGCATTTTGATTTTAGTCAGCATCTTTAACGGAACATAATTCTCAGCATCAATGTAGGTGGTAATTACATCTCCGCTTGGTCTTGTCAATTTCAAAACGTATGTTTCAATGTCATCAACATTTTCCTTACCAATAAGCTCAACAGTATAACCTTTTTCCTTATAGTTATAATAAAGTCCTTCGTAGTCAGCCTGAATTTTCATACGGTCGATCTGCTCTTCTGTCATTGGCTGCGGATCTGTAGAACCCATCATTGGATTGATTGACCAGCCCTGCGTCCCATCGAACCCCGAAGAAATTTTCATTCCCTGGAACTCAGCTTCCGACCTGAAGCTCATAGGTTTTTTATGATATGATGTAAAAGGAATTTCAAATTGACCCTGGATAATTTTTCCTTTTGTCATCATTGTAGATGTTGCGAGAAGTTTTTCCTGACCAATAACCGCAAAATGTTGTTCCAGAATTTCGTCAACTGTTTGTGCAAGCGACAGTGTCGTGATCATTATAATCATCAGGAAAGACAAAGTTTGATTTTTCATTTTACCCTCTTATAAATTGTTTTTAAGTATTTGAATTAATTTCTAATTCTTTTTCCACTCCGGAATTCTTCCTGGCGTATAAGGTGCTCCTGATTTTTCAAGTTCTGACTCAACATTTTTAATTTTCTGATCAACTGAATTAAGATCGTTCAATATTTCATCAACTTTTTCCGCCGCTGCTTCATAAGATTTTATAAATGTATTCGTTGGTGCTGCAGTTGTACTCCATAACGCACCCGTGATCAGATTTACTCTTCCTTTAACTGAAGTTGGAGAGCCGCCTTCATATCTTGCCCTAAGTGGATCGCCATTTAGTTTTTTATTGAGTTCTCGCAAGTCGGATTCAACACTAATTATATTATTGTAAGTGGCTGCCGGAACTTCTGCTCCATCTAAAACTGCTTTTTTGAGATAAGATATTTTATCAACTAACTCTCCTCTAAATGCATCAGCTCCTGTGATAGCTCGTGTTAAATCAGCAACTTTTTTATTGAAAGCATTGAGTGCAAGTTTGTCTTGAGCAGGAAGGGTAGTATTGTTCAGTGACTTGCAGATGAACTCTTTTTTACTGACAAGCTCTGTGAATTTTCCATCCTGAAACTTTGAAAGCGAGACAAAATATTTTCCTGGAACAACCATATAACCTTTGTCAGCTTCAATCCAAGGAACAGAATCATCGAACGGTTCAAGAGAAATGGGAGTTGGCGGAGTATAGCGGAAATTCCAGACAATTCTGTTCACACCTTTCTGTGCATCAGTTTTTATTTTTCGTACTACATTGCCCATTTCATCTGTTATGGTAAATAAAAGATAAACTTCCGGCTCTTCCTGTTCGGCTTTTAGAGTTTCGTATGATGGATATTTTATGTCTTCTTTGTTCTTCTGCTTTTTCTTTTCTTCATCTCTGCGAATTTCTTTCAGAGTTTTGAATTCATCTTTTAAATAATAAGTGAACACTGCTCCAACTTCAGGATTCGGTGCCGAATAAAAGCTTGCACCCATAAATGCAACACCTCTGAATCCTAATGGATTGGACTGGATGAACATGAGAGCATCTTTAATCGGAAATATTTCTGCTTCTTTTTGCAAGGCCTCTTTTGACATAAATCTCAGCGGTGAATAATCATCGAGAATGTAAACGCCTCTTCCAAAAGTTGAGACTACAAGATCATTTTCTCTTCTTTGAATATCGAGATCCATTACACAAGCTGGCGGCATTCCGTTATTCAAAGTTATCCATTCCTTTCCGCCATCATTTGAGAAATAAACTCCGTACAGAGTTCCGAGAAACAAAAGATTTTTATCAACGTGATCTTCTGCAATCGAATAACTGCTTCCAAGTTCCGGCAGATTGTTGTTTATTGAGAACCAGTTCTTTCCGCCATCAGTCGTTTTGTAAATGTATGGCTTGTAATCACCGCCAACGTAATTATGGCAGGCAGCATAAGCAACATTCATATCAATGTTTGAAGCAATGATGTGATGAATTCTTGTGTATTCCGGCAAACCCGAAGTTGTAGCTTTAGTCCATGTTGTTCCACCGTTATTTGTAACGTGAATTAATCCATCACCTGAACCAACAAATAAAATATTTTCATCAAGAGGAGATTCGGCAATCGTTACAATTTGCGCCATCGCACTTTTACGTGCAAGCTGATCGATACTCCAGCTTTGTCCCATTAACTTTTGCATTTCCTTTGGAACACCTCTGGTCAAATCAGGACTAATTTCTCTCCACGTACTTCCCTGATCATCACTCCGCATAAGTTTGTTACCGCCATGATACAATCTTTTATTATCAAATTTTGAAAGGATGAATCCTGCGTCCCAATCATAACGATAAGCAGTATCCGCAAAGTCCTGCGGTTGTATATATAAGTTTTCCCCGCTTCGTTTATCAAATCGAACGAGTCCACCGAATTGTGATTGCGAATAAATTATGTTTGGATCTTTCCAATCGACCTGTGTTTCAAAACCATCACCTGAGTTAGTGAAAAGCCAATCGCTGTTTACAATTCCTGAAGAATTAATCGTTCGTGAAGGACCGCCGAGACTATTATTATCTTGCGTTCCGATGTAAATATTATAAAATGGTTCTGCATTATCAGTAGTAACTTTATAAATCTCCGCTATCGGAATATTCGACTTAAAATCCCAGTTCTTTGCCTGGTCAAAAGTTTCATAAACTCCGCCATCACACCCAGCTCGAATGTTTTTGTTATCATTCGGATTTATCCAGAGTGCGTGGTTATCAACGTGCTTTTTATCGTCACCAAGATTTTTCCACGTCTTTCCTCCGTCAACCGAAACCTGTAGGAAAGTGTCATCGCTGTAAACTCTATCTAAATCTACCGGATCACAATAAAGTTCATGATAGTAAAATCCAGCCGATGCATTGTAACTGTTTAGTTTTGTCCAGCTAGCACCGCGGTCAGTACTTTTATATGTACCTTTATTTTTATCAGTTGCTTCGATGACTGCAAAAAGATAATCAGGATTCACAGTTGATATTGCCATTCCTATTCTTCCAACATCTTCTGCAGGTAAACCACCTTTCAATTTATCCCATGTTATACCGCCGTCAAGACTTCTGTAAATTCCGCTTTCAGGTCCGCCGTAAACTCCAGTATATAAATTTCTCATTCTTTGGTGAGCAACAGCGTAAAGAATATTCGAAAATCTTGGATCCATATGAACCTGGTAGCATCCGGTATATTCACTGATTTTTAAAACATTCTCCCATGTTTTTCCGCCATCAGTTGTTTTATAAATTCCTCTGTCACCACCGGAAACCCGTGACGAACCATAAGCTGCGGCATAAACTATGTTTGAATTGTTTGGATCGATAACAATTCCGCCAATCTGGTGTGATTCTTTAAGACCCATATTATTCCATGTTTTACCGCCATCTTCAGTTTTATAGATGCCATCACCAAAAATCACATTGTTCTGGTTATTGTTTTCCCCAGTTCCTACCCAGACAACATTTGGATTAGTTGGATCAATTTTGATGCAGCCAATTGCATAAGACTTATTAGCATCAAAAACAGGGTCGAAAGTAATTCCGCTGTTTGTTGTCTTCCACAACGAGCCGTGACCCGATGCAACATAGTATTCACTGAAGTTAAAAGGATTGACAGCAATATCAACTACTCTTCCTCCAGTCACAGCAGGACCAATACTTCTAAACGAGAGTCCTGACAGGGAAATATTTTTTAGTGAATCAGCACCTGAATTTTCCTGCGAGAGTGTGACTGACGAAAGTGAGATAAGAATAAATAAAACTGAAATATTAAATAATTTAGACATAGAAATAACCTGAGATGGTTGATGAATGATTGAACCGGCACCATTACTGTACCGGGGTGAACTGTATGAATGTATGATCCGGCTTCTCCCGATAATTCGGGATTCGCCGAGACAAGTTGCATGATAGTATGAAAATTTGTTTAATAACTGTGATAAATTAAGGGTTTGTTTGAGTTAAAACCAATATTTTGAGGCAGGATTTTGATGAGCGGGTTAAATTAATGGTAAAATGTGAATCGAATATTAACTATTGAGATAAACGTTTTCATTATGCCATAGAATAAAATCTTTTTGAGGTGCGTCTTGAGATAAATTTGGTGTGGATATTTTGCTTCCATGAAATGGATAATAAGAATGTCCATTATCGAAATCGAGTTTCAATCTAGGACTTACTTCCACTCTGAAGTCAGTTGTGAGAGTTATATATCCCTGATCGAAAAGCTTGTGCAGATCGGCCCTTAGCAATAATCCATTAGAAATCAAATTTGGACCATTTTTACCAAATGGTTTTATATGCGATGCATCTAAAGCAGGTAATGAATGTTCTTTTGTTATTGCACACGCACGATTGTACGCTTCCAAAACTGCAATTCTGAAAATCCCTTGACCAATACGCGGTTGAATTAATTGTGGATGTCCATATCTTTCAATTGGTTCGTCAACTTCCAGAATATTTTCAGATTTTACTAAAGTGCTCCCAATTGGGATTCTTTCTAAGCATTCATTCCAAATTCTTAAACCTTCTCCATGAGAAAGATTATATTTCTTATTTCTAAGATTTGCTGGCGGCCAATCTTTGGGGCCTTTAATCCATAAATTTTCTTTGAAGAAAACTGGTTGGGCTAGTAATATGCACCCAATTTCGTTAATCGCTCTATTACTATGATAATCAATTCTTTTTCTGATAGCACCTATCTTTTCTTTCATTGCTTCAAGTGATGGTGTGCCATTTTTCAATTGGAATGAATCCCAGGCTAACCAATCTGGTAATCTTACATAGCGAGAAAAGAAAGCGACTCCACATACAGCATTATTATACTTGGCTTTCAATTTAAAGAAAAAGGGAGAGCCAACTTCTGCACGGAATCCCCAATAAGCAGAGGGTGTCCAGAAGTTGACTTCATCTAAATTAGATTGGTTTTCTAAAAATTCATACCAACCATAATCAGTAATTGCGACTGTTCCTTCCAATTGTTTTCGAGTTTACTTAATTATCTTCTTTTCTCTCAGTACAGTTTCAATAGTGTTCTGTCCAATTTCCTGTAAGTCGTAATTTACGCGAGTGTAAGGCTTGTTTATCTTTATGTATCTGCTTAAATCTATCGGAGTTCCAATAACAACTGAGTCGCAATCGGTTTTGTTAATTGTCACTTCAAGATCTTTCATCTGTGCTGGTCCGTAGCCCATTGCAGGTAGCAGGATACCAATGTTTGGATATTTCTTGAATGTGTCGGAAATTGTTTTAACAGTATATGGTCTTGGATCAACAATTTCTTTTGCACCAAGCTTTTGTGCTGCTATTGTACCGGCTCCATATTTCATTTCTCCGTGAGTTAATGTTGGACCATCTTCAACAACCAGAACTCTCTTTCCTTTGATTACAGAAGGTTTATCAACTGTAATCGGTGAAGCTGCTTCGATAATTATTGCATCGGGATTGATCAGCTTTGTG
>JACZKK010000200.1 GCA_014860115.1 Ignavibacteriaceae bacterium
ATGATAGGCAGTTGTTCGAATGTAAGGCTCAACTTGTTCTGCAGTCAGGATTCCAAGCTTACCATCGAGAGGATAAAGTTGAATTCCGCTTAATCTGGCTGGAGAAGCGGATTCATAATTAAAAATATGTGCCTCACGATCGCAAATTACTTCATCGCCAGGATCAGTGAGAATATTTAAACACATTTGATTTCCCATCACTCCACTTGGAACGTAAAGCGCAGCTTCTTTTCCCAGAAGTTCAGCGATGTATTCCTCAAGTTTGTTGACGGTTGGATCCTCTTTAAAAACGTCATCACCAACTTCTGCTTCGTACATTGCTTTACGCATTTCGGGTGATGGTTTAGTAACTGTGTCGCTTCTTAAGTCTATAAATTTCATTTTGATTCCAGATGTCATCCTGAGCCTGTCGAAGGATGACTAAGTTACTAGAAATAATGTCACACTTCGACAAGCTTAGTGTGACAGAAGAATTCACATTTTAAATTTTTTCTTCAGCCAAATTAAAATATTCATTCCAAAAATCCAGAAGGAAAATACAGAACATAGAACCGGGATAATTAATGGGTATTCAGAATAAAAAGTTTTTTCAGTTTGAAGAGGAACTTCACCAACCAAAGTTGTTTTTGTGAACAAATCAGTCTCAGCCAGAATTTCACCTTTTGCATTTATAATGCAGCTTACACCTCCATTTGCACAACGTACCACTGATCTTCTGTTTTCAACGGCACGAAGCATTGCAAAATCTTTATGCTGATATGGTCCGCTTGATTTTCCGTACCAGCTGTCATTAGTAACAACCGTAATCATCTCTGCACCTTTCTGAACAAACGCAGTAACAAAAACGGGATCGACAGATTCATAGCAAACAAGTCCGCCAATATTAAATGTATCAAGTTTATCATTATAAATTTTAAAAACTGTTGTATCCTTCCCGATATTCCATCCGGTTATTCCTACTCCCCATTTAAAAATGTCTCCAAGAAAAGTAAATTGATCTGCGAAAGGAACTTTTTCTCCCAGCGGAACAAGTTTCATCTTTCCATAACGTTGAATTTCTCTGGTTCCCGGATTAAGCCCTATTACAGCATTATAAGTTCTGTAATAATAATTTCCTTGTTCAGAAAATTTTGAATCTTCAGGGAGATTATTCTGATCAAAATCATAAATTATATCAGGCATTCCTGTAAGCAAAGAAACATTATTAGTATCAAGAAATTTGAAGATCGAATTTTCAACTGAATGATAACCACCGCCAAAAGCATATACAGGTAGAGCCGTCTCTGGCCATAAAATAATTTCAGCACCTTTATTAACGCATTGTTGAGAGAGCCCGAGATATTGATTTGTCAGTTGACCAAGATTACCGGTTGACCATTTGTCCCAGGGATTAAGATCTGGTTGAACAATTCCAACTTTAATTTTTCTTTCTGAAATCTTGAATGACGAAACTTTGTAAATCCCGTACATCAGTAAACAAAGAAAAATACATATTGCAATAAAAGCAGGTTTTAGTCTAAACTTTTCTTCAGACCTTTTTTCAAACAATGACTTAAAGAGAAGCACATTTATGTAAGCAGTTAATAAGGATAAACCATTTGTTCCAATGATATCTGCACCTTGAATAAATAGATTAAACTTTGCTAAACCATGACCAAGCAGCACCCAGGGAAATCTTAAATCAGTTAGAGTCAAAAGATATTCAAGTGTTACCCAGAAAATCGGGAAGAGCCAAAGTGCATCAAATTTTGGAAAGACTTTTTTAGCTAAGTAATAGAGCGTAGAAGGAATAAGCATTACACTTGGATATGCAAATAAAAGTGCTGCACCAGCTAACATTAAATATGGATCAGCTTCGGATGACCAGCTTCCAACCCAGTAAATAGTTGTAATGCTGAAGAAGAATGAAAAAAGAAAAGTTGCTTTACTAATTGAAGCAAGAGTAGTTCTTCTATTTATTACAATGAAGTAAGGAATCAGTCCAACAAAAATAAAAAGCGTAAACGGGAAAGGAAGTGGCGGGAAAGATATTCCAAGTATAATTCCACTAAAGATTAACAACATCCACTCTTTTCTTCTCTGTTTTCTCTCTTCAGGCGTTACTGGTATTCTGTATTTTGATAAAAACTTCAAGCTGCTGATTTCCTTTTTCTGAAAAAGAATCTGATGATGAGAACCAGAATAACAACCACAGTTACACCAATTACTATGTTACTATATGTTGTCAGGTATTCATCAACAATAGAAACATTATCACCGAATACAAATCCAAGGTAAAGTAAAATAGCATTCCAGAAAAGAGCAGAAACAAAGCAGAGGGTTATTGTTCGTTTCGGATCAAGATTACTAATCCCTGCAAAGAAAGAAATTACTGCTCTTGTACCAGGCATAAAACGGTTTACAACAACGATAAAGTAGCCGTACTTTCTGAACCACGATTCAACTTTATCAAGTGATTCAACAGGAATAAATTTGAATCTTTCGGAGTGAATTAATTTTTTATCAACAGTTGAACCAATATAAAACATAAGAGTAAAGCCCAATATACTGCCGAGTGTTGTGAAAGAGAGTGCGAGGAAAAAATTAATAGCACCAGTCCCAACAAGTGAACCGCCAACAACGGTTACAACATCACTTGGCGAAGGTGGAAAAACATTTTCAATAAATGCGAAGAAAAACAGAGTAAGATAAATCCAAATAGGAGAAAAGGTAGAGATTTGAGTGAGTATATTTTCGAACATTATTTTCTTACTACAGTTGCAACAGCCATTACAGAAATGCCTTCTTCTCTTCCAACAAATCCAAGTTTTTCAGTCGTGGTCGCTTTGATTGATATCCGATCAGAACCAATGTCAAGAATTTTAGAAATCTTTTCTTTCATCTTCTGTACATAAGGAGAAATCTTAGGCTGCTGAAGCATAACTACAACATCAATGTTGTTGACATAATAGCCTCTGTTCCGTATCAGCTCGTGTGCTTTTTTCAGGAAAACTGTACTGTCAGCATTTTTATATCGTGAATCATCATCGGGAAAGTGTATACCTATATCACCAAGTGACAGGGAGCCAAGCATTGCATCGGTAATTGCGTGTAAAAGCGCATCTGCATCAGAGTGACCGGTTAAACCTTTTTCGTGAGCAATTTCAATTCCGCCGAGGATTAATTTTCTGCCTTCAGCAAATGCGTGGACGTCAAATCCAATTCCAGTTCTTAAGTCTATTATCAAAATCTCACCTCAAAGTCTGTGAATTCATTTTTTGGTTCCTGCCAATCTATTTTGCAGAATTTAACAGAAGCGTGTATTGGTCCCACTTTTATCTTTTTTATCATCTCTTCGACCATAACTTTCTCTCCTTCTATAACTGTAAGCACTTCACCTGTGTACAGGTTTTGTGTGTAACCTTTTAATCCAAGCTTTTGCGCTTCCCGAATAACAAAATACCTGTAACTGACTCCCTGCACCAATCCATTAACAACAATTTCCGCACGAACTTCCATTGAAAAATAAATATTTCTTTAAGAAATGATATAAAAAATTAGAGATTTTTTGTGTGAGTACAAAGAGAAACTATTCTATTCTTTCTTCGTATACCCAAAGCTCTTAAGCAGGTTTTCGTCACTCCGCCATTTCTTTCTGACTTTCACTCTCAGTTCAAGGAAAACTTCCCGCTGTAAAAATTCTTCAATTGATTTTCTTGAAACCTCACCAAGCTTTTTAATTGCAGAACCAACTTTACCAATAATGATTGCCTTCTGAGATTCCCGTTCAACAACAACTTCTGCACTTATAAAATGTTTACTAGTTTCACGCTCTTTGAACTCAACAATCAAAACCTCGCAGCTATAAGGTATCTCATCACGATAAATCTCAAGAATTTTTTCTCTTATAATTTCAGATACAAAGAATCTTTCACTCTCATCAGTTACCTGGTCATCCGGAAATAGTTTCGGTCCTTCAGCGAGATGGCGAATGATTTCTTCTCTCACTCGTTGGATATTAAAATTGAGTGAAGCTGAGATTGGGATGACTTCATCAAATATTTTTTTCGCCTCAAAAATCTTGATCAGTTCAGTTGCTCTCTCCTGAGTCAGCAAATCGACTTTGTTAAGAACCAACATTTTGGGTTTCTTTGATTTGAAGACACTTGCTTTCACAAATTCCTGGTTGAACAAGGTTTCAGCCTGAGGATCTTCCTTCACATCAATGATCAGAATAATTACATCAGCATCATCCAATGATGACTTAACATCTTCCATCATTTTTTCCTGGAGAAGATAAGCTGGAGATAAAATTCCGGGTGTATCAAGAAAAATTATCTGATAACTCTCTTCGCTCAGTATTCCAAGAATTCTTTTTCTTGTCGTTTGCGGCTTTGAAGTTGTAATCGATAGCTTTTGACCAAGTAAGGCATTTAGCAGCGTGGATTTACCAGAGTTGGGTAAACCGAGTATTGCCACGTAACCGGTTTTGTGTTCAGTCATTTAATAAAAATATTTATTTGATTTGTTAAAGGTACGAAAGGATAAGCTAAATATTACAGGTGTTGCCCATTACTCAAATTAGCTTTTGCTCGCTTCTGCATTTCAAAAAAGAAATAACCTGAGACAATGATCAATAAAGAGAAGACTGAGCCAATAATAGATAGTCCCTTCCCGCTGAAGAGATGTTGAAGAGTCTTAACGAGCCCATCAGTCAGAGTACTTACAGAATCGAGAACTGACTTCGATTCACCGATTGAAGATGGAGCCGAAGAAATTATTGCAGAAATTACGAATCCAAAAATTATCAAACAAAGTAGTGTGATGAATGTAGCTATTGAAACTATGAAATATTTTTGCTGCTTTGGTATTGCAAATTTCCTTCTTACGATCTGGTTCATAATTTTATCTGCGAAGGCAGGACTAACTTCATCTTCCTTCATGTCAAATAATTTTTCGTGAACCAGTTTCAATGCGTTGTATTTTTTCTGTAATTCTTCAGAAGTGCTAAGTCCGTATTTTACCTGTTCGGATTCTTCTCTGCTTAATTCGCCATCAAGATATTTGTTTAATATTTCGTCTGTAATCTGGATCATATTAATTCTTCTGATAATTTACTTTTTAAAACTAAATCACGCAACAAATTGCGGGAACGATGAAGCATCACTTTCACATTGGAAGCAGTAATTTGCATCACCTCACTAATTTCCTCAATGCTCATTTCATTCAAATAAAACATTGTAATAATTGCTGAATATTTTTCAGGTAATTTATTAATGATTTTATGAACTAATTCATTTATATCTTTCTTTTCAATATCAACAGAATTGTATTCACTAACAAGATTAAAATGATCTTCCACCGAGGTCATCTCAGCTTCAATCTTACGCTTCTGTGAAGATAATTTTGTCAATGCACTATTATATACGATCCTGTAAAACCATGTGGAAAATTTAGCTTCACCTTTAAAGCTGCTTAACGAATTATACGCTTTTAAAAAGCAATCCTGCAAAACTTCCTCAGCGTCAAATTCATTTTTTAGCATTCTCGTTAGCATAGAAAATGCTTTGTTTTTATACCTATTTATAATAATTGAGTAATCGGACTCGTTGCCTTTCCTAACCGAATCAATTATTTCCTGATCAGAAAGATTTCTCATTCAACTCTTAGACTATAATTCCGTGATATAAGTTACACGTTGTTAATCTCTGCTGAAAAATAGCAGGTGAAAATAAAAAAAGCAATCAAATAGTCAACAAATCAAAATTAGCATTGTTCCAAACTGTAACCTCCAACTGATTAGTAGTGTCTGAACTAGTAAACAAAAAGAAAGGATACTAAAATGGAAGGAACAATAGCAGTATTTATTCCCATAGTAATGTTCTTAATAGTAGGATTGATAGTAGTTACAGCTATCTATTACAGATCAAGAGAAAGACAGATGCTCATTGACAAAGGACTTTCAGCCGAAGATATGAAAAAATTCTTCGAACAGAAGAGAGATCCTTTCTGGTTAATGAAGGTTGGAATCATTTGTATATTCTTTGGAATCGGACTTGGTATTGGTTTGATGTCCGGAGCAGAGGAAACACGGGAGGTAGTTACTCCAACTTCAATATTTATTTTCACGGGAATTGGTTTCGTTATTGCCAATCTTTATGGCAATAAACTAAGACGAAACTATGATCTAGAGAAAAAGTCCGCTAATCTAAATTAATTTTGTAATCAACTGTAGCACAGATTATAAATCTGTGCTACAAATCATCTATTAAGCCTCTTGTGCTTCAAACCATCGTTCAGCATCGAGTGCTGCCATACAACCGGTACCGGCAGCGGTGACAGCCTGACGATACTTGCTATCACTAACATCACCTGCAGCAAAAACACCTTCAATATTTGTATACGTTGAACCTTGTTTTACTTTCAGGTAACCAACTTCATCCATATCAAGTTGACCTTTGAAGATTGCTGTGTTCGGTTGATGACCGATTCCAATAAACAAACCATCCGCTTTTAACTCTTCAGTTGAGTGATCGCGTGTATCTTCAAGCAGAACACCTGTCATTCTTTTTATTCCATTTTGTTCAACACCAAGAACTTCTTTAATAGTTTTGTTAAGCATGAATTTAATCTTCGGATTTTTTTGAGCACGATTCAGCATAATGCTTGATGCTCTAAATCCTTCTCTCCTGTGAATAATTGTAACTTCAGATGCATGATTCGTCAAATAAGTCGCTTCCTCCATTGCTGTATCTCCGCCGCCAATTACCAGGACTTTCTGATTCTTGAAGAAGAAACCATCACAAGTTGCACAAGCAGATACTCCATAGCCCATATATCTTTTTTCACTTTCCAAACCAAGCAATTTTGCGGAGGCACCCGTTGCAACGATAACAGCGTCTGCCGTGTAAACATCGTTGTAGGATTTAAGAACGAAAGGTCTTTTTGAAAAATCAACTTCTGTTATTTCTTTGTAGATGCTTTCTGCACCGAATCGATGAGCCTGTTTTCTCATGACATCCATTAAGGCTGGCCCTTGAATGCCATGCTCGAATCCAGGGTAGTTTTCAACTTCTGTAGTGATTGTCAATTGTCCACCCGGCTGCATTCCCTCAAATAGAACAGGTTTAAGATTTGCTCTTGCATTGTAAATTGCTGCTGTAAATCCTGCAGGGCCAGATCCAATTATTATTATTTTATGATGATTATCTGACATTTCTTTTCCTTCAGTGAATTATAGTTAAAAATTAATTGTTGAAGATTTGATGGCACAAATTTACGAAAGATTCACGGTGGAAGCATAGAGGCATTATTGAATGGATGCATACATTCATGCAAACGTGTTATTGATTTAAGCGTCATATTTGCTAATAAGTAAAATATTTCACTCTTTAAGTCAATTAAATTTGATGTGTAAAGCATTACGCTTCAATCCGTTAAGCTTCGCTCTCTTAATAGGTGAGATCTTAAATTTTTCTTTAAACTCTTCTTCATTCATTTCTATCACTTCATTCAATGTCAACTCTTTGTTTTGTGGATGAAAATCTTTTATCAGAGTTTCAACCGGAAATTTTTGATTCCATGGACAAACATCCTGACAGATATCGCAGCCGAATAACCAGTTATCAAACTTGCCTTTAAATTCTGATGAGATTTCACTTTTATTTTCAATCGTTAAATACGAAATACATTTGTTTGCATCGACAACATATTCCTGGACAATTGCATTTGTCGGACAAGCATCAATACAGGCTGTACAGGTTCCGCAAAAATCCGGAATCGGATCGGAGTAATTGAAGTCATAATTAGTAATAGTGTTGGCAATAAAGAACCAACTTCCGATTTCACGATTGATTACATTAGTATGTTTACCGAGCCATCCTAATCCTGCACGTACTGCCCAGGCTTTATCCATTACTGGACCGGTATCAACATAGGAAATGGATTTGAATGCGGGATCAACTTTTTTGAGTTCCAGTTCAAGTTCATTCAGCATTGACCAGATAATAAGATGATAATCTTTTCCCCAGGCATAACGGGAAATCTTCCCTTTGGCATCGTCAGATGAGTAGGAATCAGGAGTGTAGTAGTTGAGTCCGAGTGAAATAACAAATTTTGCTTCTGGAAAAAATTGCTTAACATCTTTTCGCTTCTCAATATTTCTTTCCATATAATCCATCCCGGCTTGAAAATTCTTATCCAGCCATTGCTGAAGATGCTCAGATTCTTTATACAAAGTTTCCGCTTTTGCAAAACCAACTAAATCAAAACCAACGGCTTTTGCTTTCTGAATTACTATTTCATTAGTGAGTTTCATATAATCTTAGAATTGTTTGCCGGTTGCCATTCCCCCGAAAGTGGGAATCCAGATCGGCTCTGTCTCGTGGATTCCTGCTCGTCACGTGGACGAAGTCTAAGGACTTACGCAGAAATAACACTTAATATTACCACTGTAATTGTCTTGGTAATACTTTCACATAAATTTTTTCATCAACAACTTCAACCGGATAAACCTGCAATCCGTTGCTTCCTGAATCTTTCTTCCCTGTTTTCAAATTAAACTTCCAACCATGGGCGGGACAAACAACAAATTCATCTTCAACGAATCCATCATATATCAAGTGGGTCTGCTGATGTGGGCAAACATTACTAACAACAAATACTTCAGAGTTGATTTTGAATACAGCAATTTCAACATCACTTACTAAAAACTTTCTGCCGGTGCTCTCTCCTAGCGCATCCATTGAGCAAATGAAAGCAAATCCATCTTCTTCAAGTTTCTTCAAATGATCTGAATTTTTCATCCGCTATATATCCTTCACCAAATTTTTTAACTGTTGCAAAAGCAATTTCCGGATCGTGTCCAAAAAACAATTTCCAGTTTTCATTGAGAGCAAGCTTTAAATATTTCTTCTTTTCCTCCAAGGTAACAAGCGGTTGAAGATCATAACCCATTATGTACGGCAGTGGAATGTGCGAAACAAACGGCATCAAGTCCGCACAAAATAAAATAGTATTACTCCCATCAGATATTTTTACCATCTGCTGACCAAATGTGTGACCATTAATTACAATAAATTCAATTTCATCATCAAATTTTGCATTTCCAATTATGAAGTTCAACACTCCTTCTTCAAACAATAGAATAAAATTTTCTTTGATGTAACTTCCTTTATCCCTATCAGAAGAATTTCTTGCCCAATCAAAGTTCTGTTTTTGCACAAAGTAGTTTGCATTTGGAAATGCAGGTTCAAGTTTACCATCTTTTATTATTGTAGAACCGCCAGTATGATCAAAATGAAGATGTGTAAGGATTACATCTGTGATATCTTCAGTTTTCAATCCTCTTTGAGCAAGAGCAGAATTCATTGATCGGCTTTCATCAACGGCATAAATATTTTTTGCTTTGTCATCCCATTTACTGCCCATTCCTGTATCAATTAATATTTTTTTTGATTTACTTTCAAGCAGAAGATGACGTGTTGCCAGTTTTACGCGATTGGCTTCATCCGGGAGATTAGTTCTTTGCCACAGAACTTTGGGAATTATTCCGAACATTGCTCCTCCGTCAAGTCCGAAGAATCCTGATTCAATGATACTTGGTTTGTATTTACCGATCTTCATTTAAATAAATTATTAGTATAAAATCTTTACTGCGGCAAGTTAAAAAAGAAAGGTTTCAATTCACAAAACAGAGATCATTTAAAATGAAAAACCCCGACATTGCCGGGGTTCATCAAATACGAATTTATTACCTTCCTAAACCATCCAGATAATCTTTCCTTGCTAATAATACTTCCTCTGTTTCAACGTGTTTCGGATCGGGAACGCAGCAGTCAACAGGACAAACTGCAGCACATTGCGGTTCATCGTGAAATCCTTTACACTCTGTACATTTATCAGGAACAATGTAAAAAAACTCTGAAGAATAAAATCCAGTTGCCCCGGATGGAGCTGCATCACCATCACCATAAGATTTTCCGGTTAATTCCCAATTAACACCACCTTCATAAATTGCAGTATTTGGACATTCGGGTTCGCAAGCACCACAGTTAATGCATTCCTCGGTTATCATTATTGCCATAATATTACTCCTTTAAGATTTAAATCTATTTTAATTCCCATTGCTTTAAAGAACAGGATAATTTTCTGAAAAGTTCATTGGAAATTTATAAAAAATACTCTCCTCATCAAGCTAAATTGCGTCCAGATAGGCATTTTATTTTTCGGTCGTGACTTTTTGCCCTAACTCAACACCAAGAATCTTAGCTATATTGAAAGAAATTAAAAGAACCACCACGGGTAAAACTTCATAATAATCTCTCAATTCATCAAAGAAACCAAGGAAAAGAGTTAAAATTAATAGCGGAATAGCTATCCACATAGAATCCTTAAAAAATTTTGGTTTCTCTTTCCAATTGCTAAAGATTGAGAGAATGATGATGAGTAAGACTACAAACGTCGCAAGGGAATATCCATTGAATAAAAGATAATTCCTGTCAATAAGATGAAATTCAACAAATCCGCCTGGATTATTTATAAATAAAAAGTGAAGTAAGATTTTAATTGCACCGAATAGTATTAATTGAATTACAATTAGTTGATAATATAATTTTTTACTGAGCTCATTACCTTTATAAAAATGTATTGCGAAGATCAGAGTTAAAAGAATAATGGTTTCTTTGTTGAAGCAGGCAATAAAGAAGAGAATTAAAAAGTAATTCCAATTCCGTTGCCTGATTAATACCAAACCAAGCGTAAACAAAAACAAAGCCGGGAAATCATAAACATAGTTTGAATAATTCGGCTGAAACATGGCCGGAATTGCAAAAAGCAGAATTACTGAAATAACATTCTTGAACCACAAGGGTGAAGTGTAGATCTCGTCAAATAATTTCCTGAATGCGTAAACAAATCCGAGCAGTGAAAGGTACATCAAGACCATTGCAACCAAATATTCTGTGATGAATTCACTTTCCCAAACTAATTTTTCTAATGCGAGCATCAGAAAGCTGCTGCTTTCAACTTTCGTTGTGAGAGTTTCGTGAATGCTTTCCGGTATGACTTCACTAATTATTCTGACAGATGTCGGCAACAGTGTACGATAGACAAATGGTTTCCATGCAGTACCGTAAACCATTTCAGAAAACATAGACTGCTCATCACCGTTTATGGGAGGAAGTTTTACAAATGCAATCAATACATAAACAGAAACTAAAGCGATGATTGATCTATAAATAATTTTAGTCTCGAAAAATTTTTTCATATTTGTTTATCGAATTAAGGTTTATTTCCGAAATAATAATACTGCAAATATCGGAGAGATGCATTTGTCTTTTCAAGGTTTTTTTCGATAGCAAACTTTTCTGCATTTTGCAAATTTCCCGAGTAGAATCTCCACCAAAGCAGAGTTCCAACCATCAAGCCATCAAATACTCTGTCTTCCATAAAAGCATTAATAGTAAGATAACCCCAAAGCACATTCCATCCAATCGAGATTATTCCACTAACATATTCATCCGTATAAAATTGTCCCGCGCCCGGAACAATAGATAAAATTTTTGCAAGCTGTACGCTGTAAAGATCTTTATCGAGTGAATCACAAAAAACTGCAAGCTGGTGATTTGCTTGTATAGCTGAAAAAGATGAAGATGCATTTTCCCAGTCATCTGAAAAAATGTAAGCCCAACCTCGCCAGTAATTTATTTCATCAGACTTGCCAGTAAATTTTAAATCATTCTGTAGAGAATCAAGCAAAGTAAGTGCACGTCCCGTGGTTCTTCTCAAGATGTTTACTTTAATTATTTCCAACCTTGCGATAAAAACTTCATCAATATTTTTTGAATTTAATTCAGCCAAAGTTAAGTGTTGGATTGCCTCCGAGAACTTTGCACCTTCTTTATAGCTTAATCCGATTAACAGATTACTTTTATAATTATAATTATCCCCTTCATAAAAAAATAATAAACGTTTGAATTCAGTAACAGCATCAAAATATTTTTCCTCATCATAAAGTTGCCTTGCATAATTGAATTGATCCTCAAAAGGATTTTGCGCAACTAAAGTTACAGTTCCAATCCAGATGAATAAAAAAGCAAAAAATATTTTAATTACAGAAATCATACTCTGGTAAAAAATAATTCTGCTCTTTGAGAAATAATTTTAATCCGTTATTAAATTCAAAATCTATTCTGGCATTAAATATCTGTGCTGAGGCTATTGACCCATAAATATTTCCAGCATAAAAGAAAGCCCCAAGTCCTGTAAAAATCCAGGCACGAGTTGTATGATCAGCACGGAAGTTATCATAAGCCAAAAAAGCTAATAAGCCCGTAGCAAGCAGCGAAGTTATCCCATCACCCCATTCGCCGACATAAATCTTACCACTCCCGGGAATGATAGCAGATAGTGTTCCTGCAAGTGCCGGACTTTTATAGGGAGGCTCAACTTTATAATTATAGAATGTTGAGATTGAATTTTGTTCATCTCCATCAAAGGGAGAGATGAAGTTTTCTCTGGAAATATTAAACTCATCTCCATAGAGCATCGAAATAGCATTAAGCTTATTGAAACTTTTCAGTTGAAGCGAGTTGAATGAATTAATACTTGATGCACTAATCAATCCGGGTTCACTTATTAGTTGATTCTTGAAGGAAAGTAAATAAGCATCGGGATAGAAAATTGATTTGTCATTAATTCCTTTAAAAATTTCATTCGATTCTGAGAAGAACCCAAGCTCTGAATAGCCAAGCATTATTTTAAATTTAACTGTATCATCATCCAGCTTCTCGTTAATTAGTTCAAATTGCTCGATAGCCCGAAGATAATCACCCTCACAGAAAAGATTGTCAGCAAACTTTTTTATGTTTTCAGGCGAGTGGAATTCAAAAGAAGTTGACTGTGATAGAGCAAACAGAGGAATCAAAAAAAATATTGGTACAATTTTTCTCATTCATCATCAACAATAAATGCAGGTGGCAGATATTTAATTCTTCCCTGATTTAAAGTGTAATTCTGTGGTGGGTCATAAAAATAACCGGCACTTACTCTTGGATAATGTTCGTGTTCTTTAGCAATGTTCATATCACGTGTAAATCGATCAAAGAACATCAAAGAAGCCTGAAAAACATTTGTCTCCTTTGCCGACTGAAGAAGAAAAGCAGAGCAGGTAGGTCTGAAGGGACAATTATCTCCGTCAACATCAGAAATAAGAAACCAGTAAACATTCGTCAATGATTTAGTTAAAAACTCACCAGCATTTTCTGAATCAAAAGAATAATCTCTTTTGCTGATGTGAATTTGTTTTTCATAAGAAAAATCTGCTTTCCGCCATTTTAGATTTTCCATTTGGCAAAAAGCAGATGATATGAATAGCAAAAAGAATAAAAATATGTTCAGCTTATTTAGCATCAAGTAGTGACCTTGCTATCACTATTCTCTGAATCTCTGATGTACCTTCATAAATTTCAGTAATCTTTGCATCACGGAGATATCTTTCAACAAGATACTCCCTTACATATCCATACCCACCGTGGATTTGAATTGCTTCGAGAGCACACTCTACTGCAATCTTTGAGGCGTACAATTTTGCCATGGCAGCTTCAGCAAAATATTTTTTGTGCGCATCTTTTAATGCAGCGGCTTTGAATGTTAGTAATTTTGCAGCATCAAGTTTCATGGCCATATCTGCCAGCTTAAATTGAATTGCCTGGAGGACGGCAATTTCTTTACCAAATGCTTTTCTCTCTTTGGAATATTTGAGAGCTGCTTCCAAGGAAGCTTCAGCTATACCAAGTGCCTGAGAAGCAATTCCAATTCTGCCGCCATTAAGTGTGTTCATTGCAAAATTAAAACCTTTGCCTTCTTCCCAAACAATATTTTCTTTCGGTACTCTGCAATTCTCAAAAGTTAATGAGCAAGTATCGGAACTTCTTATACCAAGCTTATCTTCTTTTTTTCCATGACCAAAACCCGGAGTCCCCTTCTCAACCAGGAAAGTTGAAATGCCTTTGTGTCCTTTTGTTTTATCAGTTGTAGCCATCACGAGGTGATAATCAGCAGTTGTGCCATTTGTAATCCAGTTTTTCATTCCGTTCAGCGAAAAAAATTCACCATCTCTATCTGCAATCGTGTGCTGCTGCGTTGCATCGCTTCCGGCCTCCGGCTCAGAGAGAGCAAATGATCCAAGCTTTTCTCCTTTGGCAAGCGGCACTAAATATTTTTGTTTAATGAAATCTGAACCATATTCCTCCAGTCCCCAGCAGACAAGAGAATTGTTTACTGACATAATCACTCCAACGCTTGCATCAACTTTGGATATTTCAATCATCGCAAGTACATAGCTAATAGTATCCATTCCGGCACCACCGTGATCGGGCGATACCATCATTCCTAAAAATCCAAGCTCTCCCATTTTTTTTATTATATCAGTTGGGAATTCTGCTTTTATATCGCGGTCAACTGCAGTAGGAGCTATTTCGTTCTGAGCAAAATCCCGTGCCGATTCCTGAATCATTAACTGTTCTTCTGTAAAATCAAAGTTCATTTTTTACCCCGTTAATTTTTATTTGAAAAAGATAGATGCATTATGGAGATGAATTAATTTCCACTTCAAAAATACTGTATTAAAAAATCTAAGACAACGAAATATTAAAAAGATTAGACTCTTCTCTGCTATATTGTCAAACGGGGGCAGATAGACTATTTTTGGATTGTGATTAACGAAAAAGAAATAAGGACTTTAAAGGGATTTACACTACAAGAAATAAAAGAATATTTTGTCTCCGAAGGTGAACCTGCATTCAGAGCCGAACAGGTTTTTAAGTGGATGTACGGAGATATGGTTGATGATTTTGATGAGATGAGCAATCTTCCAAAAGCACTCCGAACCAAACTGTCAGAAACCTTTTATATTGATACACTATCATATTCAACCAGTGAACATTCACCTTCTACAAGAACGAAGAAGTACGTTTTTGAAACGAGTGATGGGAGTAAAATTGAATCTGTTGTTATTCCAGAAAAGAAAAGGACAACACTTTGCATTTCAACGCAAGTTGGCTGTCCGCTTGATTGTAAATTTTGCGCAACAGGATTGATGGGCTACAAAAAAAATCTTACCGCCGGTGAAATATTCGATCAGTTCAAACTCGCAAGCAAAGATTATAATGAAAGTGAGATTACAAATATAGTTTATATGGGGATGGGTGAACCGCTATTGAATTTCAATGAAACAGTAAAGTCTCTTAAAATTTTTGCAGAAGAACTGACCACTGGAATCAGTCTTAAGAAAATAACTGTTTCAACTGCAGGCATTGCGCCAAAAATAAAAGAGCTGGAAGAAACGGGATTAAAAGTCAAGCTTGCGTTTTCTCTTCATTCGTGCTTTGAGGAAATAAGAAACAAAATAATGCCGATAAATAAAAAGTATTCTCTTAAAGAAAACATTGAAGCGTTAAAAAGTTATGCAGCAAAAACTAATACAAGAATCACTTTTGAGTACGTAATGCTTGAAGGAATAAATGATCGCGATGAAGATATTAAAGCTCTTGCCAGATTGATGAGCACAATTCCAAGCAAATTAAATATCATTCCTTTTAATTCACTTGAGCATATGAATCCATCCGGATTGGCCGGTCAACTCAGATCAACTCCTATGGAAAGAATTCAAATTTTCACCGATAAATTGAGAGAGAAAAATATTACAGTTATGCTGCGAAATACTCAAGGTGATGATATTGCTGCGGCTTGCGGACAACTTGCCTATCCCAAAATAGAATAAATCGTTGTAAAGATTAGTAATCTCTGCTACAAAAAATAACAATCGAATGAAAAAACTTACTCACGATGAAATAGCTAAGAACAGAATCACTTTAGATTCACTTCACGAAGTGAATAAGCTTCCTGTTTATGTTGTGCTAAACAGCATTAGAAGCTCATACAATGTCGGTTCCATATTCAGAACATCTGATGGTGCAATGATTGAAAAACTTTTTCTTTGTGGATACACTCCATATCCACCTCATCCTGAATTACTATCAGGTAAGAAAGATGTTTTGAAAACTTCACTCGGTGCGACTGAAAGTGTGAAATGGGAATATGTAAAGGATCCGAAAGATGTAATTAATAAAATGAAAGATAAAGGAATAAAAGTTTGTGCATTGGAGTTAACCAGTAATAGTTCTCCTTATTATGAATTGAAGAAAGATATTTTTCCATTATGCCTTGTAGTTGGAAATGAAATTACAGGCGTCTCACAAGAAATTTTGGATATGTGTGATTTTTCAATTGAGATTCCGCAATTTGGAATAAAGCAATCATTGAATGTTGCAGTTGCTTATGGAGTTACAATTTTCAGGTTGAGGGAAATTTTTGATTTGTAATTTGATATTTATTTGTATAGCGGATTTTGTACCTTGGGATTTACACTATGCCGCAGCCGTAAAAAACTCTTCTCCATTATCTTTGGTATGAATTAGTAGAAGGTTCGCCCGTACCATTTTAACTAAAGTCCTTGATGCTCTTCTCTCTGAAATGTTAACAAGACTGCTCAATTCTTTGACTGATATTCTCTCATACTTTGCCAGGTATTCAAAAACCATTTTTTCTGTCTGACCAATTGTATATTTCTTCAAAGAAAGATCTGCAGAGTTTGCACGAAGTATCCTAACCATCTCTTTGCTAGCCTGAACACTCTTATCATTTACTCTTACAATTACTAAAGCTTTATTTATATCCAATTCCTTTTCATAATCCTGCAGCCGGTGTGGTTTGTTATCAGATTCGGGAATACTGGCCACCACAACTTCTTTCCCATATAACTCAACAAAATCAATCGAATAAACAAGAGGAGGTTCACAATAATTTTCCGCAGCATCTTTGATCATTTCCGATTCTGATTTTTCACTGTCGACTCCAACCACTTCGCGATCATCATCCACTCCAAAGATCATGTAACCGCCTTTAGTGTTGGCAAAGGCAATCATTTCTCTGGCGATTTTTTCCGGGGTGGTGAAGTGTCTTTTGAATTCGCATTGAATGTTCTCCCCTTCTTCAATCAATTCTAAAAGATGTCGACGGTTCATGATTCAAATAAAATAGATAAATGAGATGAAGAGTTATATATGATAAGATTAAAGAAAAAAGTAAAAAGATTAAAACAATCTTTAAAAAACTTTTTTCTTTATACTTAAATTCCGTTTCGCCTTGCGAAACAAGACCTCGTCATAATCATTTTGATTATGACGGGTTTTTATCTTCTTTTCCTTGGATTCCAAACAGGTTCTTTAACTACGGGTGATTTTTTTGCTTCAAAAAGTGCTTCATTTTCCTGCTCAACAGGTGTCAGCTCATCTTCCGACACTGCAACCTGGACTGTATCAACTGAAGGAATTGTTCCCTCAAGTACGAGTGAAGTATCCGCAACAAGCGAATCTAAGTGAGCAAGTGCATTTAATGAATCCAGCAAAGCGCTCTCCTGCTTTCTTTTTTCCTGTTTGTAAAATGTAACTTTCGGTGCAATAACCCGTACATATTCCGATGCGGGATATTTTGCAATCAGCGTATCATAAGATTCAACAGCTGCTGTATAATCATTCAGCTTGTTTTCTTCAATCCAGCCTGAAGCATAAATTGCTTTTGGTGCAATTGAAGATTTGGGATAGAGTTCGGGGATTTCTTTTAATTTATCTATAGCTGAATAATAATCGTCTGCAAGCAAATATTCTTCAGCCAATTTATACTCTTCCATTGCGGGGTCATAATTCAAATCTATAAAAGGTTTATTAAGCTTTGCAGCCGCAGCATTAACCACACTCTCATTCTTATAATTATCATAAATAATATTAAAAAGACTATCCGCACTTTTTTGATTATCTATTGTAAGATAATAGCTGCCCATTGCAAACATCGAGGTAGCATAATAATTGTTGTTCTGATATTCTGTAAGATTACTGTAATAATATTTGTACGCTGAATCAGGCATGTCAAATTCTGACAGAAACAAATTGCCAAGCTCAAGCTGATTTTTTGCAAGAAGGGTTTTCAGCGAATCCTCAGTTATCTTAGGTCGTCTGGGCGGGTTGTTCCTGAACTTAAGAGTATCAGGTAATGAAGCAACTAACTGATTTCTCAGATTCTCACGTTCCCGTTTTTCCTGCTCAAGTTTCATTTTAGCATTCGGATCAAAAATTTTATTAGTGAACATACTGTCAAACTGTGCAACCAAAAGTGAATCCTGTGGCATGGGGTTTCTGACTTTACTGAAAATTGTATCTCTGTTTATGTACTCAAGAGAATCAATGTATCTCGTAATAAGCGTGTCAGCTACTTTAACCGAATCCTGATAATATCCTGTTGTATCCTCAGTGCCTGCCAATAAATCTCCAAGCCCTGCCCAGCTTTCCTGCAATTCTTTAACATTGGAAATCTCTTCTGCAATTGCTAATGAATCCTGAACATACTGAGCTGAATCTTTTTTAAACTCTTCAGGATTCTGCAGATAGAATAACTCCTTTCCATTCTTTTTCAAATCTTTCTTAAGTAAAACGTATCTGCTGAAAAGTCTGTTTTTATCTCTTGCCAGATTCAGATATTCCTTTGGTAAGGATGCTGTTGAAGCCTTTTGATAATATACAGCAGCGCTGTCGAGCAGCTTAAGTCCGTGTTCATATACAGAACCAATTTCAAATTTAGCTGCACCCGAGTTTGGTGAGCTTTTATAAGTTGTATCCACTATAACGAAAAGCTCAAGTGCCTCATTATATTTACCAAGATCAGACTGTGTAATTCCCATTTCAAGTTCCAGGTCTGAATATTTTTCAACGTACTTATCTTCAGAGCGCATATCTGTAAATATTGAAAGGGCTTCTTCCGGTTCACCCGATTCTCTCAAAGCTCTGCCAAGTTTTATTTTAGCGGCAACTTCAAGATCGTAATCTGGTGAATATTCAAAAACATTTTCATAGGCTATTACAGCGTTTTCGATGTCCTCAATTTCCATGTTAAGGTTTCCTACTTCATACCACAGCTCTGCATTTATCTCATCATTATCTGATATTTCAAGGAATTCATTAGCCGTAAGTATTGCCGCAGGAATATCTCCAATCGTTTTGCGATAAACGATCTCCTCAATGAAAGCTTCCTCCATAATTTCTTCTTCATCTTCTTCAATCGCAACAGCTCTTACTTCTTTCAAAGTTGTCAATCCATCTGAATAATTTCTCAGCCTCATGTTACATTTGCCAATCCAAAGCCTCGATTCAAGAGCAAATTCTCCTTCAGGATCAGATGCAAGCAGCTCTTTAAATTTTTGTTGTGACTTGAGATAATTTTTTTGATAATAAAAGGCTTTACCAAGCATCATCAGTGCATCATCAACGTAGGAAGTGTTGGAATGATATTGCAGAATTACGGAACATTTTTCAATTAGCTTTTGAACGTCAGCATTTGCTGCGGGAGGAATTGTTGGCGTTTCAATAGAAAATAAATCTTTTTTCTGATCGAGTATTTGCTTTTCAATTTTAGTATACAGCTCATCCGCATTATAGTAAAGATTGAAGTAAGTGATAAAGTTATCCCAAACACTGCAGCCTGTAAGAAATATAAGTAATGGCAGCAGAATAATGATTCTATCTTTAAAGAAATTGGTGAACATTGCACCTGAAACTATTAAAGAATAAATAAAACAAAAAGGTAAAAGTGAGGTAACCGGAATATGGTATAGCGTTCTAGGGTCTTTTAAATTCTGTTGGTCATAAAATAAACTGGAAAATTTGAATTTCTTACATACAATTGAAAATAATCATTACACCATTATACTTATATACCTTTATTCCCTTATACCTCTCCACTACAAAGCTTCTTTGCCCGATTCGCCCGTTCTTATCCTGACTACATCTTCAACATTATAAATGAATATTTTGCCATCTCCCACCTGACCGGTTTTTGCCGTTTTTAATATAGCGTCAACCACTTTTTCCACTTTTGAATCTTCAATAACTACTTCAATCTTTATTTTTGGAACGAACTCTATCCTGTATTCGCTTCCGCGGTAAGTTTCAGTGTGACCCTTCTGGCGCCCGTATCCACGGACTTCAGAAATTGTTAATCCACGGATTCCTTCTTCAACAAGAGCTTCTTTAACTTCTTCAAGTTTGAATGGTCGGATTATTGCTTCTATTTTTTTCATAAAATTCTCAGTTTTGATTTAGCCTGAACATAAACCTTCGAAGTTTCCTGTTCGATTAACAACGAGCAACCTTGAAGGTTATAAAATTATTTACCGTGACACTGTTTATACTTTTTCCCGCTGCCGCAAGGACATGGATCGTTTCTGCCAACTCTCTCAATAACTTTTACTGGCTGCATTTTTCCAGCTACCTGTGGAGAACCTGGTCTTTGTTGAAGTCCGATATTTGTTGCCACCTGTTTGCTTTCAGTGAGCCTTGTTGCAGGTTGTCTTCTCTGCTGCTGAACTTCACCGGGAGCGTGCGGGAAAAATTTAAAGGCAAAGGACACAACATCATTTCTTATTTCTTCAAGAAGCGAAACAAAAAGCTTGAAAGATTCTGCTTTGTATTCAACCAGCGGATCTTTCTGTCCATAAGCACGGAGACCGATTCCCTCTTTCAAATCGTCCATCTCTCTCAGATGTTCTTTCCATTTCTGGTCAATCACGCTTAACATTGCATAGCGTTCAAGTCGTGCCATCAGTTCAGCACTAAGCATTTCTTCTTTTCTTCTGTAGAATTCTTTTGCCGTATTGAGCAGCTTTTCTTTTAATCCATCCTTGCCAAGCTTTTCAAATTCTTCAGGTTCAATTTTAACTTCGACGAGCAGCTTCAGTAACATTTCTTCTTTTATCTGATCTGCTTCAACATTATCGAAGTGCGTTTCGACTAATTGGTCAATAAACTCTTCCAGCAGGTCAAAGATTTCACTTTTCAGTCTGTCACCCTTCAATGCACGATTTCGTTTTGTATAAATAACTTCTCTCTGTGAGTTCATCGTGTTGTCATATTCGAGCAAACGTTTTCTGATCGAGAAGTTATTCTCTTCAACTTTTTTCTGAGCTCTTTCAACTGACTTGCTTATTAAAGGATGTTGAATTACTTCACCTTCCTTCAATCCCATTTTTTCCATCACGGATGAAATTCTATCCGAGCCAAATAATCTCATCAGATCATCTTCAAGAGACAGAAAGAATTTTGAAGTACCGGGATCTCCCTGTCTTCCTGCACGACCTCTTAACTGTCTATCAATTCGCCGGGATTCATGCCGTTCTGTTCCGAGAATGTACAAACCGCCTCTATCTACTACTCCTGTGCCAAGCTTAATGTCAGTTCCTCTGCCTGCCATATTTGTAGCGATAGTAACAGCACTGATTTCACCGGCGTGTGCAACAACATCTGCTTCTTTTTGATGCTGCTTTGCATTTAACACATTGTGCTGAATTCCTTTTCTCTTCAACATCCTGCTAATTGTTTCCGAAACTTCCACAGAGGTTGTACCTACAAGAACCGGCCTTCCTTCTTTTTTCAACTCATCTATTTTTTCGATAACAGCGTTGTACTTTTCTCTTTTTGTTTTGTAGATAGCATCATCCGTATCGTCTCTTATACAATCTTTGTGAGTTGGAATTACAACCACTTCAAGATTATAAATTGAGAAGAACTCATTTTCTTCGGTTTCAGCCGTACCGGTCATACCGGCAAGCTTGTTATACATTCTGAAATAATTTTGGAGTGTAATTGTAGCAAGCGTTTGAGAATCTCTTTGAACCTTTACATTTTCTTTTGCTTCGATTGCTTGATGCAATCCATCACTGTATCTTCTGCCGGGCAAAACTCGACCGGTAAACTCATCCACAATTGCAATCTTTCCGTCTTCTGTAATAACGTACTCAACATCTTTATCAAATAAGGTGTAAGCTTTAAGAAGTTGATTTAGTGTATGGATTCTCTCGCTTGCTTCTGAATACTTGGAATATAGTTTATCCTTCATCTGGATTTTTTCCTGGTCAGAAAGATTTGGATCATTTTCAAATTTGCTTATTTCAGTTCCCAGATCAATTAGTACAAAATAGTCTTTTTCCATTCCGCTTCCCTGTGCAAGCTCTTCACGTCCTTTTTCAGTCAGGTCAATGCTGTTATTCTTTTCATCAATTACAAAATAGAGCTCTTCATCAATGATGTGCATATTCTTAGCTTTTTCACGAAGATATTCAAGCTCTGTCTCCTGCATAAGTTTTTTATTGGAAGCCTCACTTAAAACTTTTGCAAGCTTGTTGCTCTTTGGCAAGCCTCTGAATGCCCTGAATATTAGTACTCCTGCTTCAGGAGTTGGTCCACTCTCCTCAAGAATTTTTTCTGCTTCAGCTAAAATGTTTGCAACAAAATTTTTCTGCTTCCTATAAATCCTTTCGATCCGCGGTTTCATTTCGTTGTATTTATGATCATCGACATCAACCGGACCGGAAATGATGAGCGGAGTTCTTGCTTCATCTACTAATACAGAATCAACTTCATCCACGATTACATAATTATGACCTCGCTGAACTTGTCCTTCTTTATCAACTGCCATATTATCACGTAAATAATCGAAACCAAATTCATTATTCGTTCCGAAAGTAATATCACGGTTATAAATTTCTTTTCTTTGCTGTGGACTCATTGTATTGAGTATGCAGCCGACAGTAAGCCCGTGAAATTTATAAATCTCACCCATCCATTCGCTGTCACGTTGAGCAAGATAATCGTTCACAGTTACAAGATGAACTCCTCTTCCGGTAAGTGCATTCAGATAAACAGGAAGAGTTGCGACAAGAGTTTTACCTTCACCGGTTGCCATCTCAGCAATCTTTCCCTGGTGCAAAACCATTCCCCCGATAAGCTGAACATCATACGGCACCATATCCCAATGAATTTTATTCCCGACAACTGTCCACGTTTTTCCAACCAATCTTTCGCAGGTAGATTTAACAACTGCAAAAGCTTCAGGCAAAATTTGACTTAGTATCTCTTCGTATTCTTCGTTTAACTTTTCATCCAGGGCATCCAGTTCATCGTATGCAGCAGCTCTGTCAAAATCTTCATCACTTTGCAGTTTTTCTTTCAGCTCATCAATCTGTTTTTTTGTCTCAGCGGTATGTTCATTTATTTTATCTTTGAATTCCTGTGTTTTGGCGCGTAATTCATCATCGGAAAGCTGTTTCAGCTTCTCATATTCCTGATTTATTTCATCAACCACCGGCCAGAGAAGCTTGAGGTTTTTCTCGTGCTTATCGCCGAATATTTTCTTTAATACGTTTAACATTCAGTATCTAACTCCTTAATAAAAGTGTTTTTAACATACTTATGTAAGTTTTGAAATGCAATTTAAGAAATTTTGGCTAGAATAGGCTGTGGAGAATCTTGCCTTAATTCCGGACCTGTCTACCGACAGGCAGGCTTCGATCCGGAATCTCAGGTTTATATTTACTTAAAATTCTTGTTGATTGTTTCTTGAAGGTTGAGGAAGTTTGGAAAGAGATAATTTTTTCGGAAGGATCTTTAGTATATAAGTTTTCTGTATTCTATATTTAGATAAGAAAAAACAACAAATACGATGAATAAAGAAAAAGTAAAAAATAATATTGTTGACTCATTAAAAGAGCAAAAGGAAATAGAAAAGATTATTGTCTTCGGCTCATTTAACAAAATTGATTCACCCAATGATATTGATATTGCAGTTGTTCAGAACAGCAATGAAAACTATCTTACTCTTGCATTGAGATATAGAAAACTTATTAGAAATATTTCAAGAGAAATTGCTGTAGATATTTTTCCGATCTCAAAGAAAAATGATAACAGCTTTTTTATAAATGAAGTTTCCAGCGGTGAAGTTATTTATGCAAGAGGAAACTAAAAACTGGTTATTATATTCTGAAGAAAATCTAGAAGCTGCAAAAATTCTTCTCGGCAGTAAATTATTAAATCCTTGTCTTCAAAGTGTTCAGCAATCAGTCGAGAAAGCATTAAAATCTATTTTTATTGAAAAAACTATTCCATTTAAGAAAACACACAACATAATGGAATTGAAAACTATTTTGGAAAAAAACGCTGTTCAAATAAATTTATCTGAAGATGAATGCGATTTTCTTGATAGTATTTATTTACCAACCAAATATCCGATTGGTAGTGCACTTCCATCTTTTTATCCTGACGAGAAGATTTGCAAGGACTCAATTTTATTAGCTGAAAGAATACTGACGGAAGTCAAAAGTTTAATACGGTAGAAGTAGATTTAAACAATAACAACCTACAAACCGGTGATGTGATTTTAAGATTGAGGAAGTTTGAACAAGTGAAATTAGACAGTTCAATCTCGGCTGATTAGATGAATTTTAAGGATACCTTAATAAAAATTATCAATGACTTTTTCGAAAGCATTGGAATAGAACCAATTTTAGGAACAACTTTACTTTTTTTCCTAATTCTATTGCCAAGTTCTAAAAAAATAAAAGTTTGGAATACTTTGTCCAAAGGAGAAAAACAGTTTATAATACTTGGATGGATTGGTTTATTGACTAGTTTAACTTTATGTCTAATTCATTTTATAAGAAACAATCACTGAGATAACAACTTAAACGAATAATAATATCATTAACTCTTTATTAAACTTTTTAACCGCCACCAACCCCCAGCTTACTATCTCCAATCAACAAAGTGCTAACAACCCCATTTATACTTAAATTTGAGTAATAATTGATTATTTGAATTTAAGAACTAAAACCCTTTGCGACTAAAAACTTTATCGGACGATTTCATAAACAAGCTCGCTGGCTTTTCAGCGGGTTCACTTCCGCCGCAGGATTTTGAACGCCTGGTAAAACTTTTCTCTTCAGAAATTAAAAAGCATTATTTCACACATTCATCCGAATCAAACCTGCTGAGAATAACTAATGGAATGTTTGATAAATTCTTTTTCCTCAGCGAGTGTTTGCGATATCCTCATTACGTTGAAATGCTTGTAAGTATTGCATCCAACAGCAATTATTTGAGTGATATACTCGTCATCAATCCGGAGTTTTTTTATATGATGACTGATTCATCAATTCTGGAATCGAAGATGGATCAAAAGTCTTTTTCAGAAGAAGTTGAAGAAAGGATCTCCCGTTACGCATCACTCGATGCAAAAACTCACGCACTGAATTCACTTAAACGAAGAGAAATTCTCAGAATTGGTCTGAAGGATATATGGGACAAAACAGAAGTTGCGGAAACAACTGCAGAGCTTTCCATACTTGCAAATACTTTGACTGAAAATTTATTTGAAAGCTGTTACAAGTTCATTCTCAGCAAATACAAGATTAAAAAAGTTAGCAATTCGTATTGCATAATTTCACTTGGAAAGCTCGGCGGTGGTGAGTTGAATTACAGTTCAGATATTGACATTATAATCTTCTACGATGAAGAGGATCAATATGGAAGACGGATGATGGAGGATGGAAGATGGAAAGAGAATATTCAAAAAAAATACTACAGTGAACTTTTATCTGAAACTATTCAATTATTCCTTGAGAAATGTACATCATCTGAAGCGGGAAGTTTGTACAGGATCGATCTTCGCCTGAGACCTGATGGGAAAAGCTCATCAGTTTGCAGAAGTCTGCAGGAATATCTCGATTACTACGAAAGCAGAGGAAGCGATTGGGAAAGACAAATGCTAATTAAAGCTGGCTATCTCGGCGGTAGCGAAAAGTTATATTCACAATTTATAAAATACGTTAATAGATTTATTTATCCGGCTGTTCATTTCGCTTCTCCAATCGAACAAATAAAAAAATTAAGAAAGATTATTGAACGTGAAGTTGAGGATTCCAATATAAAACTAATTCCTGGCGGAATAAGAGATATTGAATTTGTTGTCCAGGCTTTGCAGCTACTTAACGGCGGCAAGAATGAATCAGTAAAAACAGGTAACACTCAGGATGCTCTTCGAAGGCTGAGTCAGTCGAAGCTTCTTACAAAAAATGAAACTAAATTTTTAACTGCAGCATATATTTTTTACAGAAAGATTGAACACTTTCTGCAACTGATGAACAACGCACAGACACATACAATTCCTGAAAGCGGTGAGATTGCAGAAAAGCTAAGTCATTATCTTGGATTTAAATCATTGAATAAGTTTAAAGAGAGTGTGAAAGATTGCCGCAAACAGGTCAGAGCTATTTATAACTCGGTGGTAGGACAGAGCAAGCAAGCTGCAGATACAAATAAAATTTTCAGCGAGATTAAGTTTGCAAATTCACAAAGAGCATCAAATGACATTTCATTCTTACGTGAAGGAAAAGGATTAACCGTAAGCCGGAAGTTTGATAAGTCGGCACTCGAAGCTTTCGGTAAAATGGAAGAAAAAGTTTATGAATATCTTTTGAATGCCAATGATCCTGATCTTTGTCTTTCAAATTTTGTTCGGGTTATTAAGCAAGCTGACTTCCCTTCCATATGGTATAATGAATTCACCGACGAGAACTTTCTTAAAATATTTTTGCAATTATGTGAACGTTCACAATTTGTAATTGACCTTTTTGCGGAAGATAAAATTCTCAGAGAAAGTTTTTTGAGCAGAGATTTTCTGAATGAAATATCAACAGATGAAAATAAAAAAATCAGATTGAAAAATATTTTATTCCGACTTGCTGTTCATCTAACAATAAAGCTTATTGAACCGGCAACAGCTTCAAAAGTATTAAGCAAGACAGTGAGAGAAAAAATCAAGTGGTTGTCTGAGGAGTTCAGTAAAAAGAAAAAATGGAAAAATGATTATTTAATAATCGTTCTAGGAAGCACAGGCACAGGAACAATGACTTTTGCTTCGGATGTGGATTTGATATTTGCTGTTAAAAATTCAGGCAAGCATCAGACAATTCAAACGGATTTCCAGGAATTGCTGGGAATCCTGAAAAAAGAATTTTCTCCGTTTTCCGTTGACTGCAGATTACGACCAGAAGGCGCAAGCAGTCAGCTTGTCTGGGATTTTGATAAATACACTGAATACCTGAACAACCGTGCACGAATCTGGGAAATGCAGTCATTCCTGAAAGCAAGCTTCGTGAGCGGAAATGAAAAATTGTTCAGCAATCTTTCCAAATCTTTTCAAAATAGAATTTCAAAGTTATCTTTAAATGAAATCATAAAAGGGATCAATGATATCAGATCAAAATCAATATCAAGTTTTCCTGCTGAAATGAATTTAGTTGATTTGAAAAAAAATCCGGGCGGCTTGAACGATGTTGAGTATGTAGCTCATTATCTGCTCCTTTCAACTCCTGAATCTGCATTCGTGTTCATCGGGAAAGCTATTCCTGATATTTTAAAAGAACTTACAATGCAAACAATACACAAAAAAGTTTTAAATGAGCTCGCCGATAATTACATTTTCATTAAGAATTTAGAAATTTTTAACCAGATCGCTTTCAGCAGCAGTTCATCAAAATTATCAGGCGATGAAAAGAAATTTGAAAAGTTAGCTCCTTTGATGGAATTCGAAAGCGGATCAGTGTTAAAGAAAAAATTGAATTCTGTTCTTCAGTTTAACAGAGAAAGTTATTCGGCAATCATCCAAAGAAAATAAACCATGACCTTAGTAAAAAAATACTACCACCTTCTGACATCAATAATTGTATTCATCGTTTATATGTTTACGCTTGCACCATCAGTTGTGCAAATTGATTCAGGAGAATTAGCGGCTGTGCAGGCTAAACTTGGGATTGCACATCCGACAGGTTATCCGCTTTTTACAGTGCTTGGATATTTGTTTTCGTTGATACCGTTTCCATTCACAAAAATATTTCAGTTGAACATTCTGGCTGCAATTTACTGCAGCGCTGCAGTTGGAGTGTTCACTTACACAATAAAATATTGTCTTGATAATCTTACTTCATTCAAAAGGAAAAATTCAGCAAAAGAATTATCAAAGAAGGAGAAGAAGAAAGGCAAAGAACAAACTACGACTGAAAAAGTGAATGAAATTCCCAAAAATATTAAACTACTTACAGCAGTATTTGGTGGACTTACACTTGCATTCAGCAGGACGTTCTGGTTTCAAAGTACATCGGTGGAAGTTTATTCGCTTCATTTACTATTGGTCACACTAACCGTTCTTTTTCTTCTGAAAGCATACGTAAAATCATTTGAGAATGACAAACTTTCTCATTGGCTAATATTTGCATTTTTTCTGGCGCTCGGATTTACAAATCATCTTACAACATTGATGATACTTCCTGGAACTGCTTACCTTTATTTCTCGAGATACAAATTCAATTCAGCCAGCTTCAAAAAATTAGCTTTGATGATTTTACTCTTTGCTATTGTTCTTGCTGCTGTTTATTCCTATCTGCCGTTTAGAGCATCACAAAATCCATTTCTTAATTGGGGAAATCCGGTTGACTGGGAAAAAATTCTACGGCACGTAAGTGGCAAGCAATACCAGGTTTGGCTATTCAGCTCATTTGATTCTGCCGGAAAACAATTCAGTCACTTTTGGAATATCCTGCCTTTTGAGTTTTTTATCAGTTTGATACTTGCTTTGATTGGATTATTTGTTTCAGTTTTCAAGGCGCGAAAGTTAGCCTGGTTTATTCTGATAACTTTTGTGTTCACAGTTCTCTATTCAATTAACTATGACATTCACGATATTGATTCATATTTCCTGCTTGCATTTTTAATGCTTTCGTTCTTTGCCGCATTCGGTGCCTTGCAAATACTGGAGATGAAAAGTCTCAAACAAAATTTTGCGATTATTATTCTGACTGTCGTGATAGCAATTCAACTCTTTTTTAATTTCAGAGAAGTCAATCAAAGCAATATTTACACTTATGAGGATTATACGAAAGCTGTATTAAACACAATTCCTGAAAACTCAATTATCTTCAGCTACCAGTGGGATTATTTTATTTCCGCATCTTATTACTATCAGTTCGTGGAAGATTATAGAAAAGATGTAACTGTTATTGATAAAGAGTTGTTAAGAAGGTCGTGGTATTACAAGCAGATTGAAAATCACGATCCAAAAGTTCTTGATGGTGTTCGAAATGAGCTTGAACAGTTTCTGATTGCACTTCAGCCATTTGAGCGTGATGAAAATTTTGATGCCAACAGGCTCGAAGCTTTATTCAGAACAATTATGACTAACCTCGTTAAAACCAATGTCAGCGAACGAGACTACTTCATTGCACCTGAATTAGTTGAGCAGGAAATGAAAAGAGGTGAGTTCAAACTTCCCGAGGGATATAATCTGGTTCCTCATTTATTCTTCTATAAAGTAGTTGCTGGAAATGAATATGTGCCTGCACCTGATCCGGATTTTTCAATAAGTATTGCAACAAACAGAAATGTTTACATTGACACCATCGAGAATATGGTCGGAAGGATGCTTTCTAACAGGGCATATTATGAAGTTCAAAACGGAAGATCAGACAGAGCAAAAATTTATCTAAAGAAAATTCTTAATGATCTGCCGGGATTTAAGCTACATCCAGCATTACAAGATGTGCTTAAAAATTAATCTTTAACTGCTTCAAGAAGTTCTTCTATTCTTTCTTCTGGAAGTTCAGCTTTTGTTCTGAAGGATTGAAGGGTCACATCCATCTGCTGAATAAGATTCCGTTTATAATACTTTGGCGCATAAACAGAACCGTCAATCATATAAATTCTTCGCAGCTCTTCATCATAAAAAAAATAATTAACGAATGGTCCGCCCATACCTTTAATGTTCAGTTCCCACAATCCCTGTGTGAACAGTGCATATCTTTCGTTAAAATTAACTTCCTTCACCACAAAGTTATCTGATGCAACCACTACGAACGAAGCATCATCAGAGGTTTGATAGAATTCTTTTGTGAGCCTGTCACGAATAACTTTTATTGAATCCTGTGTTAGGTAATCGGGAGTTGCGTTATCGATCCAATGAATAAAAATCCATCGTTCCATTTCGCTGCCCGGTGATCTTCTTAGCCAGACAAATTTTTCTTCCGGCTTATCGAGAGCAACAACAAAGTCAGCCTGAACATAAATTACCCAACTGTAATCCTTTAAAAATTTTCCTTCAATATCTTTCTTCTCATAAGTGGGGTTGTAGAGATTGCTGAATAATCTTTCATCAGATTTTTTTTGAAACGCATAAAGCAGATCATCGGAGTTATTCAGGATTTTTTGGTTAAGTTCCTGCATTGTATTTGCTGATAGAACTGCAACAATCTGATTTTTTGCCCAGAGATCATATTTATATGCAACGAAATTTGAGTCAGTGACCATTTTGTTTTCTACCAAAGAATCAACTATAGCCTGAATGTACTGAGATGTTCTGCTTCCCGAACTCAATGGAGCAGCGATGATTATATTTTTTGTTCTCTGATTTTTTTCAAGCTGTGAAACACTCATTCTTTTCAGTGTGAAAAGTTTTTCAGGCTGAGGCGTGAATATTTCTTTCTCAAATACTAATTGAAGTGATGCAACAATCTCTTCGTATTCGAGTGAATCAGCTACGACCAGTATTTCATCTTCAAAACCTTTCGCTGGCTTGTTCGTAGAATCACAGGAAATAATTAAAGCTGAAATAAAAATGATCAGAATAAAAAATAAATTTTTCATAACTACCTCGGTACGTTTGATAGTGTTAATTCCAGATTTGGCAGCAACGCCAGATACAAACCCCACATAGTAAATCCAACAGAAAGCGGAATAGACAAATTATCATCAACAAGTTTGAATGAAATATTTTCCACAATTGCACCCACAAATGCAGCAATAAATCCTATTAAATACTCTTCAGAAAATCCGCCGACTTTAGGTGTAAATAAAATCACAATACATGCACTGACAAAAAAGGTTAAAGTTCCCTCCAGACTTTTAGAGAGAAATTTATGTTTGCCGAATTTCCTTCCAACAAGGGCTGCAAGTGAGTCACTGATAATGAGAATTGAAAATGCGGAGATAAAAATTACTTTGGGAAAAATCAGGACACTTATAAGTGCTGATATTAAGACATACGTGGCACCATTGAGATTTCTCTTTTTATGATCCAGTTCATGAGCACGCAAGAGGAAACCGAAAAATTTATAAAAAATCTTTCCTGTCTCGGGGTGCAGATATCTGCCCAAATCAATAATCAGAGCTAAACCGGCAAGAATTCCCAGAATAAGTGCAGCTGTCTCCGTCGAGATAAAATAATAGATAATAGGTATGGAGAGCGAGGTAAGATGAATTAATTTACGGAATAATTCATCTTTGTATTGAATCGTACCATTATCAATTTGCGTCATCTTTTACTGGCGCATCCTTGTGCTTGCGCTGCTGCATCATAGCTTTAACATGATCGGGTACCTCATCCTGCTTTTTGTCAACTTCAATGACAGGCATCGGGGGAAGTTTCTCACCTTTAATGATTCTGTCAATCTCTTCAGAATCCAGAATTTCGCGTTCCAGTAATTCCAGTGAAAGTTTATGAAGCAAATCAATATTGTCTCTTAAAATTTTCTCAGCACGGTTCATCGCACTATTTATGATGCCCCGAATTTCCTCATCAATTTCGATTGCAGTCTTTTCACTGTAATCTCTGTGTTTTTGAATTTCCCTGCCGAGGAATATCTCTTCCTCTTTTGCACCGTAGCTCATTGGTCCGAGCTTTTCACTCATTCCCCATTCGCAAACCATTTTGCGCGCAATGTTGGTAGCTTTCTCAATATCATTACCAGCACCAGTGGTATAGTGTTTGAAAACTATCTTTTCAGCAGCTCTTCCGCCAAGTGCATAAGTAATAACTGCTTCAAGATATTCTTTTGAGTAAGTATGTTTTTCATCTATCGGAAGATAGCTTGTAACACCAAGCGCACGACCTCTTGGAATAATAGTTACTTTGTGAACCGGATCAGCTTCAGGTATCATCCTGGCAACAAGAACATGTCCAATTTCGTGGTAGGAAGTAGTTTTCTTTTCCTCTTCAGAAATAATCATACTCTTTCTTTCCATTCCCATCATAACTTTATCTTTTGCTTCTTCAAAATCAAGCATCTCTACTTTTTTCTTATTTTTTCTTGCAGCAAGAAGAGCAGCTTCATTAACAAGATTTGCAAGATCTGCACCGGCTAATCCGGGAGTACCTTTGGCAAGAACTTCAAGATTTACTTTTTCCTCAAGAGGAATATTTCTTGTGTGAACTTTTAAAATCCCTTCTCGTCCTTTTACGTCTGGTCTATCGACAACTACCTGGCGATCAAATCTTCCCGGTCTCATCAACGCGGGATCGAGCACATCAGGGCGATTGGTTGCAGCAATTATGATGACTCCGCTATTCTGTTCGAAACCATCCATCTCGACAAGTAATTGATTAAGCGTCTGTTCTCTTTCATCATGTCCACCGCCAAGACCCGCACCGCGGTGTCTTCCAACTGCATCAATCTCATCAATAAAAATTATACAAGGTGCATTCTTTTTTCCCTGTTCAAAAAGATCTCTCACACGACTGGCGCCAACTCCAACAAACATTTCAACGAAGTCTGCACCACTTATCGAAAAGAACGGAACGCCTGCTTCACCAGCAACTGCACGTGCAAGAAGAGTTTTTCCGGTTCCGGGAGGTCCGAGTAAAAGTACGCCGCGAGGAATTTTTCCACCAAGTTTCTGAAACTTTGTTGGCTCTTTTAAAAATTCAATTATTTCCTGAAGTTCAACTTTGGCTTCATCTGCGCCAGCAACATCACGAAATGTAACTTTCTGACCTGACTGGCTTATGAGCTTTGCCTTGCTTTTTCCAAAAGAAAATATTCCGCGAGAACCACCTCCCTGTCCTTGCATTCGCCTCATAATTATTATCCAAACTGCAATTATCAAAAGCCAGGGTAAAAAGCCAAGCAGAATGTTTAACCATTCGCTGGACTGTTTATCGAATGAGTAGGTTATTCCTTTCTCTTTCCAAAGTGCTTCTTCATCTCTTATAATCGGTTCCGGAATGTAAACGGATATAGCTTTCACGTTTGTGGAAGTACCATTGATATTAATTGAAGTCTCTGAAGTCAAGTCAGCACGAAAGAAATAATCATTGATATCCGACTTGGTAATGGTGGCTTCTTTAATTTTATCTGTTTCGTTTACGAGTCTTCGGTATTCAGCAAAAGGGATATCAACGTAAGTTTCCTGGCTGGTTCTGAAGACCTGCATAACAATTACTGCTGCAACAATTACAGCACCCCATCCGAACACCATCCGTAAAACTTTCGACCAATCAAAATTATCATCCGGTTTAATTGGACCCTGTCCTTTGGGATTTCTAGATGGTTTTTTTTCGTTGTTATTATCGGCCATAAAAAAAATTCTAATATCTATATTCATTAAAAAGCTTATTCTCCTTTTTTATTTTTAACACGTGAAATAATAATTGAAATATTACTTTTCTTTGCCACCATATAGCTCACGTGTTTAATACGTAAATTCCTCTTAAATTTCGATATTTTTGAGCAAAATCCAGACCATAGCCAATAACGAATTTATCGGGAATTCTGAAACCAATATAGTCAATTTTCACATCATATTTAAGGCTTCCGGGCTTCACCAGCAGTGATACAACCTTCATACTATTCGGACTTTTCTCTGAAAAAAGCTCCTCTATATATTTTAAAGATAGCCCTGTATCAACGATATCTTCAACAATAATAATATCTCTATCGTTCACCTCGCAGTTAAGTTCTTTGAGTAATTTCACATTTCCGGTAGAAATTTTTGCATCACCATAGCTTGAGAGTTTGAAAAAATCAATTTCACAATTTATGTCGAGATATCTAATCAGATCTGACATGAAAAGAAACGAACCATTCAATACTCCAATGAAAACCGGCACAGAAGATTTGTACTCCAAAGAAATTTGAGCAGCAAGTGCTTTAATTCTGTTTTGAATTTGCTCTTCCGTAAAAAGCGGCACAAATTCATCATTGCCGATGATTACTCTTTCAGGTGAGTTCAATTGTCAGTTAATGTAAGTTTTAAAATCTTTTCTGTTTTTGGCATTACTTTGAATCTCTCATCAATCCTTAGACCGATGACCCAAACAATTTTTCCTGAGTTAGTTAAAACAAGATGTTGCCTTTTCATGGATGAAGAAATTTTTTGATCGGCAAGAAAATCTGAAATCTTTTTTGTGCCTTTCATCCCAATCGGTTGAAATTTATCTCCGGTTCTCCATTTTCTGATTTGAAAAATATCTTTCACTCCGTCGGCTGAAATAAACTCAACAGATTTATTTCGAGTGAACTTAAACATTTTTTGGTTGACTTCACTAATGGAAATAATTTTCCCATCAACTTTGATCACCCCACCAATTTTAATATTGTTGAATATTTCAGTTTTAACGGTAGATTTTCTACCGATAATTAATTCATTTCTTTCTTTCGATGCAATAATATTTTCTTTGAGATGAACTGCTTTGCCTACCTGTGCATACACCAATTCAACCAAAGCATAAATATTTTCTGATAACAACTCAATATTAAAATTTTTCTCAACAACAGATTTAAAAAAAATGCTCAGAAAACTTCTATCAAGTTTCGAGACTGTTTTTGTATTTATCCGAAGCTCTTTCCCATCAATAATAACGGCTGTAGGACTAATCTTTTCTACCTGCTTTTCGATGAATGAATTAATTTCTGAAATAATCTTTGATGTATTGCTGATCTTTTCTTCGAGTCGTGGATTTAATCTTACTTTAAGTTTTGGGATGACTTCATTTCTTAAAAAATTTCTTTCATAATCTGAATCAAGATTGCTTTTATCAACACGGAAGGAGATTTTATTTTTTTTAAGATATTGTCTGATCTCCTCAGAAGTAATAGAGAGAATTGGTCGAATGATATTATCTCTTCTAACAGGAATTCCTGATAAACCTTTGATACCAGCTCCTTTTACAAAGTTGAGCAAAATAGTTTCAACATTATCGCTTGCGCTGTGTGCCGTTGCGATTTTAGTACAGCCCATTTTATCTGCTGCTTTATTCAATTCAAAGTAACGGATTTCTCTGCCAGATTCTTCAACAGATAGTTTCAGCTTCTTTGCATAAGACTTCACATCTTTTTTAACGCAAATAAATTCAATTTTGTTTTGTTTGCAGAAATCGGAACAAAACTTTTCATCTGCATTCGCTGATTTTCCACGAAGCTTGTGATTTAAATGGAAAGCGGCTATTTCAATCCCAAATCTTTTTTTGAACTTAATCAGGAAGGATAAAAGGAATATCGAATCGGCACCACCGCTTAATGCAACAAGGATTTTATCACCCTTTTCAATAAGATGATTTTCATCAATAAATTTGATCGCCTTTTGCTCGATGGTTTTAGTCATTATAATGGAAATGTTTTTGCCTCACATAAAAAGCAACTAAAATGTCGATTAATTACCTTTGTGCCTTTATGACTTGGTGGCTATGAATTGCTTTTCAGAAAATGACAGAAGATTTTATTAGCCACAAAGACACCAAGACTCGAAGAATCATTGTTCAACTTATTTCAATAATTTCATACTCAAGAATACCGGCGGGAGCCTGCACCTTAACTTTGTCGCCAACTTGAGTATTCAGCAAACTTTTTCCCACAGGAGAAGTGATGGAAATTTTTCCTTCCTGAAAATCTGCTTCCTCAGGAGATACAAGGAAATAATCAAATATTTTATTGTTCTTCAAATTTTTAATTTTAACTCTGGATAGAATATGGACTTTACCTTCTTCAAAATGAGAGGTATCAATCACACGGGCACGCGAAAGAACATCTTCCATTTTAGCAATCTTAAGCTCGAACAAACCCTGCTCTTCTTTTGCAGCATCGTACTCGGCATTTTCTGAAAGATCACCGTGCGAACGCGCTTCAGCAATTTTTTCAGCCATGGATTTTCTGCCGTGGGTTTTCATTTCCAAAAGCTCTTTTTCTATCTCGACTATTCTTTCTCTTGTGAGATATACAAAGTTTCCTTCTGCCATCTCTATCCTTTTGATTTGATAAAAAAAATTGCCACCGTCCTGATTATGGAGACAGTGGCAGAACAAAATTAAGGAATTGAACTTACCTTGTCAAGGCTTGATTATTTGAGAAGTATCATCTTCTTCGTTTCAACAAAGTTTCCGTTTTCAATTTTGTAGAAATAAACTCCGCTGTTCAGTCCACTCGCATCGAAATCTATTTTGTGTTTGCCAGCCATAACCTGCTCATTTACCAAAGTTGCTACTTCTTTGCCGAGAATATTGAATACTTTGAGAGAGACAAATCCGTTTTGCGGAATGCTGTACTCTATGGTAGTTGAAGGATTGAAAGGATTGGGATAATTCTGTTCGAAACTGAACTGTAACGGAAAGGTTAAATCTTCCAACGAAGTTATGATCGTATTGTTTTTCAGAATCCAGTTTCCGGGATCAAAAACTATAGACTGAGGATCGCCAATTAAATCAAATTGAAATGTTTGAGTTTGTGCATCGTTAAAGAGAGTTACTGTTGTGTCTCCCAATGTAGTGTTCAGTTTTATCTGTACAGGCATTGTGAAGTAAGAAGGATTCGTATTTACAGCTTGATATATAGTTATCGTAACATTATAAATGTCTCCGCTCACAAGGGATTTATCCCAGCCTATTGTATAAGTTGGTTCGTTCACACCGTAAACCCATTCCTGGAAAAAATAGTTTAGACTCTGTCCATAAACACTTTCAGCAATTGCCTGGAAGTCTTCAGTAGTTGCAACGCCATAGGAAACAGAGGGATGTGCACTATATGTTCTCATTATATCAAAGTAAGTGGAATCACCAACAACTCCCCGAAGCATATGCAGAACGCAAGCTCCTTTTGCATAAGAACGATTGCCATTAAAAATTTCCCATTCATCTTCAATATTCTGAACCCAAAGAGTTCCCTGTGCATTTCGTGCGGCATTCATTTCACCGATAATTTGAGTATTGTATGCTGTCTTTCCGCTTTTTGCTTCGATATAAACTGCCTCGGAGTAAGTTGCAAATCCTTCATTAAGCCAGATGTTATGCCAGTCAGCACAAGTAATCATATCACCGTACCATTGATGAGCTAGTTCGTGTGAAATTACTCCAGATCCCCAAAAGCCCATTGATGTACAGGTCTGATGTTCCATTGCCCCGCCCCATTGAAACTCAGCGTGTCCGTATTTTTCCTGAATGAAAGGATATTCACCATATCGGTCTGCAAAAACTTCAATCATCTCATCAGTTTCATCAACGTATGGTTTTACAGAATTGAAATTTTCAGGATAGATAAAATTCATTATCACCATCGAGTCTGATTGTCCGTAATGATAATAAGTATCATACTGTGTGTAGTTTGTGATTGCTAGAGAGATCAGGTAGTTAGCTATCGTATAATGATTTTTCCAGTGATAAGTGTGAGTTCCATTTCCATTCGGCGTAATGCTTTCAAGAGATCCGTTAGAAACAGGGACTAAATTATCAGCAACAGTAATCCATACATCTGAAGAATCAGCTTTATCACCGGGAGTATCTTTCTGAGGCCACCAATAAGGTCCGCTGTAAGACTCACTCAAAGAACCTATTACTGGTGTACCTTGATGTGTTCCAAAAAAGAATCCGCCAAAATTAGTCCCGCTTGGAACACCGCGATAATAAACTTTTAGTGTAAAGGGTTCTCCCTGAGAATAAGTATGATCTAACGAGATATTAATTTTATTGTTTAAATGCGTGTATTGTGCAGTAGCATTGTTTAATAATACTGAATCAACAATAAGAAAGCTTCTCAGATCGAGGAAGCAGTTGTTGAGTGAAGTAGTATCTGACTTGACACCAATAGTAACATTGCCAGAAATATAGTTTGGATTGTATGTGACCTTTAAATCCAGTCCATAATAAGTGATATCAATCTTAGAATCTCCTGGGTACATAACTTTTGACATTTGAATTTGTCTTGAGTGTCTTTCACGTTCACCCTTAATCCAGGGTTTGTATTCATCCTGCGCAATCAGCAGAGAAGATAATAGAAGAACAACAGTAAAGATTTGTCTGATCATTTTTTTTCCGCCTTTTAAATAAATTGTTGAGGGCAAAAATAGGTTATATTTAGATAAAACAAACACTGAATATCTGCCATAGTTAATTAAGTCTATCAACTTTCTTTAATTGTTTATTGACAGATTACTTTAACATAAGTATTTTGCCCGCCTTTTCAATTAAAATAAAATATCAGCAAAACAAACAGAAGAAGAAATGAGATTATATTTTTCCTGCAGTTGGTTTTCATTTCCAAAAGCTCATTTTCTATCTCAACTATTCTTTTTCTGGTGAGATAAATAAAGTTTCCGTCTGTCATTTTAGTTTCCCAATTTGATAAATAATGATTTTATGAAGTCAAGATAGGATCATTTGAGCAATATCATCTTCTTAGTATCAACAAATTCTCCCGCTTTTCCGTCTTTGCCCTGCAATTCCGAGACTAGCAATTTATAAAAATATACTCCGCTGTTCAGTCCTGTTGCGTCAAAGTCAACTTTATGTTTTCCTGCTTCATTATACCCGTTAATAATTATTGCCACTTCATTACCGAGAATATCATATACTCTAAGAGATACATTACCGCTCACCGGTAACTGATAACTGATCGCCGTTTTGGGATTAAACGGATTTGGATAATTTTGCTTAAGGCTGTATTTAATAGGCTGATAAATGTCTTCAACTTCAGTTAAGCTTTGAATTGTTTTCAATATCCAGTTATCGGGATCGAAATTAATTGATATAGGATTTCCAACAACATCAAGCCGAAAATTCTGGTTCTGTGCATTGTTGAATAAAGTCACCATTGTATCACCCGAAACAAAATTAACCTTTATCTGAACCGGCATCGTAAAGAATGCAGGATTAGGATTAACAACTTGAGCGATATTCAAATCGATCCTGTAAATATCACCACCGAGAGAGGTCTTGCCCCATCCTATAGCATACTTTGGAAAATTCTCTCCATAGATCCACTGCTGGAAGAAGTAATCCAAACTCTGTCCGTAAACACTTTCAGCAATAGCCTGAAAGTCTTCTGTAGTAGCAACTCCATAAGAAACTGCTGGGTCTGCGCTGTACGTTCTCATTATATCAAAGAAAGTAGAGTCGCCAACAACACCTCTCAGCATATGTAAAACAACACCAGCCTTTTTGTAAGTCCGGTACCAATCAAATATCTGTCCTACTTCTGAAATATCCTGAACCCAGATTGTACCTTGAGCATTTTTTGCCTGGTTCATCTCGTTCATAATGTATGAGTTGTAAGCAGCTTTTCCATTTTTTGCCTCAACATAAACAGCTTCAGAGTATGTTGCAAATCCTTCATTGAGCCAGATGTTATGCCAGTCAGCACAAGTAATCATATCGCCATACCATTGATGTGCGAGCTCATGGGCAACTAACCAGGTTTCCCATAAACCAATTGAAGTGCAGGTTTGATGTTCCATACCAACTCGTCCGAATTGAGCATGCCCATATTTTTCATTTATGAATGGGTACAATCCGTAACGATCACTAAAAACAGCAATCATAACGGCGGTTTCATCACAATAAGGTTTCACTAGATTGAAGTGTTCAGGATAAACGAAGTGAGTAATGATCATTGAGTCATTTTGTCCGTAGTGAAAATATGTATCGTAATGATGATAATTAGTTATCGCCAGCGATATAAGATAGTTTGCAATAGTATAACGGTTTTTCCAGTAGAAAGTTTTAGTTCCGTTTCCATTATCAATTTCACTTTCAAAAGTTCCGTTTGATACAGCGGTAAATTGATCTGATACGGTAATCCACACATCGGATGAATCAGCTTTATCTGCTGGTGTGTCTTTGCAGGGAAACCAATCCGGTGCACCATATGGTTCACTTAATGTCCAGATTGCAGACACTCCACTGTGCGCACTGAACTCAAAACTTCCAAAGCCGCTTGAGCCGGGAATTCCTTGATAAAATACCTTTATAAAAAACTCTTCGCCGTAAACATAAGTTCTGTCTAAAGTCACAGAAATAATATTATTAATGTGAGTGAACACAGCGGGTGTACCGTTCAGTTGGAGGCTGTTAATTGTCAGTGCATTTTGTAAATCCAGAAAGCATGAATTTATGGAAGATGTGTCGACCCGAATTCCAATTATTACCGATCCCGATAAATAGTTCGGATTAGCAGTTACTGTCAAATCCAATCCGTAATAAGTGACATCAATTTTTGAATCACCCGGATATTGAACCTCGGACATTTTAATTGCTCTCAAATATCTTTCCTGCTCAGACTTAACAAAAGATTCATTATACGTTTGTGCTGATAGAAAAGCCGAAATGAAAAGAAGTATAGTAAAGATTTGTTTGTTCATTTTAATCCTCCTTGATATTCAAACTGCTGGTTCTAAAAATATGTTTTTGCTTTACAAAAAAAACACTGAATATCTGCCATAGTTAATTAAGTCAATCAACTATCTTTAATTTGCTAATTGACAAACTTCTTTTGCCTGAGTATCTTGCCCGCGTTTTAAAATAAAATAACTACCAACCAACTAACAGGAGAAACAATGAGAATAAACTTTTCTTACAAGAGCTTCTCATACTTTTTAATCGTTGTGCTTTTCATATTTACAACCATTATTAATGCTCAGCAAAACTTTGCAGATTTGTGGAATGATATTGCAGAAAATGGATTGGATGCCCAGGGCACACGATACATAATTCCTCAATCTTACCGCACACTTGAACTTGACTTGCAGAATTTATCATCATCATTGAACCAGGTTCCGCACGAAAATACAACTCGTGTAAACAGATCCACATTCTTGTTAAGCTTACCTTTGCCCGAGAATTCATTTGCTACGTTTAGAGTTGTTGAATCACCTGTCATGGAAGAGGAGCTTTCACTAAAATATCCGCAAATAAAAACTTTTCTTGGACAAGGAACTGGTAAAGATTCTGATGCACGAGTTCGTTTCGATATCACACCTGCGGGGTTTCACGCAATAATTTTTTCTACTAAAGGTACAGTTTATATAGATCCTTATTCACTTGGTGAAACAAGATATTACATTTCTTATTATAAGAAAGATCACATTCCAACAGAAGAACGATTAAATCTTGAATGCACACTATTAGGAGCTGATTCAGAATTTGGCGATCATATCAGACAATTAGTTTCAGAAAATCCTTTCTTGATGACCGGGCCACAGTTGAGAACTTACCGGACTGCAATTGCAACAACCGGTGAATACACTATTTTTCACGGCGGAACTGTTGCACAAGGATTAGCTGCGGTTGTTACTGCATTGAACCGTGTTACAGGAGTTTATGAAAATGATTTTGCAGTTAGAATGATACTCATTGCAAATAACGATCTTATCATTTACACAAATCCTTCAACTGATCCATATACAAACAATGATGGTTTTGCGATGCTGTCACAAAATCAAACAAATCTTGATGCAGTTATTGGAAGCACCAATTATGATATTGGACATGTCTTTAGTACTGGAGGTGGTGGAGTTGCATACCTTGGTGTTATTTGTGAAGCAAATTATAAAGCGAGAGGAGTAACCGGTTTACCTCAACCAATCGGAGATCCGTTTTACATAGATTATGTAGCTCACGAAATGGGACACCAGTTCGGCGGAAACCATTCCTTCAACGGAAGTGCCGGGGCGTGCAGCGGTGGGAACAGAAATGCTTCGACAGCTTATGAACCGGGAAGCGGGAGTACAATTATGGCTTATGCCGGAATCTGCTCACCGCAAAATCTTCAGAACAACAGTGATGATTATTTTCATAACATTAATTTTATTGAGATTGTAAACTATACAACAAACGGAAACGGAAATTCTTGTCCGGTCATAACAAATACAGGAAACGGTGAACCGACCGTTACAGTTCCTGCAGGAGGATTTACTATCCCAATCAACACACCGTTTATGCTAGTTGGTTCTGCAACCGATCCAGATAACGATCCATTAACATATTGCTGGGAAGAATGGGATCTCGGACCGGCCGGTCATCCAAACACTCCTTCAGGAAATGCACCGATATTCAGATCGTTCGATCCTGTTGATGTACCTTACAGATATTTCCCAAAGCTATCAAACATTTTAAATAATACACAGACAATCGGTGAGATTCTTCCAACCTATACACGCACTTTAACTTTCAGGTTGACTGTAAGAGATAATCGTGCCGGCGGAGGAGGAGTTAACTATGCTCAAATGTCTGCGATAAATGTTACAAACACAGCCGGACCTTTTCTTGTAACGCAGCCAAATACAGCAGTCACCTGGCTCGGGAATACAACCAACACTGTTACGTGGGATGTTGCAAACACAAGTGTTGCACCTGTTAATGTAACACAAGTAAATATTCTTCTCTCAACTGATGGTGGAAATAATTTTACAGAAGTTCTGGTTTCCAATACCGCAAATGACGGATCTGAAGATATATTTCTTCCAAACATCCCTACAACTTCAGCAAGAATAAAAGTTGAAGCTGTTGGTAATGTATTCTTCGATCTCTCAAATACAAATTTTACAATTGAAGATTTCATACCTGTTGAGTTGACAGCATTCTTTGCTCTGCAGGCTGAGAATGGTATTCTTCTGAAATGGACAACTGCAACTGAAAGCAACAACTCAGGTTTTTCAATTGAGCGAAGCACAGATAAACTTAATTTTAATGAAGTAACTTTTGTGAATGGAAGAGGAACAACAATAGAAGTCAGCGATTATGAGTATGTTGATGTTATTTCAGCTCCAGGAAAATATTATTACAGGTTGAAGCAGATTGATTTCGATGGTTCATTCAATTACTCGAATATTGTTGAAACTCAAATTGAAGGACCGCAGGTGTTTAATCTTTCACAGAATTATCCAAATCCTTTCAATCCATCTACGATGATTAAGTTCTCACTGCCGGTTGATTCTCGGGTGATGATTGAACTGTTCAATACATTAGGTGAAAAGGTTGATGAGTTGACAAACCGTGATTACAGTATCGGTAATCACCAGTTAAGTTTCGATGCTTCAAAACTTTCCAACGGTGTTTACTATTACACAATCAGCGCTAATGGCGTTGATGGAAGTTCATTCGTTTCAACAAAGAAGATGGTTTTAATCAAGTAAAAAGATAAAATTATAAAGTAAAAAGTAGAGGCGAGTCAGTGACTCGCCTTTTTTATTTGTTGATTGCCAAGTGTTGCTTGTTTATGTAAGCAACAATTTGCATTTTATTTACAGAAAAATAATTTCTACTCCGATAGAGCAAGATTTACAGTGACAGATTCCTGAATAACTTGCTGTGTCAACTCTCCTGATTACTCTACCGAAGCAGAAGATTTGAAAATAAATTTTTCAACTTCTTTTAGGATGCACGCTATGTTGAGTGAAACAGTTTATCCTGATCAATCGGAAAAATCCCGCCTGTCTGCCGACAAGGCAGGGCTCGCGGGAAAAATACCAACACACATCTTGTTTTTCTTTCTAACATTAACACAGTTTTGTTTTACACAAAACGGATATATGGGCAAGTATATCCCTCAAGTAATTACTAAGGGAAAAGCGATTACCGATAGTACAATTCTGATAAAAAGAATTGACCACATCTCTGCTTATTATAATAGCATTGCAGAGGTAGATTCAATGCAAAGTCTGTTCAATGGAATACTGGAATTACCCCAATGGTTCAGTCCGGCGATCAGGGATGTTGTATCGCCGCCCAACTCAAAATTTTATAATACCGGTGTTTATTTGGGAAACGTATTTCTGGAGTTTATAACATTCAACATTGACACACTTAATCTTGCTCCCCCGACTTATATACCATATTTTAATGCTTTCGCATTCTCAAATGAAATTACTAATACTGCGGCTATACTGGATAGCAGAGGTATACCAAGATCACAAGTATTCCATTATTTATTCAGAGAACCAGATGGGACAATTCTTACACTCTTTTCCAATATTACGTTAAGTAATTTTTATACCAATGACTTATTAGTCTTCTTCTGCCAGTATCATTCCGAGTTGTTTGATTGCGAGTCATTTGATTTTGGAAATTTACCTGCGATAACAAATCCCGACAGTCAGCATATTTATTATGGTAATTTAGTAGACAGTATAAATGGCGGTCCTTTAACTTTAAGTAAAGCTAAAAACATTATCCTTACATCAAATAATTTCGAAAATTACAGGCAGAAATTAAGTACCCTGTTTTTCCCGACAGAGGAAGATGAACCAGGGAAATGGAGTCCTCCTGCCGGTCCTTCCTTATTTCTTCAGAGCAGTCAGACAACTATTAAATTAACAACAATTAATATTGCGGTTGATTCATTACAAGCAACCAAGGAATTTTTGATTGCACACGGCCTTGGTTTTGAGGATGGTGGAAACTATTTGAAGCTTAATTTAAGTACTAATATTGGGATGGATATAATTTTATCGGACATCATTACTTCAATAGATGATCAAATCAACTATACCACAAATGATTTTACACTTTATCAGAATTTCCCAAATCCTTTTAATCCAAGTACAACAATCAATTGGCAGTCGCCAGTCGGCAGTCATCAAACCATAAAAGTATTTGATGTTTTGGGAAATGAGATTGCAACACTTGTTGATGAATACAAACCCGCAGGAAGGTATGAAGTTGAGTTTTTCGCTTCAACATTTCCGAGCGGAGTGTATTTCTATCGGTTGAAGGCAGGTGAATTTGTGCAGACAAAGAAGATGTTATTTCTGAAATGATAAGTAAAATAACGGAGGTTATATGAGACTTTTTCAAATCATTCTTTTTTTAGTTGCGGCTTTGTCTTTTATTGCAGCGTTGTTCTTCATTGGGTCAGACACAGGTTTAGATTTGTGGCGTGCTGGTGTAGCCATTCTTCTTATCGATGTGGTGTGTTTAATGTTATGGCCAGCTAAATCCAAAGTATAAAACTGGTTCTTTTGTTGAGACTAAGAAGATGATTCTTTTAAGGTAGTCAGAAGTTAGTAGGAGCGAGACGCCGTCTCGCCCGAATTGAAAAGGTTATTTGACAATGGAACTCATCCTCCAGCCCCTTCTCTTTGGAAGAGAAGGGGAGTTAAAGTCCCTCTCTTAGTAAGAGAGGGACTTAGGGAGAGTTCACATTAACCAATTTTTAATCATCCATAACTAGGAGGATAAAATGAATAAAATAGTTTACATTTTGTTTTTCTTTTTGCTTACTACACAAATTTGTTTTGGACAGTGGTACTGGCAAAATCCATATCCTCAGCCCAACGAGCTGCATGATGTTTGCTTCCCTGATTCACTTAATGGATGCGCTGTAGGCAATCAGGGAACTATAATCTATACGCTTGATGGCGGAAATTCCTGGGATCAACAATTTTACGGAACTGATCCACTATATGGAGTGTGGTTTATAAATTCAAATATTGGTTGGATTGTAGGTCACAATGGTTTGATAATGCATACAGGCAACGGCGGCTTTACATATGTAATTCAGAATAGCAATTCTACAGCAACTCTTTATGATGTACTTTTTTATGATAATAATACTGGTTGGGTATCGGGTACTGCTGGAACTATATTAAAAACTACAGATGGAGGCACCAATTGGCAAACTCAAAATTCAGGTGTTTCAGTTACAATTAATGAAATATGTTTTGTAACACCAGCAATTGGCTGGGCAGTTGGCTTAAACGGAACAATACTCAACACAACAAATGGAGGAATCAACTGGACAACACAAAGTGCAGGAACTGGAATTGATTTTTATTCAGTTGATTTTTTAAATAATCTTTATGGACATATCTCAGGATCAAACGGAAGTTTGTACCGTACAAACGATGGCGGGACATCATGGATAGAAGAACCGACAGGTGCTCTTACAGAAGAACTTTTTTGTGTTCGCAATTTTGATATGAACCGTGCATTTGCTTGCGGTAGTAACGGTACAATGATATCCACACAGGATGGTGGATTTACCTGGTTTACACAGATTAGTGGAACTGATTACAATCTCAATGCAGTCAACGCGCAACATAATTTTTGGGCTGTTGGAGAAGATGGTGTTATAATAAATACTACCAACAATGGATTTCCCTGGACAGTTGAAAACGAAGGACCGCGCTCCTGGATGGCGGCAATAAAATTCACTGATAATACTCACGGTTGGGCAGTTGGTGATAGTGGCATTATCCTGCATACACAATATGCCGGAACATACTGGGAAGAACAAGCGCGTGCACCATTTAGATTATTTGCACTAGATTGTATTAATAGGGATACTGCCTGGGCAGTCGGTGATGATGGAATTATTATGCGAACAATAACCGGAGGTGGTTTTTGGAGACGTATGGATACAGTTGGAACAGATCTTTACTCGGTTGATTTTGTTGATGGTCAGTATGGCTGGGCAGTTGGGCGTTACTCAGTAATTTACCACACTACCAATAGTGGAGTTGATTGGACAGAGCAGAATAGCGGTATATATCCTATTCCTTTGCACGCAGTAAGATTTGTTAGCAGAACGGAAGGCTGGATAGGCGGGCTGGAAGGATATATGATGCACACTACTGATGGTGGTAACACATGGACCCAACAGACTACAGGAACTATGGCAAGGTTTGCCGGAATTGATTTTATTGATTCAGAAAATGGTTGGGCAGTAGGAATCAGTGGTACTATTCTGCATACAACCGATGGGGGACAAAATTGGTCGTCACAAATTCAGGGTACTTCAGAATTATTTCATGCAGTAGATTTTATTGATCTCAACAACGGATGGGTAACTGGCCGTAATGGTACGATCTTACGAACAACGGATGGCGGAAATACATGGTTCCAGCAAACTACACGTACATGGTACGATGTAAGTTCGGTTTGTTTTATTGATGTAAACAACGGATGGGTTAGTGGAGATTATGGATTAATTATGGCAACAAATAATGGCGGCGGAATTGTAAGTGTTGAGCTTGAAGAAAAAACAGGTAGTGCAATCCCATCAGATTATACTCTTTATCAAAACTATCCAAACCCGTTTAATCCAAGTACAACAATAAAGTATTCGATACCAGAAATAAGCAAAGTTAAGTTAACACTATTTAATCTGTTGGCAGAAGAAGTTGCAACAATAGTAAATCAAGAAAAAAATGCTGGGAATTATTCAGTTGAGTTCAACGCATCAAACTTACCTAGCGGAGTTTATTTCTATCAATTGAAGGCGGGTGAATATGTGCAGACACGTAAAATGATTTTAATAAAATAGCAACAAATGTCGTTATAGTAAGTAGTTTTTTATTCGAAAGGGAAATAAAATGAAAAGATTATTCTGCTTGACAGCGATTATTTTTTTACCTTTTTATCTATATCCTCAGGTAATCGAAGAATGGGTAGCCAGGTATGACGGACCGGGTAATAATTATGATGAAGCCAATTCAATTGCTATAGATCAGTCGGGTAATGTCTATGTGACAGGAAGAAGTGAACAAAGTTCTTTAAACTATGACTGTGCAACCGTAAAATATGACCCATTCGGTACTGAAAAATGGGTGCAGAGATACAATGGACCTGAAAATGAATGGGATTATGGAAAATCAATAGCTGTCGATGCAGGGGGTTATCCCTATGTGCTTGCTCAAAGTTTTAACAGATATACTACTTTCAAATACAGTTCGTTATTAGGAACTGAGATGTGGTTAACAACATTTAGCGATTGTAATAATGCGACCGCACTCGCTTTAGATAATCTAGAAAATGTTTACGTAACCGGTGGTGGCTACGCAGGCGGAACAAGTGGTAATGACTTTACAACTATTAAATATAGTCATTTGGGCAACGAGCTTTGGGTTCAACGATATAGTGGTCCTGATAGTCTCGATGATAATGCTTATGCAATTGCAGTTGATGATTTTGGAAACGCTTACGTAACAGGAACTAGTAATGAATATCTTAATAATTATGACTACGCAACGGTTAAATACAGCACTGATGGTGTTTTGCAATGGGCGCAAAGATATAATGGACCTGCTGACCTTGATGATATTGCACACTCAATCGCAGTAGATAACCAGGGCAATGTTTATGTAACAGGACAGAGTGAAAATTTCTATGATAATAATGACTATGCAACTATTAAGTATAATCCGGATGGGGTTCAGCAATGGGTTAAAAGATATAGTATGGGAGGGGACAATGCAGCATATGCAATTGCAGTTGATCTTTCAGGAAATGTTTATGTAACTGGTGAGAGCGAAGGAATTGGAACAAGTCTTGACTATGCAACTATAAAATATAATACGACAGGTGATCAGATATGGGTTTCACGATATAACGGACCTGATAGTACAGTGGATGCGGCATTATCTCTGGCATTAGATGGTTCGGGCAATGTTTACGTAACAGGAGGAAGTACAGATTCCGGGAATGAAGATTGTACTACTGTAAAATATAATTCGAACGGCTCCGAAATATGGGTTCAAAGATATAATGGACCGGGAAATGGCTGGGATCAAGGGAAAGCGATTGCCGTTGATGACGCTGGGAATGTTTATGTGACTGGTGGAGGTTATGGTGACGGAACGAAAACCGATTATGTAACAATCAAATATTCACAGCCCGCCGGAGTTGAACAAATTTCAAATAATATTCCTGATGAATTTATTTTGTCTCAAAACTTTCCAAATCCTTTTAATCCTAAAACCAGGATAAGATTTTATTCCCCGGATCAACAATTAATTACTCTTACTGTGTATGACGTTTTAGGAAATGCCGTTGCAATTCTAGTCAATGAAGAATTACCTGGGGGAGAATATGAAGTAGATTTCAATGCAACGACACTATCGGGCTCCGTTTCCGCCAAAGGCAAACACGCCTCTGGCGTATATTTCTATCAATTACGCGCTGGAGAATATACAGCAGTGAAGAAGATGATATTAATCAAGTAAAATGTAGGGATTGGTCTCTCTGCCTTTTTCGGCAGACCGACCAATCAATCCTAAATAATGTTGGTGAAAAAAAGCGGAACGGACAGGAGTCCGTTCCCTACAGAAGTAAATTAACCAATTAGAGTGCTGAGTCATTCTGTAACTAATGTGACTTAACAGCATTATAATTTTATCTAATTATAAAGAGGACGAAATGAAAAAGGTGGTACTTTTAGTTGTTCTTTTAATTATTCTTCCTTCTTTAACATTATCGCAAACTTACATTCCTCCCGGTGATGTTTCTGGCATCTGGTTGGTTAATAATTCCCCATTTTATATTCAGGGGGATATTACAATTCCGAATGATTCGTCTTTAATTATTGAACCTGGTGTCCTGGTTGAATTTCAGGGATATTATGCCTTGAATGTTCAGGGAAGATTATTAGCCAACGGAACAGAGACAAATAATATTACTTTCACAATAGATGATACAACTGGATTTTATAATCCAGATACTACTCAAGGTGGATGGAATGGTATTCAGTTTATTGATACACCAAATGAAAATGACACTTCTAAAATTATTTACTGCACCCTCCAATATGGAAAAGCTGTAGGTTCAAATCCTCCTGATAATTCGGGTGGAGCAATTTTCGTTTCCAATTTTAACAAAGTTTTAATCTCTAATTCGCTAATTACTCATAATAGTGCTGGTGGAACAAATTCACCTTGTGGTGGGGCAATACGCGCTCAGTTTGCGGATATTACTTTAAGTGATAATGAAATATCACATAACCGAGCATATTATGGTGGCGCTATAAATTTTAATGAATGTTATGTACAAATAAACAATTGTGAGATAAAAGATAACTCTTCTGCCTGGATAGGTGGTGGAATAAATGCCTACTCTTGTTATCTTGAAATCAATAATACAAGTTTTGAAAGAGACACTGCTTATATTTTTGGCGGTGCTATGGGAATATACAATTCTGAACTTACTATCAATCATTCCCTCCTGATGGATAATAGTTCCGGAATTTTAGGTGGTGGAATTCATTCCGATTATAGCTTGGTAAATATAAAAAACACAATCTTTGAAAAAGATACTTCGGGTAATGCCGGTGGTGGAATTTTCACCTGGCAAAGTAGTTTGAATGTTGAAGGTTGTGAATTTATTAATAATTCTGCAACAATTAATGGTGGAGCTGTAAGTTCATCAAATTGCCATTTATTGATTGATAGTTGTATGTTTTATCAGAATATAGCTGGTAATGAAGCAGGAGCTATAGAATGTTTTATTGATACTTCTTACTTCACAGAAAAACTATTTATTCAAATAAATAATTCTGAGTTTTTGAATAATAGTTCCGGGAATTTATATGCTGGTGTAAAAATAAGGCAGGACAATTCTGATACTGCATTATGCAGCGTTCGAATGGATAATAATTTATTTAAAGGTAACACAGCAAATTCATATTCTGCAATTCGTTTTATAGGAAATATTGACGATATCATTGTAAACAATTCAATATTTGAAGAAAATTTTACAAATCAAATTACCTCAATTTTTTCAGCAAATGGAGGAGCAAAAGTTAAGGTAAACAATTCCTTATTTTCAAAGAATTATCCTCGGGCTGCTTCACTTAACTTAAATGCAAGAATAGATTTTATGAACTGTACCTTCGCAAATAACTATGGAACCAACAGCTCCGGGTTAAGTATTAGAAATAATGCTGAAGCAACATTAACCAACTCAATTCTATGGAATAATGGTAACAATCCAATACTGATAGTTAATGTAGGTACTAATGGAAGCATTTTAACCATAAACCATTCCGATGTTCAGTTCGGACCCGATTCACTTATTGTACCTGACTCACTTTCTATTTTAAACTGGGGAACTGGAAATATTGATCTTGATCCGTTATTTGCGGATATATTGAATAATGATTTTCATTTACAAGAATCAAGTCCTTGCATTGCCGCAGGAATAGACTCAATTCAGATTGGAGGATTTTGGTATTATTGTCCCTCAACGGATATTGAAGGAAATCCAAGACCTGACCCCGTTGGTACTACGCCGGATATTGGCGCTTATGAATCACAATTCCCGGTAAGATTCGATGATCAAAATTTAGATTTACCAACCCAATATATTTTACATCAAAACTACCCCAACCCATTCAATCCAAGCACGAAGATCAGTTGGCAATCCCCAGTAGGCAGTTGGCAAACATTAAAAATATATGATGTGCTTGGTAATGAAGTGGCGACTCTCGTTGATGAATACAAACCTGCAGGAATTTATGAACTGGAGTGGGATGTAATCGGTTTACCAAGTGGAGTTTATTTCTATCAAATAAAGGCTGAAAGTTTTATCGAGACTAAGAAAATGGTGTTAATCAAGTAAACATTTAGAGGTAGGAAATATGAAAATTTTTATAACTGGCGGTACCGGCTTTATTGGTAAACATACAACTGAGTTGCTATCCAAAACCAATCATAAGATGAAGTTGCTAATTAGAAAATCCAGTACAGCTTCGTTCCAGAATAAACCCAATATAACCCTGGTTGAAGGTGATTTGACTGACCGACAGTCTTTACTGCGTGGTATGGAAGGTTGTGACGCGGTAATTAACATTGCCGGGCTCTATACGTTCTGGGAGCCTGATAAAAAAATATTCAGCAAGGTAAATATCGATGGCACCCAGAATGTAATGGAATGTGCGCTGGAATCAGGCATTAAAAAAGTAGTTCATATTAGCACAGCAGGTGTATTCGGTAAACCAGCCGAAAGTCCTTTTACAGAGGAAAGTCAATTTGGTCCCGTTCAGTATAGTGAGTATTTTCGGACTAAGTTTGAGGGAGAGCAAATCGCCTGGGATTTACACAGAAAAAAAGGATTACCACTTGTAGTTATCTACCCAGTATGTGTTATAGGTGAAGGAGATACAAAGGCTAGCGGGAGGTATATACGAGACTTTATAAATCGAAAACTGCCTGCAACTATTTTTAAGAACAGAATTTTCTCTTTTGTATGTGTGAGAGATGTAGCGAAGGCTATTGTAAATGCACTCGAGAAGGGAAACAATATTGGTGAAAAATATTTAATAGGAAATTATCGATACACCTGGGGAGAAGTCAATAAGCTTCTAAGTGAAATATCAAGAGTTCCGTTGCCCAAAATAAATTTACCTGAGTCACTTACAATGGTGAACGCATATATTTTTACCGGTTTAGCCAAACTGATTAAGAAACCACCTCTCTGGGGGATGGCTGTTGACCAAATGAAAGTGATGAAGGCAGGATTTAATGTTGATGGAAGCAAAGCACAAAGAGAGCTTGGAATAAAATATACACCAATTAGTCTGGCTCTTCAGGAGGCTATTGAGTCATTAGAAAAGTGAAGACACATTTGAACAATCGCAAGAAAAAAACGGAACTGGCAGAGATCCGTTCTACATACAATGAACTCAAATGAATTAGATGACTTTTCCGCACAAAATTTTGAGTCCCTATTAATTCACAAAATCAATCTACCTCCTGTATTCTACAGATTTTCTTAAAGTCGCAGTAACGGCAGACTTTCGCTTCCCGGTTCTTTAAAGTAGATAGATGAAACTTCCCTAGCGAAATAGCTCCGGTAAATTTATCAACCATCTCCAAACAAATTTTTATCATCTCTTCAGCGGCATCGATTTCTTCTTTTAGGTCCTCTGTTTTTGATCTACGGCTTTGTAAGCTGATGCTCTTCTTGCCAAAATCTTTCTCATTGTATTTCAGAGAGAATATCTGTGCATCAGCAGGGCTGTATTCCAAACCAAGTTCTCTTTTAATTAATTCTTTAGCAGCAAAAAGATACAGAGGCAATTGTAAAGAAATTCCGGTTGCAAGTTCTTCTGCAGTGGGTTTTGTACCGCCAAGCTTGTAGTCAATTACTTTAAGAGTTTTTTCTGATTCATTTATATCAATCCTGTCTATCTTCCCTTTCAGTTTTACACTGCCGGCAGTGACTACTTCCTTAAATTTTTTAGCATATTTTTCTTCGTGCTTTACTTTGCCATAGCTTAATTCAAAAAAAGAAGGAACATAGCCGCTGTCATTCTTTCTTTCCTCTTCAAGAAATTTGTATAGAAGTGACTGAGCTCTTCTGCCATTAATGCCAAGCAGCTTCTCACGTTCGTAAAATGAAAATTCCGGATTGAGATTCAGTTCATCAAATCTTCTCTCAGCAATTTTAAAAAGCAAAATTTCCGCTGATTTAAAATCTTCGTCACTACAATTAGAAAGAACAATCCCCTTCTCTTTCAGCCCTGCCTGTCCGACAGACAGGTTGGTATAAAATTCATAAAGTATTGAGTGAATGAGACTTCCGTACTCAAAGGCTTCAAGTTCTTCTACCGGTTCAGCAATAGTTTCTAGTCTGAGCACATTCTCAACAAAATATTTGTATGGACATTTTGCATAATTTTCAAGCTGCGTAGCTGAAAACTCCCCTTCCGAAATTTCACTCAGCTTATTTTTTAATTCCTCTGAAATATCCTTCGAAACAAAACCTGTAAACTCCGACTCACTGAAAGGTTCTTCCATTCTCTTTTTGTCAATCTCAATTGCGCGGCTGATTCCGTCAATATCAATATTAATTTCTTCCGAAAATTCTAACTCTTTTCTCTGTTCTGAAGAAAGCCTGCCGAGCAGTTCAAGAAGCTCTTCTTTCGAATAAATCTCATTATTGAAATCCTCTTTATTAATTTTTTTTGTGTCAAAGAGTAAGTTAAAATCCTGCAAAAAGCTTGATTGAACAAGATCTCGCTTTCCATCAGTCTGAGGATAAGAGAGATATAATTTTTTCTTCCAGGAACATAAAGCTTGATAGAACAAATATCTTTGTTCCACCTGATGCTGCACCTCTTCTCTTGCAAATGAACCCGAAAAGAAAATTTCAGGCGTAAATCTGGTTGGTAAATCACCATCATTTAATCCGCCGATGAAAAGATAATCAAAACTAAGTCCGCGAATTTCATTCAAGGTTGTGATCTGCACTCCATATCCGGGCTTTTCGGGGATGTTATATCGTGTAAAAGCCGTAGTAGTTCTTAATTGATTAAGATAAAAATGAAGCGGAAACTTTTCCTCACTGCCATATTCAAGCCTGATAAGATTAGTTATTTCATCAATCACCGAAATAAAAGTATTTAAAGCAATTGCATCATTTTCAACAACTTCTGAAGGGGCCTTGAGTAGATTCGCAGGAAAGTCAAGTGAGTAAATCAACGATAAAATATTCTCGCGGAATTCATCGGTAGTAAGTTTTTGAGAGAATGGTTTGAGATAGAAATTTATCTTTTTAAAATCAGTTATTGCCGTTTCATACAATTGAATATTTTCTCGCTTATTATTTGAATGTTCACCCGTTGATGAGAGTTCGGAAATCTTAGCCTTTAGTTTATTCAGCCAGTTATTATAGCCTGAAACAATTTTCAGTTCAACAGAAGTCTTCAGCAGATTTGAGATATCAATTCCCATTTTACCCAGAAAACCACTGCTGAAAACCCGGAAAATATTTTTGAAGTAAAAATCATTCTCGAGAATTTCAAGCAGACCAAGCAGAGTTTTTACTGGAGGTGAGGTGCTTAGCGAAAATCTATCAGTAAGATTGAAAGGAATCCCATAAACATTAAATCTATCCCTGATTATCGCTGAATAGTTTCCAATCAGGTTAAACACGATGCAAATTCTTTCTGATTCAACTTTATCATTTAATAACATCCTCTTTATTTCTTTTGCTATAAGTTCAATTTCTACTTCTCTGCTGGAAGAATCTACCTGCGTAATGAAATCCTGAAAAGAAGTTTCCTTTTTCTCCTGAGATTTTAATGAAAGTTTTTCCCTGACAATGTTTAGAAATTTAGATTGAGTACTTGGCGAAATATCTTTTACTTCCTTAAAGCCCTTTGCTTCCAAACGATCGTGACAGGAATTCAGGTGAGAAAAAACTGCCGGGTTGTATTTGTAGTAGTCGAATGCTACGAAAAGTTCAACTCCAATTATTTCAGAAACAGAATTGATTATTTCAACTTCAGGCATTGTGAACTCGTCAAAACCATTTACCAATACAAATTGAGCGGCCGGGTAGATAAAATTGAAAGCTTCATTAAATAATTTTTTCTCTTTCCTGTTAAGCGATGAATAGATATCACCTGTTTCCCTGAAGTTATTTCCGATGAGAGTCCTTTGATAATCTTCAAATACATTAGAAATGTCAAGCGCTTTCAACTTTTCACTGCCGGATAAATTTTCCGCTTCCTCTTTCAATCGTTCCGGAGTGATACCGTGTCGTTTGTATTCTGAGATAGCATTCTTTACGCGCTCAAGTGTGCCGAAGGGGATTTGATTTTTATACTGAGAGAAGTATTTCAGCTTAATTCTGTTAAAACTATGGTTGAGGAGAAGAACTGCTGCCTCTTCACTTATCAGGTTCACTTTTCCTTCTATTTCTGTAAGGAGCTTTTCTGCAAACGAACCAATAGTTTCTATTTTTAATCCTGACAGTGATTTACCCGGACTCAGGGAAATAAGTTCGCGAGTTAGATACCGGATTTTTCTTTTTGTGGGAACGATGAAGAGTACTTCACTAATTTTATTTTTACTGAGCTTATCGTTAATAAGAAAATCAATATCAATCTGATCTATTTTTTGCTTTGTAAGAATCATTCCGATCTTAGGAAATAAATTGTTTTGTTTTAAGAATATATTTCAGCTTTAAGCCCAGCAATTATGCTATTGATTCTGATAAAAGGTTGATTATTTTAGACATAGAAATTTAAAGATAATATGCGACGATTAATATTTTTAATATTGTTTATAATTCCAACATCTTTGCTCTTTTCACAGGAAATTGGTGAGCTTGTACCTCCCAAATCACCATTGATTTTTCCGCCGAATGCCTGGGGTTTTGATTTAATGATTGGTGAGAGCGGTTTCGGATTTGGCGGATTTTACAGGAAACAACTAAGCACAAAGTTCACTCTATTTGGGGATATTTCGATTTCTGAAGCCAAAGATGAAAGAGAGATTGAATACATTGATATCTATGGACAAACATTCACTATCGGAAAACAGAACCGTGTGTTCCAGATTCCCGTGACCTTCGGCGCGCAATTCCGCTTATTTGAAAATGAACTTACAGATAATCTCCGTCCTTACATTAATGCAGGCGTTGGACCAACAATTGCATTAACAACTCCGTATGCAGAAGAATTTTTCAGAGCATTTTCTTATTCACAGACACATTATGCAGTTGGCGGATATGCGGGCTTTGGAGCAAACTTCGGTTTGGATCAAAAGAGTCTTATCGGAATAAACGTCCGATATTATTACACACAATTTCTTGATGAAGGTGTCGAGATTTTAAAAGACCGATATAAAAGTGCATTAAGCGGTTTCTACATCACGTTGAATTTTGGATTTATGTATTAGACCTAAATCCCAATTAAATGACAAATCCCCAATTCACTTCTTCCACTTAATCGTACAGCCAATTGTAAAAGTCTCAGGGACTGAAATTTCCTTTCCTGCAATCAGTTCATTCAATGCATTTCTTAAATAATGATTCTGCACTTTGCCTGGTTCCTGCCAGTTGTCATCAATCTTCCCGTGAAAAGCTAATTTTCTTTCTCTGCCAAAAAGAAAAATCTCGGGTGTATGTGTCGCATCATAAGCATGGGCAACAGATTGATCATCATCTCTTAAGTACAGAAAATTAAAATTCTGTTCGGTGGCACGCTTATTCATATTTTCAAAGCTGTCTTCTGGATAACCCTTATCTTCATTAGAATTGATTGCAACAACCGAAACTCCCTTGCTGTCATAATCAGTTTGTATCTGTTTAATCCTGTCTTCATAAGCCTGAACGTAAGGACAGTGGTTACAGCTAAAAATTACAATCAATGCTCTTTTATCGGCAAAGAAACTAAGTGAATACTTTTTCCCATCAACACCCATCAAATTAAAATCAGGCGCAGGCGAACCAATTTTCAAATTATTTGTAGCCAAGATAAAATCTCCCTTCCACTTTTTAGTAAATAACACATCTAATAATTAAATTAAAATCGTTATGAAAAAATCTCTTTTCAATAATAGCTGGAAATCGCTTCGAATACTACTTTTTACAATCTTATTATTAGGAAACATAATGGCACAGGAAAAACAAATTGCCTGGGATCTCTATCACTCATACGAAAACTTTAAAGAAAAAAGTTTAACTAACCGACGATTCAAACATTCTGACATTGTTCCGTTAATCGAACAATTAAAAAATAAAAGGAATTTCAAGGTGGATAAAGTCGGTAAATCAGTCGAGGGAAGAGATATTTATTTAATTTCAATAGGAAGCGGTGAGATAAAAGTTTTTCTGTGGTCACAAATGCATGGCGATGAACCAACAGCCACCGCAGCTTTATTCGATATGTTCAACTTTTTTTCTGATGATAGCGCTTTCCCGGAATTCAAAAAATTTCTTCTCTCAAATCTGAGCATTTATATTATTCCTATGGTGAATCCCGATGGTGCAGAAGAATTCCAGCGTAGAAATATTGTTGAGATTGATTTGAACCGTGATGTTTTAAGGCAACAAACTCCCGAAGCAAAAATTTTGAAAGAAGTTTTTGACAGTCTAAAAGCCGATTTCGGTTTTAACCTCCACGATCAAGGAAGAGATTATTCAGCAGGAAATTCGATCAATCCCGCTTCGATATCATTTCTTGCACCTGCACCGGATTATGACAAAACTCTCACACCTCCAAGAGAAAATGCCATGAAACTTATTGGGAATTTGGTCTCAGTTTTAAATGAATTCATTCCCGGGCATATCGCTAAATATTCCGATGACTATGAGCCGCGGGCATTCGGAGATAATTTTACTAAATGGGGAACGGCAACTGTTCTGCTTGAAAGCGGCGGCTGGCGTGGTGATCGCGAGAAACAATTCCTTAAAAAAATAAATTACATTACGATTCTCTCTGCATTAAACAGCATTGCTAGTGGAAGTTATGCAAATACAAATTTAAATGTCTATGAATCCATTCCACAAAATGAAAAATTTATGATGGATTTAATTCTGCGAAATCTAAAAATTAAAAGAGATAATATCGAGTATGTTATTGATATAGGTATAAACTACGATGAAGTAAATCTAAAAGACGCAAAAGATTTTTATCTTAAAGCGAAAATCGAGGACGTAGGTGATCTCTCCGTTTTTGCTGGTTATGAGGAATTTGATTTTTCGGAATATACTGTCGAGCCCGGAAAAACTAAACCTGAGCCATATCTTTCACTCGAAGAATTAGAAAAAATAAATCCGTCTCAACTCTACAATGAAGGATACACAAATCTCATTTTGGACGATGAAAGTTTTCAGGGTGAATATTCTCATCTTCCGTTCAACATAATTTTTAATGGCAAAAAAGTTTCAGAAGTTAACGTTAAACCAGAGGAATCTCCAAATTTTATAATAAGAAAAAATGATGAGGTTCTGTATGCTGTTGTCAATGGGTTTTTGATTGATATCAAAAAAGTTGATAGTTGGGATGGGAATTCAATAGTTTACGGGAAGTAGGTAATTTATAAATGTCGCATCAATCATTAAGAGAAAGATTTAATACAAGCAAAGAGGAATTGGCAAAGCTTGGTTCAGAATTTAATTCTGAAGCGCTCCCACTCTTGGACAAACTCTACAATACTTCCTTTTGGATACTATTGAATAAAAGGGGAGCAAAAAAAATAATCAGGCAAACATTTTACGAAGCAATTGAAAATTGTGATATAACTAAAAACTTTGCTGATTGGTATAGTTGGATTCACCGAATCTGGATGAGAGAAATTCATGAGTTTTATTCTGACAAAGAAAATGACAAACAAACTGTTTTTGATTTTATAGATCATACAAAAGTGGAATTAAATAATGTTGAGGATTTCTTCAACTCAAGGTTACCAGAAGATAAATTAATGAAATCTCTCGAACATCTACCAGCTGTTCTCCGTATTCCGATGATAATGAAAGAGATTCATTCGCTCGATTACGAAATCATTTCTGATTTGATAGATGTTCCCGTTGGAGTAATCGCAACAAGGATTTACCGGGCTAGAAAATTATTATATCTTTTTATGAAAGGCGATTTTAATTATGAAGAGCAAAAAAGATTAGGAACCCAGCAAGGTTCTTCAAAGCTAATTTTTGAGCTCAGGCAATCTGCACTATTAGTCGATGACGAATTAAGTCTCGAACAAAAAGCTGTTTTTAATGAATCAACCACTAATAGTAATTTGTTTAAAGCCGAGACTTTGATCCAGAGCGAAATTAAAAAGCTTTTCAGCAGTATATCTCCACATAATCAGGCAATTGAAAGAATGAGAGCCAAAATCGAAAGAAAAGCTAATAAAAGATTCGGGAAACGAGATTAGTTCAACAAATTCCCAAACCCCACTCATTATGCAGCGATTCTCTTACGAACGCTGATTTCTTATAATAAATCAAACTTTTTATCTGAACCTGAATTACTACACACGAAAAATTTGACTCTAGGAGAGGTTAGCGTTAAATTAGTGTCCTGAATTAAAAAAGAGTTAGTTATGGCAAGGATAAAAAATATAGAAGCGTTTTGTAACTCGTGCGGTACGGTACAGAAAATGGAAATCACTAGCAGCGTGACCGGCGAAGAATCAGAATATAAAAAGTGGGCGAAATGTAAATCCTGTAAACAGGTGATGCTTGTAGATATCAGTGATATTATTAAAAGCAATAGCGCCACATTAGAGGGAATTGAAAATGAAGAGTGTAAAAAGTATTCGCCTTTAAGCACTTTTGAAATCGGAGAAACAATATATCACGAAAATTGGGATGACTTTGGGAGAGTAGTTTCCAAAGAAACGCTTACAAACGGTAAAAGCTCAATTTCAGTTGATTTTCAAAAATCAGGTTTAAAAAAACTTATCGAATCATTAAATAACCAAGAAGCGAGGTGAAATAATTTGGTTGGCATATCAGTCGGTGAAAATGAATCCATTGATAAAGCTTTAAGACGTTTCAAGAAGAAATACGAGAGATCAGGAATTCTTAAGGAATATAAAAAACGAACTTTCTTTGTAAAACCTTCAGTTAAAAAGCGAATGGAAAAAATTAAGGCCACCCGGCGCGCTCAGCGATCCGATGAATTTTAATTTTAGAAGCCCCTCACTTGAGGGGTTTTTTAGGACATGAGATATTGAAGTTCCAAGAGAGCGACATTAGTTAAAATTATCTCACGTCCTAATTATCTGAGATGTAAAACCGGTTCTATAACTTTTGGTTCTTTTTCTTTTGAATAATATTTTTTTAGATGCTTTATTATTGCATCGTAAGCTTCATCAATCGTATCGCACATCGTGAATAAACTTAAATCAGATTTACTAATCATACCAAGTTCTACAAGTGCATCGAAGTTTATTATTTTACTCCAGTACTTTCTGTCATAAATAATCACTGCAAGTTTTTTTCTCAATTTTGCCGTTTGAATAAGAGTCATTATTTCAAACATCTCATCCATAGTACCAAACCCACCGGGAAAAACTACTAGTGCTTTTGAGAGGTATGCAAACCAGAATTTACGCATGAAGAAATAGTGAAACTCGAAACTCAAATCAGGTGTAACATAATTGTTGACAAATTGCTCAAATGGTATACTAATATTCAATCCTATCGAATAACCTCCAGCTTTCTTTGCTCCTTTATTTGCCGCTTCCATTATGCCGGGACCTCCTCCTGTACAAACGATAAACCTGTTAGCGCTAGTTTCAAGATTCATCGACCACTCCGTTAATCTTTTCGAGAGTTCGACGGCATCTTCGTAATATCTTGACATATCTAGATAAAGTTGTGCCTCTCGGAGTTTCTTAGCAAAATTTTCAATCTGTTTTGGGTTTGAGGCTTTAATTGCGTTGTATTCTCTCAGTGCATCTCTTCGTGCTTTGAGTCTTGCAGAGCCAAAGAACACAATAGTATCCATCACTTTGAATTTTTTAAATTTACTCTTCGGCTGAAGGTATTCTGTTATCATCCTGATCGTTCTTCCATCGGATGAATTAAGAAAATCCACATCCTGATAAGCTTTGACTGGCTTTTTCATTTGACCTTTTAAATTTTATTTTTTAATAATCTATTGAATGTTTAAGGATAGAATGATTTATTTGTAGGGAATAATTATTTCTACTTTTAACAAATGTAATATAAATATATTGTTGTTCATTCTCATTTCAATTTAGATTAAAATACTAAAATTAATCAATGAAAATTCCGGCTATACTTTTTTTTGTAATTTTTTCTCTTAACAATCTTTTTGCCGAAGCACCTGAAAAAATTATTCAAGAAATTAATGATATTATTTCAGGAATAACTTCCAGCACAAAAATGGCAATTATGATATACGATCCTTTAACGCAGGATACTTTGGTTTGTATCAATCATACTGAATCAATGATTCCAGCTTCTAATACAAAGTTATTTACTACAGCAACAGCTCTTGAATTAATGGGCGGTAATCATCTACTATCCACAAAAATATTGGCAGATGATGATGAAATATCGGACGGTATCATAGAGGGAAATATTTACATCAAAGGTTTTGGAAATCCAAGCTTCAGCTCTGAAGATCTGGATAAATTGGTAAATCAATTATATCAATTTGGTCTTCGAAAAGTAACCGGGAATGTTGTTGGCGATGATACTTACTTTGACAATGTATACTCAAGGGACGATTGGATAAGTGAAGAACGTGCAAATGTTAAGCTTCCTCCAATTTCAGCATTAGTTATCGACAGGAATAGAACGATAGTTACAAAGAAACGAAGAGGTAAATACAGAAATTATTTTGTTAACGTTGATAATCCACCACTTTTTGCTGCAAAGAAACTGAGAGAGAAATTGATTTCATACGGAGTAGAAGTAATTGGAAATTCCATTTCCGGAATAGCTGATGAGAATGCCAGACTTCTGATTGAGTCATCAATCGAACTTCGCAAGCTACTCAAAGAAACAAATAAAAGCAGCGATAATTTTTATGCGGAATGTTTATTTAAAACTTTAGGTTCTGTTTATAGTGGACAGCAAGGAAATTCGTTTTTCTCAACGCAAGCTATTCTAAATTACATTGAGGATAACAGTATTTATTCAAACGGAACAAAAATAGTTGATGGCTCAGGTATATCCAGGTTTGACCAGGTTACTGCTGGAGCTTTAGTTGGATTGCTTGAAAAAGTTTATTTCAACATTAAGCAATTTGATGATTTTTTTAATTCATTGAGTATTGCAGGAGTTGATGGGACATTAAAAAAGAGAATGATAGGAACAGCTGCAGAAAATAATTTCAGAGGGAAAACGGGAACTCTTAACGGCGTATCATCGCTTGCGGGCTATGTTACAACTGCAAATGATGATGATTTAATTGTCTGTATAATGTTTGAATTTACTTCAGGAGGAGCCAATAAATACAAAAATATTCAGGATAAAATTATTGAAATTCTCGCAGGATGGAAAAATTAAAGCCCTGATTGAATTTCATTCAGAGCCTCATTAAAAAGTTTAGTTAGTTGCTTTTACTCTTGCTCAGGAAGCTGCTGCGGTAATGATGGTGTTTGAGGAATATTTTGTCTGCCTGTTTCCTGAATAATGCTTCTTTGCTCCTGTGTTACTTTACCGGGCAAAAAGAAAAGGTTAGCTACAATTGCAAGAACAGCAACGACTCCAGCCAGCCACCATGTTGCCTGACTCAAAAAATCAGCGGTTCTTCTTGTTCCAAACATCGAACTCATATTACTTGCGCCACCGAATGTTCCGGATAATCCGCCGCCTTTACTGGCTTGCATTAATACTACTATAATCAGAAGTACGGCTGCAATCGATGCAATTAAAACTAAAATACTATACATAATTTTTCCTTTGTTCTATATAATCTAAAATTTTTCTCTTTGTTTGTAGCGGGGGAGGGATTCGAACCCCCGACACGTGGATTATGATTCCACTGCTCTAACCGACTGAGCTACCCCGCCCTGTTTGATCCCACTAAAATCGGGATGCAAATATAGCCACAAAGCTTAATATTTTCAAAAATACTGGAGAATTACATTATTTTGACAATCCAGAATCTCTTTTAAGAATTCTTTTCTTTTTCGAGACTATTCCACAAAATATCCAACATTCTATCCAATCCATGGCCTGAGATTGATGAGAATATTAATGGTTTATCTTTTATGCCTTTAAACTTAAAATGCAAAACTTCCTTCATTTTATCTGAATCAATCAAATCTGCTTTTGACAGGGAGACAAAAATTTTCTTCTGAATTAATTTAGGGCTATAACTCTTCAATTCATTCATCAGAATATTAAAATCATTCTGATAATTTTCTGAAGTTATGTCAATGAGAAAAAGAATTATTCTCGTTCTTTCAATATGACGAAGAAATTGATGACCCAATCCTTTACCTTCCGATGCACCTTCAATGATACCCGGGATATCTGCAACAGTGAAGCTTTGAAAATCTTTATACTTAACAATGCCAAGATTCGGCTCGAGTGTGGTGAAGGGATAATCAGCAATTTTTGGTTTAGCAGCAGATATTTTTGAAATCAAAGTAGATTTTCCTGAATTTGGAAAACCTACCAGCCCGACATCGGCGATTAATTTTAATTCGAGTATTACTTTTTTATACTCACCAGGTTTTCCATCTTCTGCAAATCGGGGAGTTTGATTTGTAGGCGTAGCAAACTTACTATTGCCCTTTCCTCCCTTTCCACCTTTTGCCAGAATTATTTCTTTACCATCAGCTTCGAGATCAAAAAGTAATTTTTCTGTTTCCGCATCTTTAATAACAGTTCCAACAGGCACTCTAATGAGCACATCACTTCCATTTTTTCCATCTTTCAGTGAATTGCCGCCTTTCTCTCCGTCGCCAGCACAGTATTTTTTTTTGTATCTGAAATCGAGAAGAGTGTGAAGATTTGTACTGGCTTTGATTATAATATTTCCACCGTTTCCGCCGTCACCACCTGAAGGACCACCTTTGGGAACATATTTTTCACGTCGAAATGTAACTGCACCATCTCCGCCTTTTCCGGCGTACGCTTCTATAACGGAGTAATCGACAAACATCAGGCTTGCCTAAAGTAGTTGGATACAGCGTTTGTGAATGTAATGGCTTCTTTAGAGTAGGGACTGATTTTGTATGAAGTGAAAACTGCTTTCAAAATCTCTGAGGCTTCTTTATAAGAATGACAATCCATCAGCCTTTCTATTGTATTTGTAAAATCTTCTTCATCATTTGCAAAAATGAAGGAGACGATTTTTTTAACTTCTTTTCTTCTTAGATAACTGAAGAGATCTTTGGGCCGAATCACTCTGCTAACCTTTTCTTTCTCCTCATCAACCTTTTTTTCAACTACCACTCTTTCTTCAACTTCAACTGGCTTCGGTGGTTCAGGTTTTTCATCAACTATCTCTTTTTCAATTTCATCAACAACTGGTTTGTTTTTTTTGTCAGAGGACACAATTTCATCAAGACTATTTATATAATCATCCAGTCCATCTTCCTCAAGAAAGGGTGAAAATAAATCTTTGGCTTGATTCATATTATCGTCAGGAATTTCTTTTACTTCCTCAAAGGATATTTCTTCTGAAGAAACACCGGCATTATACTTGTCTACGTCTTCAAAGATATTCAGCAATTCGTTTTCGAGTGTTTCAATATCAGGGAGCTCTGCATCTGAAATTTGCTTGTCTTTTTCTAAAACATTTTCAGAAGTTTCGTCAAATGATTCAGTGGTTTTTCCCTCACCAATAAAATCTCGGATCATTTCATCAACAATCTCTTTTTCAATACCTTCATTAGCAGACTCTGACTCAATTTCTATTTGATCGGCGAACTCATCTGTTTCCAGTTCGGGAATTTCTTCAGATAATGATTCACTTTCTATAGATTTAGACGAAGTTAAGTCCTCTCCTGCTAAAAACTCTGATTCATCTGAGTCCTGCTCAAACAGCGTTTCTTCTTCCTCTTCTGAATTAGATTTTGTCAATCCAATTTCATTTTCAGGAACTTCGCTATCAGTTACTTCAATAAGCTCTTTTAGTTCTTCATCATATAAAGAAAGAAGGGTTTCTTCTTCTTCCGGACTCAGGAATGACTCAACATTTGTTCTATCCATTTCTTCTGCATATTTACCCGCTAGTTCATCAAGGTTTGTCTTTTCTGATTCTTCATTTATATTTTCTTGCCCATCAATTACAATTTCCGAATCTGTAATTGTAATCTTTTCACTCTTTTCTTCGTTAACTGTTGAGTATAAAACCCGTTTCAGATCATTTTTATCATAACGTTTTTTCTGACCCTCGGGAACTTCTTTCCTAAGCCTGAATACCAACTCGAGCATATTTTTTTCTTTGAGGAAGATTTCAATAGCACTGGATGAAACCAGATTCTTTTCAACTCCACCAATGTTAAAAAAGTCTCCCATAGATTTAAGAGCGTTTTCGACTAATTGTTCCTGGCTTGAACTGAATAATTCACTATCTATTTTATTTAGGATAAGATCAAATTCGGTTAGAGATATCTGAACAAGTTTTCTTTTTGACAGATATGCAGAGAGAACCTTTCTGAAATATTCGTAGTAATACAAATAGTTCAGCATCATCTGAAGCTCTTCCACAGAGATGATAGGCTGCTCATTAAAAATTAATTTTGTTAAAGACCACCGTGGTCTAACAAGGTAATTAGCATTAAAGGAAACTGCCTGTATAATTAATTTCTTCAAGTCATCAAATGAAATTTTTTTATTTCTCTTAATTTCACCTGAGATTCTTTGAAAATGATCCGATATTTCTTTACCTGAATAATCAAAATAAGATTGCTGTAGAAGCTTGCGTCTATCAGCATAGATCATAAAATCCAGTTCTGCAGAAATGTAGCACAAGACTGCTGGATGAAGATTGGTGGTTGTGATTTTTTCAAATGTGAATACAGGACCAAGATTCTTAACTTGGTTGAGGCAGAAATCACCGATAAATTTAATTTCTTTTTCAAACATCACTATTCTCTTTAATTTTGCGGTCTCAAATTAAGAAACAGAATAACTATTGACAAATTTCTATTTCAATTTAGTCTGATCGAAACTAATAAAAAATCCCGATTAAACTAAACCGGGATTTTTTATTTTTCCAAAAATACTTGATTTATTTACACTTCTACTTCTTTATTTTTAATCTTCGCCATTATAAAATCTCTATTCAGCCTTGCAATGTTGGTTACTGATATTCCCTTGGGACATTCGGCTTCACACGCATAAGTGTTTGTGCAGCTTCCGAAGCCAAGTTCGTCCATTACTTTTACCATTTTTTCAACTCTCTGGTATCTTTCTGGTTGACCCTGAGGAAGAAGAGCGTATTGCGAAACTTTTGCTGAAACAAATAACATTGCAGAAGCATTCTTACATGCGGCTACACAAGCACCACAACCAATACAGGCTGCAGCATCCATGGCTAAGCTTGAAATCTCTTTTGGAATTGGAATTGCATTTGCATCCGGCACTCCACCCGTGTTTACTGAAATATATCCGCCTGCCTGGAGAATTTTATCAAATCCTGAACGATCAACCATTAAATCTTTTATAACAGAAAATGCTTTTGCTCTGAAAGGTTCTACCCATAGTGTGTCTCCATCTTTGAAGTTCCTCATATGAAGCTGACAGGTTGCAATTTTAGCTAACGGTCCATGTGGTCTTCCATTAATTACTAATCCGCAAGTCCCACAAATACCTTCGCGGCAATCACTTTCAAAGTGAACAGCCTCTTCTCCCTTAAGTTCAAGAGAGTTATTTAACTCATCAAGCATTTCAAGGAAAGAAGCATCTGGAGAAACCTGAACTTTATAGTCGATAAAGCTGCCAGCCGAGTTTGAATTTTTTTGTCTCCAGATTTTAAGTGTCAGATTAAGTTTTTTTGCTTCCATTATTTGTAACTCCTTATTGCCGGTTTCACATATTCAAATTCGAGAGTTTCTTTGTGAAGGTTCCATTTATTCTCGCCTGCAAATTCCCAGGCTGAAACATAAGAGTATTTTTCATCATCACGTTTTGCTTCACCATCTTCAAACTGATATTCAGTTCTGAAATGTCCACCGCAGGATTCATTTCGGTCAAGTGCATCAAGTGCCATCAACTCACCGAGTTCAAAGTAATCAACCAATCTTCCAGCACGCTCAAGAGTTTGGTTAACATCATCACCACTGCCGGGGATTGTAACATTTTTCCAGAATTCTTCTTTTACCTGCCTGACCTGCTCGATAGTTTTTTTCAATCCTTCTTCGGTTCTTCCCATACCAACATTATCCCACATAATTCTGCCAAGCTGCTTGTGTAAATCATCCACTGTCCTCTTTCCTTTTATGGAAAGTAGCTTGTTGGTAAGATCTTTAACTTCCTTAGCAACTTTTTCAAACTCTGGATGATCAGTTTTTACTAATGTTGGTTTGTCTCCTGCAAGATAATTTCCCATAGTATAAGGAATAACAAAATAACCATCTGCCAAACCTTGCATAAGTGCAGACGCACCCAAACGGTTTGCCCCGTGATCTGAAAAGTTGGCTTCACCAAGTACAAATAATCCCGGAACGTTACTCATCAAATTATAATCAACCCACAAGCCGCCCATTGTATAGTGTGGTGCGGGATAAATCATCATTGGAGATTTATATGGATTTTCTCCTGTAATGGTTTCATAAATCTCAAAAAGGTTTCCATAGCGTTCTTCAATTACGTGTTGACCGAGTCTGTTTATTGCATCTTTGAAGTCAAGATAAACAGCATCCCCACCTTTAACTCCTCTTCCTTCATCACAAACTTCTTTTGCTGCACGTGATGAAATGTCCCTAGGTGCAAGATTTCCGAATGAAGGATATTTTCTTTCAAGATAATAATCTCGTTCGTCTTCAGGAATATCGCCCGGATTTCTCATATCTCCTTTTTTCGTGGATACCCAAACTCTTCCATCATTACGTAGAGATTCGCTCATAAGTGTTAGTTTTGATTGCGATTCCCCGTGTAACGGCAAACAGGTTGGATGAATTTGTGTAAAGCATGGATTTGCGAAATAGGCTCCTCGTTTATGCGCACGCCAGATTGCTGTTGCATTACAGTTCATGGCATTTGTAGAAAGGAAAAATACATTTGAGTATCCACCAGTTGCAAGAACAACAGCATGAGCAGAATATTTTTCAATCTCACCTGTTAACAGATTTCGTACAATAATTCCCTTTGCTGCACCGTCAATAATCACGACATCAAGCATTTCTCTTCTTAAGTATAGCTTAACAGTGCCTTTATCAACCTGACGGTTTAATGCGCTTATGGCACCGAGTAATAATTGTTGTCCCGTTTGTCCTCTCGCATAAAAAGTTCTTGAAACTTGTGCACCACCAAAAGAACGGTTATCAAGCAAACCTCCATACTCTCTTGCGAACGGAACTCCCTGGGCAACACATTGATCAATAATATTGCTGCTTACTTCTGCAAGACGATGAACATTTGCCTCGCGAGCGCGGAAATCACCGCCTTTTACAGTGTCATAAAATAGTCTATATGTTGAATCACCGTCATTCTGATAATTCTTTGAAGCATTAATTCCACCTTGCGCAGAAATGCTGTGTGCTCTTCTTGCACTGTCGTGAAAAGTGAAGTTTAAAACATTATAGCCGAGTTCACCAAGAGAAGCTGCAGCAGAGGCACCGGCTAATCCGGTTCCAACAACAATTATTGTATATTTTCTTTTATTGGCTGGGTTAACCAGCTTCATGTTGAATTTATGATTCGTCCACTTTTCCGAAATGTGGCCGGCTGGAATTTTTGAATCAAGCTTTGTCATTGGTTACCTCCGTAAAAGAAGAAGAAATAAATCGGCATTGAAGCAAACCCGATAGCCATAAATACTGCGTAGATAGCTCCAATTTTTTGGATTAGAGGAAAATACTTTTTATGATTCCATCCAAAAGTTTGGAATGCACTTTGAAAGCCATGATTAAGATGGAAACCAAGCAGTACCATCGCAATGACATAAAGTATTACATACCACCAGATTCCAAAAAAGTAAACAACTATGTCAAAGTACTGATGAATGTTTGCAAGACCCATTGGATCGTACACATTAAATCTCCAGAAGAAGGTCCCCAGATGTGATACCAAAAAAATGAAAATAATAGATCCCGATAAAAACATTGTTCGGGAATAAAGAGCACTGTTTTCTGGTGAACCGTTTACTTTGTAATTAACACCTCGAGCTCTTTTATTTTCAATCCACAATTTCAATCCATTAAAAATGTGTAAAACAAAAGCAGCAAGCAGCACAACTTCAACTACACGGATGAGCGGCTTAACAACATCTAGAGCTCCAACATAACCATTGAAAGCTTCGGCACCAAAGAACAGAGTTATGTTTCCAATCAAATGAATGATCAGAAAAATTAGCAAAAAACTTCCTGTTACTGCCATCATTAGCTTCTTGCCAATTGATGAATTGAGAAACTTAGTAAATGAACTCATAAGCAGACTCCTTCTTCACCGTTAATTAATGAACTCAATTATTGAACAGACAAAGAATTTCTTTAGTTCATAAGCCGACGGAGAGATTATATTATAGAATGTCAACAATTTTAGAAATGTCGTTTTTGTAAGTTGAAATTTGCTGTTCAAAATTATCATTAAGAACTTATAAAATCAATTTAAGATGGTGATTGTTGGGCAATAGCAACTATTGTGTTGTTTTTTATTTTTATTAAGATTAAGTTTAGATAAGAATTAAAAATTATTTTTATCAGACAAACCGAATTGCTATGAACATATTCTCAGCACTTACTCATCTGTTTTTTATCGTATTACTTTGGTTATTTTCCATCTCTCTTTTAGGGCAAAACGCAGAAGGCCAAATCCCAAAAACTAATAATAAACCCGAGCTTGATACTGTATCATCCATAAAGACATATGATTTTCCCCAGATTGATATAATTGGCAGAAAACCTGCTCTGATCAATCGTATACCAGGCTCAGCTAATATAATTACAGAAGCATCACTCAAAAACAGCAAGCCAATTACCGGCAACGAAATGTTTAAAAAGGTAACCGGAATAAATGCAGTTGATGAGGAAGGTGCAGGTTTGAGAGCAAACATTGGAATGCGAGGACTCGATCCGGATAGAAGCAGAAATGTTTTAATGATGGAAGATGGAGTACCAATCGCACTCGCACCTTATGGTGAACCTGAAATGTATTACACGCCAGCAATTGACAGAATGAAGAGCATAGAAGTATTAAAAGGCAGTGGTTCAATTTTATATGGTCCGCAAACTATTGGTGGAGTAATTAACTATATAACATATGATCCGCCGTTATCTAATTCTCTTTCTTTGCAAGTGAGAGGTGGTGATGGCGGCTATTTTAATGGTCAGGCTGCTTACGGAAATACGATAGATAACGTAGGATTTCAATTTGGATTTTTACATAAACAGGCATATAGAATTGGAATAACAAGATTCGATATCAATGACCTGACGGCAAAGATCAAATTCCAAACAGGAGAAAATTCAAGAATAGGAATTAAGATCGCTTACTATGATGAGAATTCTAACTCAACTTATGTGGGATTAACAGCAAGTATGTATGATAACGGAGAATATTATACTATCGTCGCACCGAATGACGAGTTGGATGTAAGTAGATACTCCGCAAGTCTCATACACGATTATTTTTTCTCTGAAAGTGCTTTTCTAAGAACAACATTTTACGGCTATACGACAACAAGAAACTGGCTGCGACAGGATTTCAGCCGAACTCCAACCAGTAATTTGACGGGAGTTGTTTTTGGTGACACCACCGTGCCTGGAGGTGCAATCTATATGAGAAATAGTACAGCCAATAGAAACAGACAATTTGAAGTTGCTGGTGTTGAACCAAGATTTAGTTACAATTACCACATCGGCAATCTTAAAAATGAGCTTGAGGGTGGATTCAGATTTCATTATGAAAAAGCATTTGAGCAAAGAATTGATGGCAGGACCGCTGATGCAAAATCCGGCGATTTGAGAGATGATGAAATAAGAACAGGTTACGCAGAAAGTATATTCGCACAGAATAGATTTTTCATCAGCTCAAACTTCACTGTTATACCTGGAATACGTTTAGAAAATTTTCACTTCGAGCGGGACATTTTCAGAATTGCTTACAAGGATACAAATATTACAAATAGTGATAATATGTTTACTCCAATTCCCGGTATAGGAGTTAATTATAACTTCAATGATGTTTATTCAATATTTGCCGGAGTTCACAGAGGTTACGCACCTCCAAGAATAAAAGATGCCATCACAAACGAAGGTACTGCTCTCAACCTTGATGCTGAATTAAGCTGGAATTATGAAGCAGGCATCCGAGCAAGTTTTGCTTCTCCAATTTATTTTGAGTTGACCGGATTCCTGATGGACTTTTCAAACCAGGTAATTCCTGTTTCAGTTTCTTCGGGCGGATCGGGAACAGGATTAGTGAATGGTGGCGAAACAATGCACATCGGTGCCGAAGCTGGAATTCGTTTTGACATTCATCAGCTGTTGCAAACCAAATATATTTTCTCTCTTTCAGCTTATTCAACTTATGTGAATTCAACTTACAGTAGTGATCGTTTCATTACTGTTGGAAGTGAAACGTTTAATGTCAGGGATAACAAACTACCGTATGCACCTGAGTTTATGCTTACAGGCAGTCTGGATTTCAATACACCATTTGGTCTAGGAATTAATCTTTCAACATCTTATGTGGGTGAGCAATTTACAGATGAACTTAACACAATTGATGCAGGGCCAAGCGGCGAAACAGGCTTGATGCCTTCGTTCGTTACTACAGATTTAACTGCTAGTTATCTTATTTCCAATATAAACAGCAGCGTGTATTTTTCTGTAAAGAATATGACGGATGAAAGATACATCACAAGCCGAAGACCTCAAGGAATCAAAGTGGGCATTCCCAGATTTATTTCGGCTGGTGTAGAACTCTCTTTGTAAATCTTTTTTCATAAATAACTTATCTTTCAGGCAAGTTAGTGGCTTTGATGTCACCACCTCCAATAATTCAACACTATGAAATAACTGCGAGAATCTTATTTTTGTATCTTAAATCATAGTGAGAAAAGTATTTAATATTTACTAAATGAATAAAGCACTTCATAAAATATACGTCAGTTTGTTTTTAGTTGTTGGAATAAGTGTTACTATTCTTCTGACAATCTATGGATTTGATTATTACACAACCCCACTTGAGGAAAGATTTTTCAATGCCAATCATAATTTATTAAAACCTAGTGGTGCATTAGGTCACGGTTTTGGAATTATTGGGACATTGATGATGATTGTTGGGGTGAGTGTTTATATGATCAGGAAGAGATATAGAAAATTTTTCAACATCGGATATCTGAAACATTGGCTGGAGTTTCATATTTTTCTTTGTTCGGTTGGCCCAGTGCTGGTATTGTATCATACAGCATTTAAATTTGGCGGAATTGTGTCCGTTAGTTTCTGGAGTATGGTACTGGTAGTTCTGAGTGGTGTAGTCGGGAGATTCATTTACCTTCAAATTCCAAGAACTATTCAGGGTCAGGAAATTAGTGTCAATGAATTGAATTCAATAAAGGAAAAACTTGCGATAAAAGTCAGAAGTGTGTTGAGTGAAGATTCTTCAACCTTATCGGAGTTTGAAAAAATTTCATCAGCGGATCGGTACAAGTCATTTAATCTGTTAACAGCCGCTGGATTTTTTGTAAGGGATTATTTTGATATTAAAAGAGTAATGAGACTTTTGAAAATGAGAATCAAGCTATTAGGGGTAGGTAAGTCGGAGAGCAATGAGCTGATCAAAGCGGCCAAATCTGAAATTGTAATAGCCAGAAGAATAGCATTGTTAAGAACATCTCAGAAATTATTCCACTGGTGGCATATTTTTCATTTACCTTTCGCTATAACTATGTTTGTCATAATGGTTATCCACGTTGCTGTAACAATTATTTTTGGTTACAAATGGATTTTTTAATTAATTTAGATTTATCAAGAGGATTAGAATGAAATTCAAACCAGTATATTTATATGGAATACTTGTAATCGTTGCTGTCTCGTTATTGATTATTGTCGGCATTCAAGAAACATCCGATTCAACTGAGGCTCCTGTAATTAACAATCAAACAATGCCAGACGATGATGTCCACAAAGAATTAAAAAATCAAATCGGGAACACACCTGGTAAAGAAAATGTTTCCGAAGAGTATCGAAAAAAATTAGCTGAGTTTAAAGAAGCTGTCGATAAAAATCCTTCAGACACACTTGCAATGCGAAACTATGCTGACTTCCTTTCCGCTTCTCATAAAATGAATGAAGCTATTCCTTATTATGAAAAGATATTACAGATTAACTCAAAACGGACAGATATTTATTTTTCACTCGCATTAATTTATTACAATAAACAAGATTTTGCTAAATGTGAAGAAGTAAATAAAGAAGTACTTTCCTTTGATCCATCAAATCAGATGGCTCTTTATAACATTGGAGCTATCGCAGCAACTCAGGGGAATAAAGAAAAAGCAAAAGAATTTTGGAATCAGGTAGTTTCTATCAATGCAGAAAGTGAGACAGGAAAACTTGCGATAGAATCGTTAAGTAAATTATAATCTATTTGTCAGGAATTTTTATTTCTTAACCGTATCCTGCTGATCATAAAATATAATGCGCCAATTAAAAGCAGAATTAATAAAATGTGTGTTACTCCTATCGATGAAGCCTGTTGAAGTTTTAATGAAGATGGGTTTCCTGAAAGAACAAAAGCAGACCAATAATAAGGATTTGCTGAATAATTTTTTATAAACTCCAGCTTCGCCTGTCTTAATGCATCCGACTTTGATTTGCCTTCTGCCAAATGTTTATAGAAATCCCGCATAAAATATGAAGTATACTTGTCATTAACATCCCACAAAGAAACAATTACACTTTTACTTCCGGCTTCGAAGAAAGCTTTTTGCATTCCAACTATTCCTTCTGCTACATCCACTTTTCCCAAACCACTGCGGCAGGAACTCAAAACAACTAATTCACTTTGAAGATTAAGCTGAACTATTTCTCCTAACTCTAAAAATCCATCTTCTTTTTTGTCTCCCTGAGAGGAAAAGAAAATTAAAGGTTGATCCTTTAAAAGAAATGAGTGTGTTGATAAATGTACTATATCACTTTTCGGTGCGTTTCGCTTAAAGTTACTTTCAGTTGCTTGATTAGATGTAAAAATCAAATTGTTAGTAATCGTCTTATCAATACTTTCAATTTCGTCCTGAGAATATTCCAGAGGGAATAAAAGAATATTTCTCGAGCTTGATGGATTAACATCTATTAAGCCACTTCTTACACTTAATGAGTACTCGGTATTCATGATAAATGGATTCCCGATAAGAAGATTTTGATTATTGATATTTACAGATTTATCCATTTGAATAAAATAGATTGTAGCCGAAGGTGTATAAGAAATTTGATATTCATCCAGCAGAAATTTTTTGTCACTGTAATAGTAAGGGCTTTCGCCATCCTTCCATTCAGTAACCAGCATTTCAATTGGCAGCTTTACCAGTTCAGGTGGAAAACTTACTATCAAATTAGAATTAGTTGGAATCCTTGAGAGAAAATCATTAAATACTGCTTTGAACAATCGGTAGGCAGCTAACGCATTAAATGAAAATAAGTCTTCATTGACATAAATTTCCTCATCTGCCATATCATATCGATAGATTGGTGAAACTGATTTGAGAATTGACAATAAACTATCCCGACCAATATTTATGCTCTTGAGACTCAATCCCTGTGAATTTAAATCAAAAAGTGTCAAAAACTTCTCGCCGATATAAATCGTAACTATATGATCATCTTCTCCAAGTTTTTCCTGCATATCTTTTATTGTCTTAGATTTTTTCTCAAGCAGAGTTCGATCTAATAATTTATTCACAGCAACAATTTCAGTTTTAATTTTTGTAACGACTTCCTTTAATGAATCAGTTACTGCTTCATCATAAAGTCCCGAAGAAATCATCCATTCAAGATCGATCAGCAAATTGTAATCTGTTTTATCTTTGAAGTGAGAAAGAAGTTTGAGTCTCTCTAAATTAGTTTTTGTATTTCTTGATCTGGATTTATCTATGATAACAAATGCTTCTTCACCCCTGCCCTGTTTAAGGTACAATTCTGCCAATGAATTGAAAACAGAATTCACTCCTGAAAAATGTGCTATCTGAATCTCCTGGTTTGGGCTAAGCGGTGAAGAAATTTTTTCAATTATTTCTATTGCTGCCAAGTACCTTTTTTCTGCTTCATTAGTACTGTTTTCTTTCTCATAATTTTGCCCAAGCAGATATGCAGCTTCGATCTGATTGTTGTAATCGTGCACACTTCCACTTATTTGAAATGCGGCAAGATATTTCTCAACTGATAACTCAATTTTATTTTTAGCTTCATATATCTTACCAAGATATAATTCCTGTAATCCCAAAAGCTGAGTTAGTTCATACTCTCTTGATGACGATTGTGCTTCACTCAGCAACTTAATTGCATCGTCGTAATTCTGTTGCTTAAAGTAGTTGTAAGCCAGTTCAGTCTTCAAAACTATTGAACTGTAAATATCTCCTACATTATTTGCAAGGTTTAATCCTTTTTGAAAATAAGTTTCGGCTTGACTTACACTATCAATCGAAGTTAACACTGTTCCGATTTTAGAATATAGTTTTACTATTTCAAATGGTGATTCGTTGCTTGAAATTTCAGAGTCTGCTTTCTTAAAAATTTCCAAAGCATTAAAGGGACGGTTGATATTGTAATATAAAGCTCCAATGCCTTGATCGATTTTTAAAGCAGAAGTTACATCCTTCACTGAGTCGGCTATCCCTTTTGCACGGCTGTAATATTGAAGAGCTTTAGAATAATTTGATTGGTTCGAATAGACATCCCCCAATCCGGTAAGATTCAAAACTTGTCCTAATTTATTCTCGCCGGCGAAATTTAATCCCCTGCTGTAATAATCAAGTGCTGATTTGTAGTTAGCAATTTGAAGATAGAGTGAGCCAATGTTGCTCGACAGGTACGAAAGTCGCTCATTGTTTTTCAGTTTCTCGTAAAGGGAAAAACTTTTTTCGTAATTCTTTCTGGAATCAATCAAACTTGCGGTGTATGAGAACGAAACACCAAGCTCCGAATAGAGGAATGCGAGTAATTCCATATTCTCAATTTCCTCAGCCATTTTAATAGCAACCTGAAAATCATCTCTCGCTTCAAAAATCTCTCCATAAACATCCTTGATTATCGCAAGGTTTGCAAAAGATTTTATTTCTTCAGATTTATTACCTGATTTGATTGATGCCTCCAAGGCTGACTGGTATTTTTTTTTTGCTTGTTCGTACTCTCCAGACAAATAAAAAATAGTCCCTTTCAGGTTGATGATTTTAGAAAGAAAGACATCACTATCTTTACACAATTTTTCAGCTTCCATAACATTTCGTAAAGAAGCATCGTAGTCCCCGATGACACGATGTAAATATGCCAATTGATAATAAATTTCTTTTGATGCAAATCCGGTCCCGACTAAAGACTTTATTTTTTCAATTGCGACTGAACTGTTCCCTTCATTCATTTCTACCAGTGCATCAAGATATCGGTAGAATGGATCAGTAGATTTCTTTTCGTTTGAATTAAGCCACTTCGATAATTCATCGAGTCTGCCTGTTACCTTCGCAAAAGCAGAAAGCTCTTCATAATAATTTAAGTGTGAAGGAAAATATTTTAGAAGAGTAAAAAGTTGGTTGAATGAGCCTTCAAAATCTCCTGATCTTTTTTTAAGCAAAGCAGATAAAAATTCCCGTTCAAAATCGCTTGATAAAGAATTTAACTCCATTTGAACTTTTTCTTTATCAATAGATTTATTTTGGATGATATCGAGATAGTAAAAAAACTCTTTGGAAGGATTGGTTATATTTAGATCTTCCTGTTGGCTGGATGGAGAATAATTTTTGTAGGAGTTAGAAACTCCCGAGAAGCTAATCGCAGCTATAATAAGACAAGAAGCTAATACAATAATTTCTTTTATTAGAAACATCAATCAATTCTTCTCCAGATCTGATATCAAATTTGCAGCTTCTTTTGAATATTTTCCTTTACCGTCTACAACCTTTTGTAAGCTGGATATTGATGAATCTCGCTCGTCACTCAGCAGATATGCTCGTCCGATATAATAATAAGCATCAAGCTTTAAGCTTTCATAATCACCAGAATTATTTTTATCTATTGATTCCTTGAGATTGGCAATTGCAAGATTTACATTTTCACGATCGTACGACTTAAATAATCCGAAAAAATCTTTTTCAGATGCTTTCAGATATGTAATTCCGATTATATAGTGAGAGTAGAATATTGATCTTTCATTCTGATGTTTCTGGATATCTTCAGACAAGAACTCAATGGCTCTTGAATAATCGCTCTTATCGATTGCATTCAAACCCTGCTGAAACAAAGGTGAAGTTCTACCTCTTGTTTTATAAAAATCTTCCTGCTCATTTGCAAAAATATTTTTTTTGTAGTCGGGAGTGATAGAAGTTGAAACAACAAACAATCCGAAATAGGCAACTATAAATACAGCCAGAGTTGCGAATGCATATCTGAAAGAAGTTGACGGTTTAAAGAACGAAGGGATAAAAGAATTCTTCTCTCTTACTGAGGTTTGAGATGTTCTAACAACAGATTTGTTCACATGCTCACGTACCTCGGAATACTCTCTAACTAACTCGTTATATTCATTTTTACAGATTATACATTGATCCAGATGAGATTTTATCTGCCCACTCAGCATGGCAATTATTTTATTTTCGTGATCATCTTCCTTTTCATTTAAAACATAAAATGCCAATAAATCAGTTGGAAGGTGACCGGAGGAAGTAAGTGAAGAGCTAAGAGTTTTATAAATATTGACAAATGATTTGATCTCTTCATCTGAATCAGCATATTGTTTTAAAAACTTCTGGTCATCTTCATTTAAAGATTTCTTATCTAGGAGCTCTAATATTTTATCAAATTTTTCCATAGTTCTCAATTTGGTTTTTATCGATCATTTAGTATCCCAAGTATTTATTTCGTGACATTTATTTTAACTTATCTTTAAGTTCTAGCAATGTCCTGTAAAACATTTTCTTTACGGCAGCTTCATTTTTATTCAATTTTTCTGCAATCTCATTGAATTTTAAATCACCCCAAAATCTCAGTCTGACGATTTCCTGCTTTTCTTCACTTAAAGTATTTAGAACGGATAATGCGCTTTCCGAATCGATCATATCTGAACTTTCCGAAAAATTGTCAGGGGCCGGTATATTTTCCTTCAGAGAAGAATGCGATTTGTTTTTATTCGATTTATACCATTTTACAAAATTTAAGAATAGAACTCTTCGAAGCCATTTTTCAGGCTCTTCTATATTATGGTATTGCTGTGCGAATGAGAGGTAAACATTTTGGGTAAGATCATCAACATCATCCTGGTTAAGAATTCTTTTTTGGTGGTACTTGGATAAATAATATGTATGGGAGATTTGCCTTACAAATCCGGAAAGTTTTGCAAAAGCCACCGAATCACCTTCTTTTGACTTTTTCAGGAGGTCATCGAGCTCTGAACCAGAAATATTTAGATAGTCTATTTTTTTCTCGCTTTATTTTTGTCACGAAATTACTAAACTTGATACTAAGTAGAAAAAAATCCATCATATGAAATTTACGATTATCACATTTTTTATCATTTTCAATGTCGGGGTGCTTGCTCAACCCGAGCTTGATATTAAACCAAACCGGATTGAATTTGAAGATCTATTCAACAGGATTGACTATGTATTCTTAATTAATAAAGGTGATGCAATATTAACAATAGATAGTATTAATTATAACGATTCACTTTACATTTTAGAATTTGAGAACAATTTAACTTTACCATTCACAATAATTCCTGATGACTCAATAAGAATGAACGTATTTTTAACCGCTTTTTATCAGGTTACTATAAATGATACTTCAGATACAATATTCGTTTATAACAATGGTATTCAAAACCCAAAACCTCTCGAGGTGAGAATAAAATTTTTCGAAGATGAGTTTGGAGAATTTAATGGAGCAGTACGAGATAGTCTGAATCCTGTGGATAGTGCCACTGTTTATTTTTTCTATAATGGAATTTATCTTCTTGATACTGCAAAAACCAGCTCATCGGGAAATTATCGGATAACATTGCCTGAAGGTGACTACACCATTGGCGTTGAGAAAGAAGGTTACTACGTTGTTTTTCACGACAGCACTTATGATCCATTTTTTGCTGAATTAGTTGAACTTGATTCGGGTGATGTAAAAACCATAAACTTCAACCTGAAAAAAATCGAAAATAATAGTCTTTCTGTAAGCGGACAAATTATTGATTCAGTAAACGGAATAAATGTTAATAAGGGAATTATCATTGTACGAACTGGTACGCACGTTCCTGTACCGTTCTCAAAAGAGAATACCGTGCTTTTAGACACTATAAATGCTTTTGCTGGATTTATTAAAGAAGATGGTTCATACCTAGTGAATGTACAAATACAGGATTACTACTATTTACAAGCTTACACTAACAATTTCCTTCCGGGATTTTATAACGATGAAGGGATTCCGGCTGTATTCTGGCAAAATGCAGATTCAGTTTTTATTAACGGTAATATAACTGATAAAAATATTCCGCTTGTCAGAGATTCTTCGTACGGTGCTGGTGGTATTGGTGGGTTGATTACATTTTCAATGCCGTCCGATGGAAGCGACTTTGAAGGTATAACAATTTTAGCAAAAAATATTAATAATGGTGCTTTGTATTCTTACAACTTCGGAAAAGAGTTGGGTGAATTCAATGTGACAAACATTCCTTACGGCACCTATGAGCTAGTCGCTCAAAAGATCGGACTAGATAATACAGTTAGTCAAACTGTGGTTATAGATCCTTTGAACAATCAGATTACAGGTATCAATCTTAATTTTATTATTAATAACGTTGAAGATGATAACATATTACCGGATGGTATCATACTCTATCAGAACTACCCCAATCCTTTTAATCCGATTACAAACATTTCTTTTTATTTACCTCAAACATCTGATATAAAATTGAAGGTGTTCAATGTTTTAGGTGAGTTAGTTGAAACAATTGTTGACACAGAACTAAGCAGCGGGTTTCATACTGTAACATTTAGCGGAAGCAAATTTGCATCTGGTATTTATCTAATACTTCTCGAGACGAACGAATTTAGGCTAAGCAAGAAGATGCTGCTTCTTAAGTAAATAATTTTCTCCCCTGATTTCTATAATCCTATTCTATTCTTAGAAAAATTCATTTGTTATTGTTTATTTTCTATTTACTAAGTTTGTTAATAGTAATCATCAATTTTTACCAGAGATGAAGCAGAAATCCACGGAAAATAAAAAGTTAATCCAGCGAGGACTAAAAACTACGCTAATTGGTATCATTGCTAGTGCAGTGCTTGCTGCAATTAAAATTTTTACAGGTATAGTTGGCAATTCATATGCGCTCATCGCTGATGGTATAGAATCACTTACAGATATTTTCACTTCTTCTATTGTTCTAACAGGTTTATATTTTTCTGCCAAACCTGCCGATGAAGATCATCCTTATGGACACGGAAAAGCTGAACCGTTTGCTGGAGTAGCTGTTGCTTTCGGAATTTTTATTGCAGCTATGATAATTATTGTCCAAAGTGTTTATGAAATCATCACACCTCATCATGCTCCAGCACCATTTACATTGATAGTTCTTATTCTTGTGATTATTACTAAGGAAACATTGTTCAGGTTTGTAATCAAAGTAGGAACAACTGTAAACAGTGTCGCAGTAAAGAGCGATGCCTGGCATCATCGAAGTGATGCGATTACCTCTGCTGCAGCGTTTATTGGGATTTCAATTGCTTTAATTGGTGGAGAAGGATACGAATCTGCAGATGACTTTGCAGCGCTGTTTGCTTCAGTTATCATCATCATAAATGCTTACAGAATTTTTAAACCTGCTCTGTACGAACTTCTAGATACTGCTCCTCCTGCTCAAACAATACAAAAGGTCCGAAACGTAGCTAGTAAAGTTGAAAATGTGATGGGCATTGATAAATGTTACGTAAGAAAAATGGGATTCGATTATTTTGTTGATATTCACGTTCTCGTTGATGCTAATCTTCCTGTTCATAAAGGACACGAAATAGCTCACAAAGTAAAAGATGAATTGATGAAAGAATATTCCAACATAAGTGATGTACTAGTTCACAT